>JAEMQQ010000045.1 GCA_016463775.1 Ilumatobacteraceae bacterium | reverse complement strand
GGAGTTCACGCCGGCCTGTCAAGCCGGAGGTCGCGGGTTCAAATCCCGTCGGGACCGCGAGACGGTGGCAACACCGAATCATGGTCGGGTAGCTCAGTTGGCAGAGCACGCGCCTGAAAAGCGCGGGGTCACCGGATCGACGCCGGTCCCGACCACAATTTATTGTTTGCTGCGTGAGAGTGAGAACTACGTGTTGTAGTCGTAGCCCAATTCGGGTGCAGTAAGCATCGGTTCGTAGGCGATGTTGGCGACACGTGCCAGCTCAGCACAAGTGCCACCACGATCCACGATGACGGTGATGAACACGGGGTGTGCGCCGAACGCCCGCACCACTTCGACCGCCTCAAAGATTGACGTGCCTCGTGTGACGGTGTCTTCCACGATTGCGACTTTGTCACCTGGCTGCAACGCGCCGGCGATGCGCCCAGTCACACCATGATCCTTGGTTTCTTTGCGCACACTGAAGCTACGCAGTAATCGCCCACGTGTGGCAGCAATCGCAGCGATGCCGAAGGCCACCGGGTCAGCCCCCATCGTGAGACCACCAATTGTGGTTATATCTGCGGGCAACAACGCCAAAGCAACGTCGGCAATGAGCACGATGCCGTCCGGGCGACATGCCGTTTGTTTGGTATCCAAAAACCAAGAACTGGTGCGGCCAGATTTGAGCGTGAAGTCGCCAGTTTTCAACGAATGCGCCAGCACATGTTGGCGGAGTGCGTGGCGCGCATCATCGAGCGGCGGCAACGACGACACGACCATCAACCACCGAGATCATTCAGCGCATCAACTGCCCGACCCGCATGGCGCAACACCCGCTGCACGTCGAATGCCGCTGACAATGCCTCGGCACCCAGCACCTTGGCGACATCAGGCATCGCACTCAACACTTGCCGTAGCGAGGTTGTGGTTTCGTGCGACCGCCGCGACGACTCCTGCACGAGCCGATACGCCGCATCGCGCGACAGCCCCGCTTCTACCAAAGCGAGCAAGACCGACTGCGAAAAAATCGCACCATTGGTCAAGTCAAGGTTGGTGCGCATCTGCGTTACGTCGACTTCCCAACTGGCAACCAACCGTGTGAGACGTCGCACCATATAACACGTGAGGGTTGCCGTGTCAGGAAGGATGATGCGCTCCACCGACGAATGCGAAATATCGCGCTCGTGCCACAGTGCCACGTTCTGCAACCCGGCCTGCAAGTTGCCGCGCACCACTCGGGCCAAGCCGGTCAGTGTCTCAGCAGAAATCGGATTGCGCTTGTGGGGCATCGCTGAACTGCCCTTTTGGCCGACCGCAAAACCTTCGCGCACTTCCGACACCTCGGTGCGTTGGAGATGGCGTAGTTCGACTGCGATCATCTCGACGGTGCTGGCCGTGCTCGCACACGCCGAGAGAAACTCTGCGTGGCGATCTCGGCTGACTACTTGCGTCGCCGGCACCGCGCGCAGGCCCATGGCTTTTGCAACATGTTCCTCGACGCGTGGGTCGATATTGCTGTACGTGCCGACCGCACCGGACAACTTGCACACCGCCACGGTGAACCGTGCTGCTTTCATTCGCCGACGGTCACGATCAACTTGCAATGCCCACAACGCAACCTTGGCGCCGAACGTGGTGGGCTCGGCATGCATGCCGTGCGTTCGACCGATCATCGGGGTGTCACGATGGGTTCGTGCCTCTCGCACCAGCACCACAATGAGTTCAGCGAGTGAGGCGTCAATGAGTTCACCTGCATCGCGCAACATCGCGCACCATGCGGTATCGACCACGTCGCTGCTGGTGAGCCCATGATGCACCCATGCAGCATCCGCGCCACCGATGCGTTCTTGCACGACGTCCACGAATGCGGCAACATCATGGTTGGTTACTGCCTCGCGGTCACTCACCGCCTGCACGAACGCGGCATCAACCTGCGGTGCGCGCGCCCGGCACGCAGCAGCAGCCGCAGCCGGCACGACACCGAGCGTGGCTTGGGCGTCAAGTGCGTGCAACTCGATCTCGAGATATCGCGAGAAGCGTGCGACATCACTGAAGAGTGCGTCCATGTCGGGCAGCGAGTAGCGCTCAATCACGTGTGCACCGATCGCACCGATCGCAAAACGACATCGTCACGCTCGGGGCCGACACCCACCACACTGACCGGCACATGGGTATGTCGTTCAACGAGTGCCAACAGTGCCAATACCTCGCGGGGAAGTTCCGACTCGCTGCGGCATTTGCGCAACGTTTGTTTCCATCCGGGGAGGTCTTCATACACACATTCCACACGGGCCAGCGTCTCAGCATCATCGGGGTATCCCTGCATGGTCTGGCCATCCAAGCGATAGCCGACACACACGCGAATGGTCTCAAAATCATCGAGTACATCAAGTTTGGTGAGTGCGATGTCGGTGAGTGAATTGACGCGCGCCGCGTGACGCAACATCACGAGGTCGAGCCAACCTGGTCGGCGGCGGCGGCCCGTGACCGTGCCGAATTCATGCCCGATTTCTACGATGCGATCCCCGAGTGCACCGTGCACTTCCGTCGGAAATGGTCCGGCCCCGACTCGTGTGGTGTAGGCCTTGGCGATGCCCACCACTCGCGTGATGTCACGCGGGCCGACACCGCTGCCCGCGCAGGCGCCACCAGCGGTGGGGTTCGACGAGGTGACGAATGGATACGTGCCGTGATCGATGTCAAGGAATGTTGCCTGGGCACCTTCCAACAACACCGCGGCTTTTTGGTCGAGCGCATCATGCAGCATGTTCACGGTGTCGGCAAGATACGGCAAAAGTCGCTGTGCATATTCGTCGTAACGTGCCACCACGTCGTCGACATCCATCAACGGCTCACCGAGTGAGGCAAAGACGGTGTTCTCCTGGGTCACCCGCTCCTTCACCAATGTGTGGAAGCGCTCACGATCGCGCACTTCGCCGGCGCGCACGCCGATCCGCTTCACCTTGTCGGCATACGCCGGCCCGATGCCTTTGAGGGTCGTGCCAAGTTTCGAGTCTCCCCGCAGGGCTT
The DNA here is from genome assembly GCA_016463775.1 of Ilumatobacteraceae bacterium. Lineage (GTDB taxonomy): Bacteria > Actinomycetota > Acidimicrobiia > Acidimicrobiales > Ilumatobacteraceae > F1-60-MAGs027. Next base: position 6,225 of record JAEMQQ010000045.1, on the reverse strand, counting down.
CACTGATCGCATCGTGTCGTTGATGCCACGGAAAGATGAGGTGCGCCAACGTCGACACGCGCAGCCGCTTGCACGACACGCCCCGCGACTCGAGCGCATCGATCTCGGCAAACAGCGTCGGCAAATCAACGACCACACCGTTGCCGATGACCGGAACAACCGTCTCGTACAACACTCCGCTCGGTACGAGCTGCAACGCATAGCGCTCGGCACCCACCACGACGGTATGGCCGGCATTGTGCCCGCCCTGATACCGCACGACATGGCTATGCGAACTGGCCAGCAGATCGATGATCTTGGCCTTGCCTTCATCCCCCCACTGGGTACCAACTACTACGGTGACGGGCATTGACGCTCCTGCGCTTGTGGGAACGTTGAGAAAGTCTACTCGGCTTCCAGTCCGAACGGGGCAAGATGATGCGCTTTGACCGATAGTTTCGTGACGTGAACGCCGTATTGCGCCGCCGCGAATGGGCGACCATGGGTGAGGCCGAGCGCAAATTGCTCACCGAACGTTCGCTGGCCGGCGTGCTGTCCCAAAGTTTGCGCACCGAGATCATGTCGCTACTCGAGGATGTGCGTGTGCGTGGCGACGATGCGGTGTGTGATGCGACGCGACGGTTCGACGGCGTGTCGCTACGACCCGAACAACTCCGCATCGGCACCGACGAAATTATGGCGGCGCGTGTTGGTGACGACGTGCATGCGGCATTGGTGGATGCGATTGATCATGTTCGTCGATTCAACGAAGCGGTGCGAGCACGGCTGACGGATTGGTCAATGGAAATCGCACCCGGTGCGCATGTCGGTGAAAAACTCACGCCCATCACCTCGGTTGGTCTCTTCGTACCGGGCGGGAAGGCGAGTTATCCGTCCGTCGCCTACCAACTTGGTGTACCTGCGGTCGTTGCCGGTGTGCCACGCATCGCCGTTCTCGTGCCACCGTTGCCCGATGGCTCTGGGCGCGTCGACCCTGCCGTACTCGTCGTCTGCCGCTTGCTCGGTATCCACGAGGTGTACCGCGCGAATGGTCCGGCTGGTATTGCCGCACTCGGTTTTGGCACACGCACCATTGCAGCGGTGCGCAAAATCGTCGGACCAGGCAGCCCGGCAGTCACCGCTGCCCAAGTGGAGATGCAGCGCCACGGCGTGGCAACGATGATGGTGCTCGGCCCGACCGAGAGCATGATGATCGCCGACCACTCCACCGACCCACGCCGTGCCGCCCTTGATCTGTTGATCGAAGCCGAACACGGTGAAGATTCCACCGTGGTGCTCGTCGCCGTCGAGCGCAACATCGTCGACGCCATCGACACCGAACTCGACCAACTGCTTGCCAACATGCCCACTACCCGCGCTGCGGCGGCACGCGCAGCACTCGGGGTCAACGGTGGTGCGGTGCTCGTGGCGACATTGGCCGAAGCCTGCGATGTGGTGAATGCCTTTGCGCCCGAACATTTGCAACTTGCCATCGAACGCCCGCATGCTGACGACTTGGTGGCGCGGATCAACAACGCCGGGGAGATTCTCGTCGGGCAAGATACGCCATTTTCTGCCGCCAACTTCGTGCTCGGCTGCCCGGCGTCATTACCAACGAGTGGATTCGCCGCCGTGTCGTCGGGGATCACCGTGGCTGCGTTCATGAAAACGACGGCTATTGCATCTGCGTCAGAGGCGGCACTTCGACGAATGAGTGCGACGATCACAGCGTTGGCCGACCATGAGGGTTTCCCCGCACACGGCAACGCCCTGCGACAACGATTCGAATAACACCAAAGCCGTGTGGCTGATTAGCCTGCGTCGGACGGATTCACCGAAAATTCGCCGTTCACGTCGTCGACGATGATGCCGTTGCCGCTCACCTCCGACACCTTGCCCTCCAGCAGCAACAATGCGGCTGGGTCGGCGATCGCCCGTTGGATCAATCGCTTGAGTGGACGCGCACCGAACTCGGCGTCATAACCACGGTTGGCGAGCGCCAGACGCGCCGCTGGTGTCACCGCCAATGTGATCCGTCGCTCGGCAAGACGATCGATCAGGTGTTGCACCTGAATTTCGACGATGGCCCCGAGATCATCACGGGTGAGACTGGCGAAACGCACGATCTCGTCGATGCGGTTGATGAACTCGGGCCGGAAGTACTCACTCGGTTCAACGGGCAAATTGCTCGTCATGATGAGAATCGTGTTGGTGAAATCTGCCGTGCGACCCTGGCCGTCGGTGAGGCGACCTTCGTCGAGCACCTGCAACAAAATGTTGAACACCTCGTGATGTGCTTTTTCGATCTCATCGAGCAACACCACGCTGTACGGGCGACGCCGCACTGCCTCGGTCAATTGTCCCCCTTCGTCGTAACCGACGTACCCGGGAGGAGCACCAACGAGACGGCTGACCGCATGTTTTTCGGAATATTCAGCCATGTCGATGCGCACCATGGCCTTTTCATCATCGAACAAGAATGCTGCGAGGGCACGTGCCAACTCCGTCTTACCGACACCGGTCGGGCCGAGCAACAGGAATGAGCCGATCGGACGATTCGGGTCGGACAACCCCGCCCGACTGCGCCGGATTGCATTGGCCACCACCGTGACGGCTGCATTTTGGCCGATCACACGCTGGTGCAACAACTCCTCCAGATGCACGAGTTTGTGCAGCTCACCTTCCATCAGACGCGAAAGCGGAATGCCCGTCCACTTGGCAACGACTTCGGCGATGTCTTCGGAGTCGACCTCTTCTTTCAGCATGCGGGCTTCGCCGGTTCGTGCGGTTTCGCCCGAGGTCGCCTCACTGATGCGGCGCTCAAGTTCGGGAATCCGGCCGTAGATGAGCTCGGCTTTTTTCTCGAGGTCTGCCTGACGCTCGGCCTGTTGCCGGAGCACATCCAACTCTTCTTTCAATGTGCGCACTGCGTGGATGCCCTGCTTCTCTGCTTCCCAGCGCTGCTTCATCACCGTCGAACGTTGCACCAGCTCCTGCAACTCGGCATCGAGGGTGCCGAGGCGTTCTTTGCTCGCAGCGTCGGTTTCTTTCGACAAGGCGACCTTTTCGATTTGCAGCTGCATGACGCGACGCTCCACGACATCGATTTCCGTCGGCATCGAGTCGATTTCAATCCGCAGTTTGCTGGCAGCTTCGTCCATGAGGTCGATTGCCTTGTCGGGCAGGAAACGGTTCGTGAGGTAACGATTGGACAACACCGCGGCACTCACCAACGCATTGTCCTGGATGCGCACGCCGTGGTGCACTTCATAGCGCTCCTTCAACCCACGCAAGATGGCAATCGTGTCCTCGACGGTGGGCTCACCGACATACACCTGTTGGAATCGACGCTCGAGTGCGGCATCTTTCTCGACGTGGGTGCGATATTCGTCGAGTGTCGTGGCACCGATCATGCGCAGCTCACCGCGTGCCAACATCGGCTTGACCATGTTGCCTGCATCGATCGCACCTTCGGTGCCACCCGCGCCGACGAGCGTGTGGATCTCGTCGACGAACGTGATGACTTCACCACCCGCGGCAACGATTTCTTTCAGTACCGCCTTCAGGCGTTCCTCGAATTCGCCGCGGTACTTTGCGCCGGCAAGCATCGCTCCGATATCAAGTGAGACCAATCTCTTCGATTTCAATCCTTCCGGCACGTCACCAGACGCAATTCGCTGGGCCAGACCCTCGGCGATGGCCGTTTTACCGACACCAGGCTCACCGATGAGGATCGGATTGTTCTTCGTGCGACGCGAGAGCACCTGCACCACCCGACGAATTTCCTCGTCACGCCCGATGACCGGGTCGAGTTTGCCGGCTCGGGCACGTGCCGTGAGGTCGACGCTGTATTTCTCCAATGCCCGAAATTGGTCCTCCGGGTTCTCCGACGTCACCCGGTGCGAGCCACGTAGCTCGCGTAATGCAGCGAACAAGTCATCGCGTGGCACACCGATGATGTCGTGGAACGCGAGCATCAACATCTCCACCGATAGATAGTCGTCTCGGAACTCGGTCTGTGTTTCTGCGGCAGCCGCAAACGCTGCGGCCAACTCGCGATTGAGCCGCGGTTCTGCTTCGCCCTTCACGCTCGGCAACTTGGCGAGCACGGCCGCACATTTTTCTGAGATGAGCTGGATCGGCACACCGACCTTGGCGAGCACGGGTGCAACAATCGTGCCCTCTTGGCGAATGATCGCTGCCAGCACGTGGTGCGGGGTGAGGTCACGATGCCCGGCAGTGTTTGCCACCTGCATCGCAGCCGCGACCGCTTCGCTGGTCTTGGTCGTCCAGGTTCTGGGGTCAAGCGTCATGATTGCTCACCAAAAAAGCCCGAACGACGCGTGAACACCGACAGCACTTGTCGTGTGGGTACCAACTCGCCTCGCGCGGCGCGCTGGTGGGCCACGTGCTCGCGCAATGCCTGCACTTCTTTGCGTAACTGTGCGACGTCGTTTTCCAGCGTCAGCACGTGGCGAATGCCCTCGAGGTTCATGCCACTGTCGACGAGTGTGGCGATGCGGTGTAGGAGGGCAATGTCGGCCTCGCTGTATCGGCGATTGCCACCCTGTGTGCGGGCGGGGCACAGCAACCCAACCCGTTCGTAGTTACGCAACGTTTGGGGGTGCATGCCCGACAACTCGGCAGCCACCGAAATCACGTACACCGCCATGCGGTAGTGGTCTCGATCTGGTTGTTGACTCATGTTGTCTCCTCCTTGGCGAATGCCAGTAGTGCCTCGCGTTGTTGTTCGGAGAGTGATGTGGGCACCGTGACATCGACGGTGACGATCAAGTCTCCCGAATCTTTGTCACTTGCGATACCGCGCCCTTTCACACGATGACGACTTCCCGGTTGGGTTCCGGCGCGTAGACGCAGCATCACGGTGTCACCCTCCAGCGTCGGCACCGAAACGTCGGCACCCAAGGCCGCAGCAGTGAACGACACGGGGATGCGTACGAGCAGGTTGTGTCCGTCACGACTGAACAACGGGTGCGGGGTCACGCGACAAATCACGAACAAGTCGCCGGCTGGGCCGCTGTTGCGACCTGGCGCCCCGCGACCCTTCACTCGAATTCGCGAACCGTCACCGATACCTGCCGGTACCCGCACGTTGACCTCGCGATTGCGCATCTCCACACCAGTGCCACGACACGTTCCGCACGCATGCTCGATCACCGCACCGCGGCCACCGCACGGCGAGCACGGCATGGAGAAAGCAAAACCACCTTGATTCATGTCGGTGGCACCACGCCCACCACACTGCGTGCAACGTTTCGGTGTCGTGCCCTGACGCGCACCCGAGCCGCTGCAGCTACTGCACACCGCTTCGGAGGTGATGTGCAAGCTGGTGGTGAGACCCTTCACTGCATCAACGAAGTCGATGGTGAGCGCCGCTTCCAGATCAGAACCACGCCGCGGCCCCGCACCTGCACCGTTGCGACGACCACCGCTGAACATCTGGCCGAGCAGATCTCCCAAGCCACCCGCCCCGGCCATGTCGCTCATGTCGAACTGCGACGATCTGCCACCTGGTCCACCAAAGGCGCCCGGGCCGAGTCGTCGCACCTCGTCGTATTCACGCCGGCGCTCTTCGTCACCGAGCACGTCATAGGCCGCAGAAATTTCCTTGAAGCGTTCTTCGGCTGCTGCATTGTTCGGGTTGGCGTCGGGGTGGTACTGACGCGCCAGTTTGCGGTACACCTTCGTGATGTCTTTTGCCGATGCGTTTTGGGCAACAGTGAGCACGGCGTAGTAGTCCTTTTCGAACCACTCCCGTTGTGCAGTCATATCAACCTCGTTTGTGAGTTCAACCCTTCACCTTGACCATGGCCGCGCGCAGCACCCGACCCTTCCAGCGATATCCCGTCCGCAACACTTCCACCACGATGGGCCCGACGCTGTCGTCGTCACCTGGTTCATGCACGACCGCTTCTGCCGTTGCCGGGTCGAATGGTTGCTGGGCGAGGTCGAGTACTTCGAGACCCTGCTTTTGCAACGCGCCAAGGAGCGCCGACCACACCGACTCGATGCCCTGCACGCCGTGGGCAGCGGCCGCCTCACAGGCATCCAATACGGGAAGCATCGACTCGACGAGTTTGGCGGTTTCCCGCGCCACATCGTCGACGACCTGCGTGGTCACACGCTTGCGGAAGTTTTCAAAGTCGGCCTGCAAGCGCAGGGCCAGATCCTTGAAGTCGTCACGCTCCTTGCTGACGGCTTCCAGCACGTCGCTGACGTCGATCG
>JAEMQQ010000069.1 GCA_016463775.1 Ilumatobacteraceae bacterium | reverse complement strand
CTCGGTGGGGCATCCACGTGGCGCACGCATGCGATACCACGCCTCGACATTCCGGCAATCAAAATGTCGGATGGTCCGAATGGTGTGCGTGGTGAGTCACTCGGTGCAACGCGCACACCAGGGCTGAACATTCCAACTTCCATCGTGGTGGGGGCCTCGTGGGATGTTGATTTAGCCCACCAACTCGGGGTGCTACTCGGGCGTGAGGCGCGGCGCAAAGCGGTGCATGTGTTGCTCGCCCCGACCGTCAATTTGCATCGCACGCCAATCGGTGGCCGCACGTTTGAGTGCTTGAGCGAAGACCCCGAGTTGACGGCGCAACTTGCCACGGCGATCGTGCGTGGTGTGCAGTCGCAAGAAGTGGCAGTGACGGTGAAGCATTTTGCGGCCAACGACACCGAAGTGGATCGCATGACGGTTGACGCGCAGGTCGACGAAACAACTTTGCGCGAGTTTTATTTGCGACCGTTCGAGGCGACGGTGATTGATGCAGGCGCGTGGGGTGTGATGAGCAGCTACAACAAGGTGAATGGCGAGCATGCGGCCAACAACCGCGAGTTACTGCACGAGGTCTTGCGTGTCGACTGGGGGTTCGACGGCTTCGTGGTGTCTGACTGGTTCGGCGCACACGACACCGTTGCCTCGGTGCGGGCCGGGCTCGATGTGCCGATGCCCGGCCCCGCCACGATTTACGGCAAGAAACTGCTGCAAGCCGCCGAAGAGGGCCTGGTGAGCGAAGCAGAAATCGACGTTCGTGTCGAAGCAGTGCTGCGACTCATCGAGCGCACACGAGCCGACGAACGGCCTGCGTCATCAGCCGAGCAAACGGTGGATGACCCGAACGAACGAGCACTCGTTCGGCGGGCATCGGCGGCGGGCAGCGTCTTGGTGCGCAATGATGCACGTGCGTTGCCGATAACCCCAGGCACCGTTCGGTCGATTGCCGTCGTGGGGCCGAATGCGAAGGTGACGCGCACGCAGGGTGGTGGGTCGTCGAGCCTGCAGGCAATTTCGACGAGCACGATCCTGGATGGGTTGCAGGCCCGCTACGGCGACGACATTGTTGCGTGGCGACGTGGCACCTCAATTGACAAACTTGCACCGATCGTCGGTGCTGCGCAATTGCGAACGCCCGATGGCAAACCTGGCTGGAGCGTGGAATATTTTGACCGTGACGACACGAGTTCCCCGCCTGCCCGCACCGACACCACCGAGCGTTCGGCACTCACTTTTTTTGGTGCAGCACCGCCAGGTGTCGACCCGTTTGACTTCACCGTCGTGATCACGGGCGAATTCATCCCCGATGTTGACGGCACGCACGATGTTTCGCTCGTGCTCACTGGCATGGGTTCGCTCATTGTGAACGATGAAGTAATCGTCGACGACCCGCTTGGTGTGCTGCCGCGCGGTCGTGAATATTTCGGTTTTGGCAGTGAAGAGCAAGTGCACGGCATCCCCATGAAACAGGGTGTGCCCGTGCGATTCATGGCCCGCATGCGCACCCGTGCCGGCTTCAGCGCGGTACGCATCGGTGTGCGCGCCCCGGAAGACCCACATGAATTTGATGCTGCCGTGCAACTGGCCGCAGGTGCCGAGGTCGCCATCGTGGTGGTGGGCACCAATGATGAATGGGAAACCGAAGGCCACGATCGCGACTCGATTACGTTGCCTGGTCGCCAAGACGAACTCGTGCAACGGGTTGCCGCCGTGAATAGTCGCACCATCGTGGTGGTCAACGCGGGTGCACCGGTGGCGATGCCATGGATCAACGACGTCGCAGCGGTGCTCATCGGTTTCTTCGGTGGCATGGAAATGGGCAATGCCATTGCTGATGTTCTGGCCGGCGATGTCGACCCAGGTGGTCGCTTACCCGTGGTGTATCCACGACAGTTGAGTGATTCACCCGCCATGCGTCACTACGCACCAGTTGACGGTGCCCAGCGCTACACCGAAGGTGAGTGGTACGGCTGGCGCGGGCAAGCGCGCGAGAACATTGCTCCACTCATTCCATTTGGTCATGGGTTGAGTTATGGCGATGCTGCATGGGGTGCCCCGCGCATTTCGTTGGACCGCAGCTGGCCACGTTGTGGCGTCACCGTACCCGTGAGTTGTGTGTCGGTGCGTGCTGCCACGGTCGTCGTGCAGTGTTACGTGCGTCGTGCGGGTGACACCAACCCGCCACGACTCGCGGCGTGGTGCAAGCGGGTGATTGAGCCGAACTCATTTGCTGATGTAGTGGTCAATGTGCCGTGGACGGCGTTTCGGCGCTGGAACCCGGCACGTCGGGCGTGGCGAGTGGAGGGTGGCAAGTGGGAGATTCTGGTGGCGGCATCAAGCGCGGATGTGCGCGCACGGCTCGTTATCGAAATCGACGAATCCGAATCGGGCCCTTCGCGCGGCTCGGATCAACCACC
>JAEMQQ010000068.1 GCA_016463775.1 Ilumatobacteraceae bacterium | reverse complement strand
TGGTGGTTGCGGCCTGATTCCACGCTGCAGCCCGAGCAAACATGTACCACGCACCGGCAAACGTCATGAGTGCGCCGCCCACCATCGTGTGCACCCAACGAATCAATGCCACCGAGCCACCTTGTGCATCGACGGTGGCCGGTGCGTCGCCGGTAGCCCGCAACGTGAGGCCAGGCCGAGTGCGATGCATGTAGAACGATGCCCCGCCCGCCGCCGCCCAGGTGAGATACGTGAACAAGTCATGGCCAAACACCACCGGCCCGACGAACGGCAAGTCCGCTAGCCAGCCCAATTGAAGTGGTCGAATCACCACCGGCAGCGGGTCGCCTTCGATCGGTTTGCCGATGAATTGCGATAAACCTGTCCCAAAGATCACCATCGCCAAACCTGACACGATTTGATTGGCCCGCAACCCAATCGTGAGTGCAGCGTGAATCGATGACAGCACGGCGCCAACCAGCACCGCGATGAACAATGCCAACCACAAGTTGCCGGTGCTGTCGGCCACGACGAACGCTGTGACTGCCCCCATCAACAACATGCCTTCAACACCGAGGTTGATTACACCGCTGCGTTCGGTGATGATCGCACCAAGTGAGGCAAGAATCAACGTGGTGGCGATGCTGATTGCATCAGCGAATGTGAGCAACCAAATGTTGGAGTTCACGACGTTGCTCTCTGCACCCGCACCAAGGTGACCTTGTTGCGCCGAAATAGTTCGCCGCCGAGGGCAAACAACAGCACCGCGCCCTGCAGCACCACGGCAATGGCAATCGGCACCGGGTCATTCGATACTTGCAGGGCGTTACCCCCCGTGCGCAGACCAGCAAACAACACGGCCGCCAGCACCACGGCCAAGAAGTTGTAGCGCGCCAATGCCGCCACCACGATGCCGGCGTACCCCAAACCAACCTGTAGCAAGCCGGGGTCGACCTTGCCGGCTGGGCCGACCACGTACATCGCCCCGCCAACACCCGCCAGTGCGCCCGACACCAACAGCACCGACGACTGCAACCATGCCGAATTCATGCCGGCGTAACGGGCCGTATTTGGTGAATCGGCATACACCGCAGTTTCGTATCCATAGTTGGAAACCCGCATGAACCAAAATAAAAGTACGGCAAGCAATACGGCCACGAACAACGTCGGATACATATTGGTGACTTTTTCGGTAAACAACGACAAAGGTGAAAGTCGTGCGCTCTCTGCTACAGCGCGACCCTGCGGAAACGACGTCGTGGGGTCACGAAAAAAGCCGGTCGACCCGAAGATGAAGTAGTTCACCAAATTGAGCGCCACATAGTTGAGCAGCAACGTGCTGACGATTTCGCTCGTGCCGAGCCGGGCACGCAGAAATGCAGGTACCGCAATCCACGCTGCACCTGCTATTGCGCCGAACACCAGCACGCTCGGCACCGCAATCAGCGGTGGCAGCGAATCGGCCAGCACGATGCCCGCCCAAGTACCACCGATCATGCCGAGGTACATCTGGCCTTCTTGGCCGATGCTGTACAGATTCATACGAAAGGTGAACGCCGCAGCCAGACCCGTGCAGATGAGCGGTGTCGCCAACCCGAGGGTGTCGGTGATGCCATAGAAACTGGTGTAGCCGTTGTTCAGCAAATCGATGTACGTACGAATCGGCGGGTGCCCGGTGAGTGCCAAGAACACCCCACCAACTACCAACGCAAATATCACCGACACCACCGGCACGATCACCACTGCCGACTTGGGCACCGCCATGCGCTGCTCCACTTGAATGCGTCGACCCAGCAAGATCATGTGGTGATTCCAGCCATTGCTTGGCCGACTCGCTCGACATTCGTGTCGACCCCCGACTGTTCGAGCGTGATGCGACCGCGGTACAGCACCATTACGCGATCGGCCAATGTCATGACCTCGTCGAGGTCTTCGCTCACCAGCAAAATGGCCTTGCCGGCATCACGTGCCTCGTCGAGCAATGCGTGCACAGTCTCGACGGCCCCCACATCCAGCCCGCGCGTTGGCGAACACACCACGAGCACACGCGCACCGCTCACGGCAAACAACTCGCGCGCCAACAGCACCTTTTGTGCGTTGCCACCAGAAAGCTTGCGAGTCGGGGTGAGCGGCCCCGGGGTCTTGATTTCCAGTTGCTTGATGAAGGTTTCAGCCTCGCGGAGTGCCGATTTGCGATCCACCAGAAAATCGCGCTCGCGGGTCAAGACCAAATTGTCTCTGATCGACATCGACGGTGCCAGACCCGTGCCGAGGCGATCTTCGGGCACGTACGCCAAGCCGGCTCGACGCGTCCCGCGGGCCCCGCTGCCCGCGGTCGGAACCCCGCACACCGTTACATTGCCCTGCTGTGGTGTGCGCAAACCAGCGATGACTTCAGCAAGGTCGCGTTGACCATTGCCAGCCACGCCGGCCACA
>JAEMQQ010000067.1 GCA_016463775.1 Ilumatobacteraceae bacterium | reverse complement strand
GTAAAAGGTGTCCACCACGTTGTCACCAAGCGTCACGATGCGGGCATGGCGGATGTCGAGTTGTAGTTCAGCGAACACATTCGTGATGTCGTGGAGTAGCCCAACGCGGTTGGGTGCATGCACTTCAACCACGGTGGCATTCGACGATGCGGTGTCATCAAATCGCACGGCTGGTGGCTGTGGGCCCTGTGCCGACAGTTGTCTGCGGCGTGGGTACGTCGCTGCCCGCTCACGTAGGCGGCCACCCACGTCAAATCGCCCATCCAATGCCGCGTGAATATCGTGCATCACCTCACCCCAACCATTTTGTGGAGCAGACCGCACATGGAAGCGCGATGCCGCCGTCCCTTGTTCATCGCTGTGGGCTTCAGCACTGAGAATGTCAAGCCCATGCACCGACAACACACCGGCCACGGATGTGAACAAGCCCGGGCGATCGGGGCTCACCAATGTGATGGCGTCACCATCGGCCCGTATGTTCCGCTCACCGACCGCCATTGTTTCAAGCGTTGCTGCATCAGGAAACAAGCGCCAGGTTGTGGTGTCTATCGTTCCACCAGCCAACACTTGTGTCACCCGGCTGACCAATGTGTGCATGAGACCTTGCTTCCATGCGCCCCAGGCAGTCGGCCCGGTGGCCAGTGCATCTGCCTCGGTCAGCGCATCAAGCAATTGCAGTGTGCCCACGTTTTCGACACGCTCGGCAACGTAGGTAATCGTCGTGTTGTCAGAAACATCTCGACGGGTGGCCACGTCGGGCAGCAAGAGATGGTGTTCAATCAACGTCATGATGGTGCGAATATCATCGGCGCCCAGCCCCATTCGGGGGCCAATCTTGGCAAATAATTGCAGCCCGACGACAGTGTGGTCCCCTGGGTAGCCCTTGCCAAGATCATGAAATAGCGCAGCAAGCACCAACAGATCAGGTCGTGTCACACGTTCACTGAGGCCTGCTGCATTTGCCGCTGCCTGCCAGAGGTGACGATCAACAGTAAAACGATGAAAGGCATTGCGTTGTGGTCGGCAGCGCACCGCGCTCCACTCGGGAATCACCCGACTCACCAAGTCGCGTTGTTCGAGTGCTTCCCACACAGGAATCGCACGTTCACCTTCCAATAACAATGCAACGAGGTCGTCACTTGCGCCAGCTGGCCACGGTGATGGCCACACTCGTGCGAAACGACCGAGACGATCGAGTGAGTCACGATCAATCCGTCGACCAGTGCGTGCGGCTGCAGTTGCAACACGCAACACCAGAGTGGGGTCGGTAGCTGGGTCGGCATCATCAGCCAAATGCACTTCGCCATTGACCAGCACGACACCAGGAGCAAGTGGCTGTTCGTGCCGTGGATGGTCACGCGATGGGTCGAGGCGTGCCCATATTTCCTGCGAAATCCACATCACTTGCCGTCCGACTGCAGCGATCGCCGCCATCAACGCGTCATCATTTTCAAAACCGGCTTCCCGTGCGACAGCCACCTGATCCTGCAGATGCAACACATCACCCGGTCTTCCTGTCGTACGGTGCAGCGCTGATCGAATTCGTAGCAATGTTTCATTGCACTCGGCAAGTGCCCGAAGGTCAGCGTCAGCGACATCAAAACCCACTGCATGAGCCCACGTCACCGCATGGATATCGCGTAAGCCACCAAGACCCTCCTTGAGGTCGGGTTCGAGTAGGTAAGCAACCTCACCGGCAATACGGTGTCGATCAACAACGCGGGTGTGGAGTTCGTTCAGCCACTTACCACCTTGTTTCCGTAGCCGGGTGCGGCATTGTTCGATTACTTTCTGACCGAAATCAAGGTCGCCAGCCACGACACGGGCGGTGACCAAGGCAGTCGCAGTATCCAGATCAGAACGAATCATCGCCAATGTCTCTTTGGGTGTGCGTACGGCATGGCCGATTTTGCGACCTGCATCCCACAGCGGATACCACAATGACTGCGCGAATAAACCATCAATCGTTTTGGTTTCATGCACGAGCAACACATCAAGGTCGCTGAAGGGTGCCAGTTCGCTCCGACCATAACCACCGACGGCCAACAGGGCGACCCGCCCACGCGGTTGATGCTCGGCAACTGCCGATGCAAACAGCTGCCGCAACGTTGCGTCGGTTTCCTCGGCCAGTACCTGCCACGGGTGCTGCATCACAATTGTATGGCTGACCATTTTGAGCGAGTCACTCACTCAAGAATTCGTGGTACAACTTGCACAAGGTTGTGTTCTAGCAGGGTGTCAACCACTTCTCTCACCTCCACAAAGCTCAGACAGAGTTTTATAGCAATATCTAGAGTGGAAAGTGACCCATCGCAGAAGGACCAAATATCGAGAAGTTTTTGGGGAGATGAGGAGTATCTACCCGACCCAAGGGATGAGTACAAACCGCGGGAGCTAAGCATCGGTTCGCCGAGCACCACAGTTGTTGGGTACGTGTC
>JAEMQQ010000001.1:86898-106083 GCA_016463775.1 Ilumatobacteraceae bacterium | reverse complement strand
ATGGCCCGCGTAAAGAGTGGAAACCGCGTGAAGGTGGTCGTGATGATCGTCGTCCATCGCGGAGTGATGGCCCGCGGAAAGAGTGGAAGCCTCGCGAGGGCGGTCGTGATGATCGTCGTCCGTCGCGGAGTGATGGCCCGCGTAGTGATGGCCCGCGTCGTGAGTGGAAGCCGCGCGAAGGTGGTCGTGATGATCGTCGTCCGCCGCGTCGAGACGACCGTCGCGATGATCGCAGCAGCCGTGACAGTCGAGACGCAGACATTCCACAAACCGAAGCACAGCGTCGCCGGTCTGAGGTGTTCGCTCGCAAAGGTCCGCGTAAATACGGCAAAGACAAGCCATTTGGTGATCGCCCAGACCGTGAAGAGCGGGTCGTCGACGAAGGTTCAGTGCGTCGACGCAAATTCGATAGCGATCGCCGTGAGCCACGTGAGTCGTCGCGTGGGCCTTCCCGCGGCAAGCCGCGCGCACCACGTCGTGATGACGGGCCGATGTTCCCGACGGCGCCAGCGCTGCAAGAGCCGCTCGCTGGCGAGGTTCGTCGTGCCGTCGGCGACCGGCGTTATGAAGCGGTAAGTGCACAGTTGTCTCGCTCACTCGTGGCCTACGATGCCGAGCGATATCGCGAAGCGTTGTCCGTGCTGGCGCCAGCGTTGGAAGACCTGTGGCTGATCGGCGACGTGCGGGTGTTGGCCGGGCGTCTGGAGTATCGCGCGCAGCGTTGGAAGGTTGCCGCTGAACATCTGGAGTTTGCGAGGGCAGGGGATCGTGGCGACATGACCAACATGCCGGTGCTCATCGATTGCTATCGCGGTTTGAAGCGCTACGAACTCGTCGACGAATTGTGGGGTGAGCTGAAAGAGGCGTCACCGCATCCGATGATCATGGCGGAGGGTCGCGTCTCGACCGCCATGGCGTATGCCGACCGCAACGATTTGGCTTCGGCCATTCGTATCATGACCCACGGCACCGAGCCGCGCCAGGTGCAGCCGCACCATGTGTTGGAGTGGTATGTGCTCGGCGACCTGCACGACCGCGCTGGTGACCCAGTTTCAGCAAAGCGCTTTTTTGTCAAAGTTGCGAAGAATGACGCAAAGTACTTCGATGTTGAATCCCGCTTGGCCGGTCTCGGCGAGTAGCGCCGACCACACGCTGCACAGGGTGCCGAGCGGGCGCCACAAACATTGACGCACATTTCGTGCTGACTGGCACACACCTCGGCAACCGTCTACAGCGGTCAACGAAAGGGGTTCTCGTGTCGAAACGAGCAACACGCATCGCCCGAGGGGCCACTACCAAACAGCAGCAGTCGACGAACATCGCAGTCGTGCGCGGGGCGCTCGTGGCGCAACCAACCGTGCGGGTCATCGATCGGCATCAGCGTGCAACCACGTTTGATCTCGCCACGTTGGTGGCGGGCAGACGGGTGGTCGTGCCCGTGGTGGCGCTGAATATGGACCTGCCAATGATCAAGGTTGGCGATGAGGTCACCGTTGTCGGGCACGTGCGGCGACGATTCTTTCGGGTGGGGCCCCGCACGCAAAGCATCACCGAATTACTCGTAGAACAAATCGTGCCTGGTACGAAGTCGGCACGACTGGAAAAGCTGTTCAGCACGGTGAGTGCCCGAACACGCGAGTTACGGTCAGCACCGCTGACCCGCGACAAGGAGTAGGTCGGCGACCCGTTGTGTGACCCGTTGTGTGACTGGGCTCAGACGTCGAGAGGTCGGATCACCAGACCCGTACGCAACTTCGGTGTAAAAAATGTCGATTTTGGCGGCATCAGCAGACGCTCGTCGGCCGTGCGACGAATCTCGGCAATGCTCGTCGGGCGAATGAAGATCGCCGCCTCGGCATGACCAGCACGCACGAGCGCCGTTACCTCATCGAACCCGTGTTGGTAGGCCACTTCGTGGGTGACACCGCGCAGGGCTGCTTCGAGGCGGTCGCTATCAAGGTCGCGCAGGCCGACGAAAGAACCAGCTTGTGGGGTGAGCCACCACGCAGTGAGACTGCGATCGACCAAACACAGCGACCCGCGGCCTGACATCTCGGCGATGATGCGCGAGTCAGCCGGCGACCCGACTGGCACAACATCGAAAGTTCGGCTGAGCACCGCCCGGAGCTGCTCGCTGCTGATGTCGCGGTAGAGCCGGTGAATTGCAGCGATGCTGAGCTGTTGATCGACGAGTTCACCGACGTAGGTCATGGTGGTGCAGGCGGCGTCGGCGAGTGGTGTGTCACGCATCTCGTCGCGGTAGGTGCGGGCGATGGCGTAACGATGATGACCATCGGCGATCAATACGGGTGCCGAAGATACGAGCGAGGCAATGGACCGCACCCGCTGCGGCTCATCAACTTTTTCGACGCGGTGGGTCACACCGTGCTCGTCGATGAATTCTCCGAGTGGTTGACCAGCGGCGATCAGCGCATCGGTGAGCAGCTCGCGCAACGACAACCCCCACACCGGTGAAAGGTTCGCGCGCGTCGCACGGGTGAGGTCGAGTCGATCGGTTTTTGCCTTTGGTGTGGTGCGTTCATGGGGCAATACGCCGCCAGCACCTTCGTCGACAACCTCGAGGGCGCCGATGACACCGACCGTGTTTCGACGAGCCCCGTTGGCGTCGACGAAACTCATGCGGTACAGGGTGAATGATGGCTGCGAGTCGAGTGTGAGCACACCGTCACGACGCCATCCATTGAGCGTCGTTGCGGCAGCCACATACGGGTCGTCGCCGAGTGGTAAGTCGATGTTGACCACGTTGTTCGAATGCATTGCGGCAAGTGCCGCGCGATCCGCGCTACTCAACACGTCGTACGGCGGGGCAGTGACGCGCAACAAGTCGTTCGTCGCCGAGAAACGCAGCGCACGGAACGGAGCGAAGATCGGCATCGTTCAAGAGTGGCAGGTGTGACCGTGATGTGCCAAGTAGCGTCGGGCACAGTGTGAAAGCCCCAATTCTTTGTGATCTTGATGGCGTCGTGTGGCTGATGCACCAGCCGATCGCGGGGTCGGTTGATGCCATCGCCCGCTTGCGTGCTGGCGGGCATCGGGTGCTGTTCGTGACCAACAATTCGTCGGCCACACTCGCCACCCAAGAAGGCGCCTTGGCCAAGATCGGTGTCCCGGCTGGTGGTGACGTGTGCACATCAGCGCAAGCCGCCGCCCTGCTCTTGTCACCTGGTGAGCGGGTGCTCGTGGCGGGTGGCCCGGGCATTGTCGAAGCGGTAGCGCAGGTTGGCGCCGTCGTCGTCGGTCGCACCGATGACGACGAAAGTGATGCCGACTTTGCGGCAAAGGCAGTGGACATTGACACGGTCATGGTGGGCTATCACGAGTCGTTCAATTTTCGTGGCCTCACCCGGGCGGTGACCCCGATCTTGGTGGGCGCGCGACTGATCGGCACCAATGACGACCCCACGTATCCAACGCCCGCCGGTCTGATACCCGGTGGCGGTGCCATCTTGGCGGCCATCGCCAAAGCCGGGGGCGTGCGGCCGATCATCGCCGGCAAACCGTTCGCACCGATGGGTCAACTCGTGCGCCGACAACTGAAAGTTGACGACCTGAGTCAGGCCTGGATGGCTGGCGACCGTGACTCCACCGACGGTGCTTTCGCCCGTTTGGTCGGGGCGAAGTTTGGGCTCATGTTGTCGGGTGTCAGCGAAACCTCCGACGAGCGCAGTGTTGCACCCGACGGTGTGTTCAGCAATCTGGCGGCTCTGGCGGATGCGGTGCTCACCGCCACATCACCTGGCGCTTGACGCGTGGCACGCCATCTGCGAATCGACAAGGCGCTCGTGGCGGCCGGGCTGGCACGCAGCCAAGACGAGGCGCAGGCGCTCATCGCCGATGATCGCGTCACGGTGAACGGCTCTCCGGTGCTCAACGCCGCACGGCAGGTCAGCAACACGGATGTGCTCGTGGTCATTGCACTGCGGCAATTCGTGAGTCGTGGTGGTCTCAAACTTGACGCGGCACTGACGCACTTTGCCGCGACAGGCGCACCACTGGCGATTGACGGTCTGCGGGTGCTCGATGCCGGTGCCTCGACGGGCGGGTTCGTCGACTGTGTGTTGCAGCGCGGGGCTGGTCGAGTGGTGGCGTGTGATGTGGGTCGTGGGCTGTTGCATCCGCGCATCGCCGCCGACGCACGGGTGGAGGTGCGCGACGAGTTGAATGCCCGTGCAATTGGTGCGCTGGTGCGTGACGGCGAGATGCAGGGCAATTTCGATCTCGTCGTGGCAGATCTCTCGTTCATCTCACTCACCCTGGTGGTGGCAAGTTTGGTGTCCGTCACCCGACAGGGTGGGGAGCTGCTGGTGTTGGTGAAGCCGCAATTCGAGGCCACCAAAGCCGAGGTCGACCGAGGCGAAGGGGTCATCACCGACGAAGCGATTCGTCAGCGCTGCATCGACACGGTGCGCGACGCTTTGACCGCCTGTGGTGCACGCCCCGTCGGCGATGTGGAGTCGGCAGTGCCCGGCCCGGCGGGCAACCGTGAGCACTGGCTGCGAGCCATCGCTCAATAGCCTGAACGACATGGCCAATGTCATGGTGGTTGCCCACCACACGCGCAGTGAGGTGCCGCCGCTCTTGGGCGAGTTGCGAACGTTGCTGGCCAAAGACAAACATCAACTGTGGATGTGTCGCGCCGACGCAGAAGCGCACCAGCTCGGTGACGTTGCCAGTGATCGAGATGCGAGCGACTCTGATCTCGTGGTGGTGCTGGGTGGTGATGGCACGGTATTGCGGGCCGTCAGCATGCTGAATGGTGCACCGGTGCCGATTCTGGGTGTCAATGTTGGTTCGCTCGGTTATCTGACCGAAGTTGGTGTGAGTGCGGCGTCTGATGCGGTGAGCAAGGCGCTGTCGGGTACACCGGACAAAGACTTCATCATCGACCAACGAATGCTGCTGCAGGTAACCGTGTCAAAAAAAGACCAACCGCAAACGGTGTGGCGTGCACTCAATGAGGCGGTGCTCGAAAAACAACAGTCCGGTCAAACGGTATGGATCGATGTCGCGGTCAATCACGAATTGTTCGAGCGCTATTCAGCCGACGGTGTCATCGTTGCCACCCCGACCGGCTCGACGGCGTATTCGATGTCTGCGCGCGGCCCCGTCGTGTCACCGCGCCACCGGGCACTGATCGTTACACCGGTGTCGCCACATATGAACTTTGATCGGTCGCTCGTGCTCGGCCCCGAGGAGCATCTGCAGATGACGGTGGTCGGCACCCGACCAGTCGACCTGTCTATCGACGGTCGCCGCGTGGTCAGTTTGGCCATCAACGACGTGGTGACCTACACACCCGACCTTTGCACCGCACACTTCGTGCGCTTTGCTGCACCCAAATTCCACCAGATTCTGCGCTCGAAATTCGGGCTGTCGGAGTAAGCGTGCTCGTCGAACTGCACATCGAGAACTTCGGTGTGATCGCAGAATCAACCATCGTGCTGAAAGACGGCCTCTCGGCGCTCACCGGCGAGACTGGCGCCGGCAAGACGATGATCGTCGAAGCCATCAACCTGCTGGTGGGGCAGCGCGCCGATGCGTCGGTCGTACGACCTGGTGCTGATGAATTGCGCGTTGAGGGTCGATTCGTTCTGGCCGATGGCACCGAGCGGGTACTTTGTCGGGTGGTGCCCCGCGAGGGTCGGTCACGGGCCTATGTCGATGGTCGTCTCGCCACGGTCAACAACCTCAGCGAACTTGGCGTAGACCTCGTCGACCTGCACGGCCAACACGAACATCAAAGCCTGCTCGGCGGCACCGCCCAGCGGGTCGCCCTCGATACGTACGGCGAAATCGACCTCACCGCACTGCGCGCTGCCCGGGCCAGTCTCACCGAAATTGACGCAGTGCTCGCAACAATGGGTGGCGACGAACGTGTGCGCGCCCGCGAAATCGACTTGCTGCGCTTCCAGGTCGAAGAAATCACCCGGGCCGACCTGCGCGACACCGACGAAGATGCGGTGCTTGAACGACAGATCGACCTGTTGCAAGATGCCGAGACACATCGTGGGGCGCTTGCCACGGCAATCGCCGCACTCATCGATGACGATGGGGCACTCGATCGCATGGGTGCTGCTGCGGGCGCACTCGGTCGTGGCGACGCAATGCGCGACCACGTCGGGCGGATTCGCGAGCTGCAGTCGCTCGTCGGTGATGCCGCCGACGAGATGCGCCGTGTACTGGAGGGTGTCGATGAAGACCCGGCGCGGTTGGGCGCCCTCGTCGAGCGACGTCAGACCCTGTTCGACTTGCGACGCAAATATGGCGAGACCCTCGCGGCAGTGATCGCCTACGGAAGCGAGACCGGGAGTCGGCTGGCCGAACTTGAATCGTGGGAAGAGCGCGCCGCCGAACTCGACCGTCGTCGAAGTACTGCGGTCACTGCGCTCGAAAAAGCCGCGCGCAAGGTGCGCACCCAACGCGAGACGACAGCACCACGACTAGCCAAGGCAGTCGAGCAACATCTGGTGCGTTTGGCGCTCGGCGGGGCGCGAGTGCAGATCACGGTCGGGGTCGAACGTGAAAATGACGTCGCCGGTGACGATGTCACATTCCTGTTGGCCGCCAACCCGGGCAGCGAACCGGCACCCCTGGCCAAGGTGGCCTCGGGCGGGGAATTGGCACGGGCGATGTTGGCGTTGCGCCTCGTACTCACGCAGGCACCGAGCACACTCGTCTTCGACGAAGTGGATGCCGGCATTGGTGGCGATGCAGCGGTGGCTGTGGCAGAAGCCCTGGCGTCGTTGGGCGAACGTCATCAGGTTTTGGTGGTCACCCACCTGCCCCAAGTGGCGGCGCAAGCAGCACATCATGTCGTGGTGAGCAAAGAGGTGCGCAAAGGCATCACCTTCGCGACGGCGCGGTCGCTGCAAGAAGACGAACGTGCCGACGAGATCGCCCGCATGCTCTCGGGCAGTTTGGCCGTGGAATCTGCCGTGGAACATGCAAAGAACCTCCTGAAAACACGCAAGAAGTCACGCCCCACACGTCGCTGACCGTAGGACGGGCTGACGGTAGACTGACATTCCGTCAAGGTTGTTTCTGGCGGTAACCCGTCAGACGTAGATGACGGGAGATACAAAGTGGCCAAGCATGTGTTCGTCACCGGTGGTGTGGCGAGTGCACTCGGCAAAGGTCTCACTGCTTCTTCGCTCGGACGCTTGCTGAAGATGCGTGGCTTGCGGGTCACGATGCAAAAACTTGATCCGTACATCAACGTCGACCCGGGGACGATGAACCCGTTCGAACACGGGGAAGTTTTTGTTACAGACGACGGCGGTGAAACCGACCTCGACCTCGGTCACTACGAACGTTTCATCGACGAGAGTCTGACCCGCGCTTCGAACGCCACGACCGGTTCGATTTATCAGGCCGTGCTGGCTGCCGAGCGACGCGGCGACTACCTCGGGCGCACCGTGCAGGTGATTCCGCATGTCACCGACGAAATCAAGCGCCGCATCCAGCGCATCACCACCGAAGACGTCGACGTCGTGATCACCGAGGTGGGTGGCACCGTCGGCGACATCGAGATTCTGCCGTTCCTTGAATCCATCCGCCAGTGGCGCAACGAAGTTGGTCGCGACAACGTGTGCTACATCCACGTCACCCTCGTGCCGTTCATCGGCCCGAGTGGTGAGCAGAAGACCAAACCCACGCAGCACAGCGTCACCGAACTGCGCAGCCGCGGTATCCAGCCCGACGTCATCGTGTGCCGTAGCGACCAGCCACTGTCCGACGGCTTAAAGCGCAAGATTTCCGGTCAGTGCGACGTGCCGATCCGTAACGTCATCAACGCCGCCGACGTCGGCAATATCTACGAGTTGCCGCTCATCCTGCACGACGAAGGCCTTGATACCGTCGTGTGCGAGACACTGCGCATCGAACGCGACATTGATTTGTCGCCGTGGCAGACACTCGTCGCCCGCGTCGAGGCCGCAACCTCACCCGTGCGCATTGGTTTGATCGGTAAGTACGTCGAGTTGCATGACGCCTACCTGTCGGTGGCCGAGTCGCTGCGTCACGCCGGTTTCCATCACGGTGCGAAAGTTGAAATCGAGTGGGTGCAAGCCGAGGAAGTTGAAGGTCTGCTCGCCGATGACCGAATGACGAGTTTGGATGGCATCGTCATCCCGGGCGGTTTTGGCCCGCGGGGCATCGAGGGGAAAATCCGTGCCGCCGGGTATGCGCGCGAGCACGGGGTACCGTGCCTCGGGCTGTGCCTCGGAATGCAGGTAATGACGGTCGAGTTTGCCCGCCACGTGCTGGGTCTTGCCGACGCCAACTCCACCGAGTTCAACCCCGCTACACCGCATCCGGTGATCGACCTCATGAGCGACCAGCGGGAGATCACCGACAAGGGCGGCACGATGCGCCTCGGTGCGTACTACGCGGTGCTGCAACCAGGCACGAAAGTATCGAGGGCGTACAACGAGCCGGTGGTGAGTGAGCGTCATCGTCATCGTTACGAATTCAACTCGTCGTACCGGGCACGCTTCGAAGAAGCGGGGTTCATCTGCAGTGGGACCTCGCCCGACAAGCGACTCGTCGAGTTCGTCGAACTTGCGGATCATCCGTTCTGGGTGGGCACCCAAGCGCATCCTGAATTCAAGAGTCGCCCCGATCGCCCACACCCCCTGTTCCGCGAAATGATCGGTGCCGCGTTGGCCCATCGTGCCCGTCGTGATGGTGCCAGCCCGCAGCGTTCAGCAAGTGGTTCCGTGGAGCACGCGCGCTGACGCGTGCCACGATGCACGACCGAGCAAACGGGCCCGTCGGTGGCTTCGTCACGGCCTCGATCTCACCGATTCACGACTGGGCAATCTGGTCACTCGTGCGTGGCGACTTCGTCGATCCTGCAGGCGAGGTGTTTTCGCGCAGTTTCGTGCTGTCGCCCGGTGCCGTCGGTGTGGTCGCGTTGCGCGAAGACGATGTGCGGCGCGTGGTGCTGGTGCGCCAGTATCGACCAGCGCTGCATTGCCTCACGCTTGAACTGCCGGCCGGGATGCGCGATCAAGCGGGGGAGGCCCCGCTCGTTACTGCCCAGCGGGAATTGCAGGAAGAAGTGGGTGTGCAAGCCGATCAGTGGACCCGCCTCGGTGGTCACACTTCTGCACCGGGTATTTCGAACTCGCAGGTAGAGATCTTCCTCGCCCGCTCATTGCACAACACCAAGCCCGACCGCCATGGGCCAGAAGAGCAGCACATGACCATCGAAGAAATACCGTTCGTCGAGGCGCTGGAGATGGTGACCGACGGACGTATCAACGATGCCAAGACGGTGATCGGGCTGCTGCTCACCGAGCGTTTCTTGCGCACAGACTGCGGGCCATGACGCTCGCTGCCGCCGAACGGTTCCTCGCTTGGTTGCAGATCGAACAGGGGCGGGCAGCCAAGACGATCGAGGCGTATCGCCGCGACCTGCGTGACTACGAAGAATGGCTGAGCCAGCGCCGCAAAACATCCCAGACTGCCGGCAGTGCCGACATCGAAGCGTTCGTGACCCACCTGCGCAAACACGGCAAGGCACCACGTTCAGTTGCCCGCCAGTTTGCAGCAGTACGAATGTTGCACAAATATTTGGTGGCCGAGGGTGAACGCAATGACGACCCGGCAGATTTGGTCGACGGCGTGAAGGTGCCGAGTGGTTTGCCCAAGCCGCTGCAGGAAGACGAAGTCGAGCGGCTCATCGCATCGATCACGGGTGACGATTCATTCGCCCGCCGTGATCGTGCCCTGGTGGAGTTCTTGTATGCCACTGGTGCCCGAATCTCCGAGGCGTGCGGGATGTCGCTCGGTGACCTCGACATGGACGACTCACTCGTGCGACTGCTCGGCAAGGGCGACAAAGAACGCATCGTGCCGTTCGGCCGCCGGGCGCACGAGGCTCTCGGCGACTGGCTCGATGAAGGTGGCCGCGGGATGCGCGTGCCGAAACGCTGGAAGACGCGTGACCATGCCGATGCGGTGTTTCTCGGCGTGCACGGCACACGACTGAGCCGCCAGGCGGCGTTCCACATCGTGCGAAAATACGCACATCTCGCGGGTATCAAGGCAGAGGTATCACCGCACACGCTGCGCCATTCGTGCGCAACGCACATGTTGGTGCACGGGGCTGATCTACGCATCGTGCAGGAACTGCTCGGTCACGCGTCGGTGAGCACCACGCAGATTTACACGAAGGTGGACGACGAATTACTCGTGAGCGTGTACCGCGAGTCGCATCCCCGGGCGGTGCGTCGATGAGCCCAGCGTGGCATTTGGCGAAGCGATTCTTCGGCATGGTCAGCGCCACGCCACTGGCACCTGCCGAACGACACGAAGTAGGTGGGGTGCTCGGTGCCGACGAGTTGCGGCTGTTCGACCGCTTGGGCGTGCCCGATCAGCGACATGCGCTGCACGTGTTGCGCCGCTTTGATGCCATTGCGCCACGGGCCCCGTTGCCGGCGCGACAAGCAGCGCTCTTGCACGACATCGGCAAGGTGGATTGCCACCTCGGTGCGATCATGCGTGTCGTTGCAACCGTGGTGGGTGGGCGCACCGAGTCGTTCCGCAAGTATCACGCCCATGAACAACACGGCCTGGTTCTGCTGCAGGCGATTCGCACCGACGTGGTCACGTTGGCGCTGTTGCGTGGCGAGGGCGATGCAGCCCTCGTTGCTGCGTTGCGTCGTGCCGACGCCGTGTAGTCGATGTTCTAACGGGGGAGCACACCGATGGCGGCATGCGCACGGGCCAGCGTTGCGGCTGCCACTACCTCGGCTCGCTCGTCACCGCGGCGCACCAACCGGGTCAGTTCGCCGCGATCGTTGATCAACTCGTCGTAGCGCCGTCGAATCGGTGCCAGCATTTCCACCACCGCGGCACCGGCCGCAGTTTTGAGCGCTCCATATTGCGTGTAGTTCTTGGCCGTCGCCTCGGGTGTGCTGGCGGTGGCTGCCGCAAGAATCTCGAGCAGGTTCGCCACCCCAGGTTTGCCGGCCCGGTCGTACACCACCTCGCTCCCACTATCGGTCACGGCCCGTTTGAATTTACGCTCGATGGCCGCCGGTTCATCCAACACATAGATGATGCCCGCTTCGCCATCGGCGGACTTCGACATCTTGGCCGTCGGGTTCTGCAGGTCCATCACGCGTGCGCCTGCCTTGGGGGTGACCGCCTTCGGCAGCACGAAGGTGTCGCCGAAACGATGGTTGAAACGAATGGCGATGTCACGGGTGATCTCGATGTGCTGGCGCTGATCATCACCGACCGGAACCTCTTGTGCGTCGTACAGCAGGATGTCGGCGGCCTGCAATGCCGGGTAGGTGAACAGCCCGGCGGACACGAAGTCGGATTCACGTTTGGCGGCTTTGTCCTTGAATTGTGTCATTCGGCTGAGTTCGCCGAACGACACGGTGCACTCCATGATCCACGCCAGTTGTGAGTGTTGCGGTAGATGACTCTGCACGAAGATGGTCGCCACATCGGGGTCGAGGCCAACGGCAAACAGCATCGCCGCCAGCGAGAGCGTCTGGTCGCCGAGCACACCGGGTGTTTCGGTGACGGTCAAGGCGTGCAGGTCGACGATGCCGTGGAAGACGTCGTTCTCCCGCTGCCCACTCACCCAGTTGCGCAAGGCACCGAGGTAGTTGCCGAGGTGCACGTCACCCGTCGGTTGGATGCACGACAAGACACGAGCCACAATCCCAAGTTAGTCGTGCGCGCAGCGGTACTCTCGTACAAATGCCGTACGCGGTATCCACTCCCGTCTTTGAAGGTCCGTTCGACCTGTTGCTGCATCTCATCCTGCAGCAAGAAGTAGACATCCACGAGGTGTCGTTGAGCCGCATCGTCGAGGCGTACGTCGCAGAGTTGGACAAGATGAAAACCCTCGATCTCGAGGTGGCCACCGAGTTCTTGTTGATTGCCGCAACGTTGATCGACCTCAAAGCCCGCCGACTGCTGCCGACCGGTGACGATGGTGAGCTCGACGAAGAGTTGGCCCTCTGGGAGGAGCGCGACATCCTGCTGGCGCGCCTCTTGGACTGCAAGACGTTCAAGGACGTCGCCACGGTGATGCACGACCTCATCGAGCGCGCCGAACTTTCACAGCCACGTCTGGCCGGGCCTGATGAGCGGTTCGAAGCGCTGTTGCCCGACCTGCTCGAAGGGGTCACCCCGATGCGAATGCACCGGGCCTTCCTGCGTGCCACCGAACCCAAGGCACCGGTGACGATCGATTTGTTCCACGTTGCGCCGATTCGCGCGAGTGTCGCCGATGCCCTCGAAGAACTCCTGCAGACGTTGCCAACGCAGGGCCCCACGTCGTTCCGTACCTTGATCGCAGGAATCACCGACCGCATCGAAGTCGTCGTGCGGTTCCTTGCGTTACTCGAGTTGTTCAAACAGGGTCGCGTCGATCTCATCCAAGCCGAGCGCTTCGGCGATATTGGTGTGGTGTGGAACCTCGATGTGGTGGGCGACGATCTCGGTGCAATCGACAGCTATGACGGTTGAGAGGTAGGCGATGACCCGCGTCGTGGAGGGCGATATCGCCCCGGAAATCGTGCAGGCGCTGGAGGCGATTCTGCTCGTTGCCGTTGAACCCGTCACCACCAAACTGCTCGCGCAAGTGCTCGAACAACCGACCGCGGTGGTCGAGGTGTTGTGCAATCGACTCGCCGCCACGTACGACGAGGCCGGCCATGGCTTTCAACTCGTGCGCGTCGCGGGTGGTTTCCGCCTGCAGAGTCGCCCCGAAGCATCGCCGTATGTCGAACGGTTCATCCTCGACGGCCAACAAGCGCGTATCTCGTCGGCGGCACTCGAGACGTTGGCGATCATCGCCTACAAACAGCCGATCTCGCGCACCCAGGTGTCGGCGATTCGCGGCGTCGACCCAGAATCGGTGTTGCGCACGTTGCAGGCCCGCGGGTACATCACCGAGGTGATGCGCGACGATGGTCCGGGCCTCGCCGTCATGTACGGCACCACACCGTTGTTCCTCGAGCGCCTCGGTGTCAACTCGCTCGACGACCTGCCACCGATCAGCGATTTCGTGCCCGACGCCGGTGTCGTTGAAGCACTCGAAGCCGGTCTTCGCGTGGTGCCCGACACCACGACGTGAACGACGAACTCGCCACCGGTGAGCGCCTGCAAAAGGTGCTCGCCCAGCGCGGCTTCGGTAGCCGGCGCATCTGTGAGGAACTCATCGCGCAGGGGCGTGTCACGGTCAACGGTGATGTGGCGGTCCTCGGCCGTCGGGTGGAGGTCGATCACGACGTCGTCGCCGTCGACGGGGTAGCCGTTGGTGTACGACCTGGCTTGGTGTACTACCTGCTGCACAAGCCCTACAACGTGATTACGACCGCCAAAGATACCCACGACCGTGTGACCGTGGTTGAACTGGTGCCGCAAGAGCCGCGCGTCTTTCCGGTCGGGCGCCTTGATCTCGATTCAGAGGGGCTCATCATCCTGACGAACGACGGTGAACTCACGCATCATCTGACCCATCCGAGTTTCGGCGTCGAAAAGGAGTATCTCGTGCATGTGCGCTGTGGTGCCGACGGCGTGCCCGAGTCGGCACTCACCAAATTGCGTCGTGGTATCGAACTCGAAGACGGCATCACGGAACCAGCCCAGGTCGGTCAGGTGCAACCTGGGGTGTTGCGAATCATCATCCACGAGGGTCGTCATCGTCAGGTGCGACGCATGTGTGATGCGGTGGGCCACGAAGTCAACCGTTTGGTGCGCACGCGAATCGGCGCACTCACCGACTCGACACTGAAGCCCGGCGAGTGGCGGCATCTCACGACTCAAGAGGTGCGGGCGCTCGCCGTACGCTGAAATGTCGTGACCAGACGCGCCAATGTGCTTGGCCTCGGCCTCATCGGCGGTTCAGTGGCCGCTGCGTTGCATGCCGGCGGCTGGCGTGTGTCGGGCACCGACGAGAATGCAGAACGGGTCACCGATGCGTTGTCGCGTGGGTTCATCGACGCAGGGGGCATCGATGCCGATGCGGAGATCTCATTCGTTGCCACGCCCGTATCGCAACTGCTGGACGGGGTGCGCACCATGTTGCAGCGCACGAGCGGCTTGGTCACCGATGTCGGCTCGGTAAAGACACCGATCGTCGAGGCGATCACCGACCCGCGCTTCATCGGTGGTCACCCGATGGCGGGTAGCGAACTGCAGGGTCTTGATGGCGCCGACGCCGACATGTTTCGGGGTGCCGTGTGGGTGCTGACACCGAGTGCAGCCACGAACGACGCAACGTTCGCCACCGTGGCGGCGATCGTGCGTGAACTTGGCGGCGACATGCTCGCTCTGCCCGCGCAACGCCACGACCAACTCGTGGCTGTCACGAGCCATCTGCCGCATCTTGCTGCAGCCACCCTGTTGACCTTGGCTCGGGCGCGCGCCGATGATCACGCTGCGGTGATGCGTCTGGCCGCCGGCGGATTCCGCGACATGACGCGTGTGGCGAGTGGCAATCCGGCGATCTGGCTCGATATCTGCCGCGAAAACCAGTCGGCAATCGTCGAAGCAATCGACGCGATGATCGACGGTCTCGGCGACATGCGCAAGATCGTCTTTGAAAGTGATTCAACGACCTTGCTCGCCCGGCTGACCGACGCCCGATCGGTTCGTGCAAATCTGCCCGGTCGTGTGCGCGAACTGGTCGATGTTGCAGAAGTCCGCATTCCGATTCCCGACCGACCCGGGGCAGCAGCCGAGGTCTTCACCTTGGCCGCCGAGTTGGGGGTCAATACCGCGAACTTCGAGGTCAGCCACTCGGTCGAGGGTGATCGTGGCGTGCTCATCATGGTGGTGGATGCCGCGAGCGCCGAGCTATTTCGTGGTGGCCTCATTGCCCGTGGTTTCAAGCCCGTTGTTGCGCGGGTTGCCTGAGCAGTGACCAGCGAAACATTCGCCCCGGTTGCAGCGCCGCTGCATGGCGTCGTGAGCGTGCCCGGTTCTAAATCGGTGAGCAATCGGGCGCTCATCTGTGCGGCACTGGCCGACGGGCAGAGTGTGCTGACTGGGGTCGCCGTCGGTGACGACACGATGCGCATGATCGACGCACTCCGCACGCTTGGCGCCCAGATCGAGTGCACCGCCACCACGGTGTGGGTGCGCAGTGGGGTCGATCGTGGGGCCACCGCGGCCGTGATCATCGACGCTGGTTTGGCCGGCACCACCTCGCGCTTCGTGAGCGCCGTCGCGGCATTGCGTGCCGGCCCCAGCACGATCACCGGCGGTGCAGGGTTGCTCGGTCGCCCGATGGGGGAATTGCACCGCTTGTTGCGCGACATCGGTGCCACCGTGACGGGTGATCGCGATGGGTATCTGCCGGTCACGATCACCGGTGCCGGGTCGCATACAGCTTCGGTGCCGCTTGAGCTGTCGGCCCGGGGCGATGTGTCGAGTCAATTTATTTCCGCACTCATGCTCGTTGCGCCGCTACTCGGCGGCATGCAACTGACCCGCACGGGTGATGTGGTGTCGGGTGAGTACCTCGCAATGACTGCCGAGGTCATGCGGACGTTCGGCGCAGCCGTGACCGTGCAGCCAACGCATGTCACGGTGCAAGCCGGCACCTATCGCGGTGGTGAGTTCGTCGTCGATGCCGATTGGTCGTCGGCAAGTTATCCGTTCGCAGCCGTTGCAATCGCCGGCGGTCAGGTGCAGATTGCGGGTCTGCGCGAGAACTTCGGTCAACCAGAGGCTGCTTTCCTCGGGGTGCTCACCCGTATGGGTTGTGCGGTGAGCGAGCACGACTCGATAGTGACCGTGTCTCGCGATGCACGCCAAGCGCTCGTTGGGATCGATGTCGACATGTCGGCGATGAGCGATCTCGTACCGACGCTCGCAGTCATTGCCGCCTGTGCCACTGGCCCGTCGCGAATTCGTGGTGTGGCGTTCATCCGGGCCAAGGAAAGTGATCGTCTCGGCGACCTGGCGCACGAACTAAGTAAATGTGGTGTGACCGTACGGGTGGAAACCGATGGCTTGAGCATCACCCCGGCGGCACTGCGCGCCGCCACGATCGATCCACATGATGACCACCGCCTTGCCATGTCGTTGGCATTGTTGGGTCTTGCTCAGGCGGGTATCAGCGTGAGTGACCCGGACGTCGTTGCCAAGTCGTGGCCGAATTATTGGTCGGCGATGCGCAGCGGGCTGTCACTCGTCTAGGCGGATACATTCGTCGCCGCTAGAGCCGGGCGATGTCGAGCAGTTTTCGCTTCGCCCCAAACTGCGGGGCGCCAAGCCCGGCTCGCTCGAGCAGTCGAACCACCTGCCAGCGCTGACCGACGTAGGGGGTGAGCGTCGTGATCATTTCGTCGTCGGTGCCGCGGGGCTTGCCCGTGAGGGCCCACGCCACAGTATTTTTCACGTGAAAGTCACCGATCGGGAGTGCGTCCGGGTCGCCGTGTGACACCCCGATGGCCACCGCAGCAGTCCAGACACCGATGCCCGGCAGTTGCATGAGCGCACGTCGGGCCGCCGGCCCGTCGAGATCGCGGGTGCGGTCGATGAACGCAGCGTGCCGAGCGGCGACGCGCAAGGTGCGGGCCCGCTGTTGTTCGATGCCAAGTCGGTGCAACTCCCACGAGGCGATGCGCAACAGTTGCGGTGGTGTCGGGGGCAAGCGCAACGACAGTGGCCCAGGTGCTGCATCGCCATACCGCTCACAGAGCCGCGCCCATTGCGTCAACGCCTGGGCGGCGGTGATGCGCTGGCCAAGAATGGCCGGCAGCACCTCGTGATACGGCGTGTCGGTGGCCGGAAGATGGAGTTGCCCCATTGTGCGTAGCGCCCGTTGCACCTCTGCATGATGGCCGTGCAGCGGCAGGCATTCGGTGCGGCGCGCGGTCAATCGCAGATGTCGTGCACTGAGCCAGTCGCCACCTGGGCCCCACGATTCGATGTGATGCTGACCATCTGCGTCGATATCTACCGCAATCGTGCCGGGCCCCTCGGGTGTGAGGGTGGCACGTTCGATTCGTGCAGCACGACTGGGCGCCTGACCGTCGTTCGTTGAGCCGAGCCGTACGCGGGTGGTCGGATCATAGGCACCATTGCGCACGAGGCTGAGATCGTAGGTGTGGAGTTCGATACGCCCGACCGTAGGCGGTGGGTGCAATGTCACCTCGGATGCCGGAGAAATGCGTCGACATCAGTCGGTGGCACTAGATTCTGGGCAAGACAAGACAGGAGACTTGAGTGTCGGCACGCGAAATAATGACCTGGGATTCATTCGGCGTTGCCAGTCGCGAACTCGCGGTGCAGATCGCCAAGTCGGGCTATGAACCGGACATCATTCTGGCCATCGCCCGCGGTGGGCTCCTTGCTGCTGGCGCGCTCGGCTACGCGCTGTCGGTGAAGAACACCTACACGCTCAACGTCGAGTTCTACACCGGTGTCAATGAGCGACTGGCGATACCCATCATGTTGCCACCGGTGCCGTCGATCGTCGACCTCAAAGATTCGCGGGTGTTGATCGTCGATGACGTTGCAGATACCGGGCACACCCTGAAGCTCGTCAACGAATTTTGTGCCGGCCAAGTGAAGCAATCAAAGATTGCCGTGTTGTATGAAAAGTCGGCGTCGATCGTGAAGAGTGACTTCGTATGGAAACGCACCGACGAGTGGATCAATTTTCCCTGGAGCGACAAAGACCCGGTCGCCACCCGCGACTGGAAGGTTCGCGACGCCTAAACCTCCGCCGTCCGCCGCCCGGGTGGGTGATTACGGCAGGGAGATTGCAGGGTTGATGAATTCGTTCGTCGCCAGATCGGCGGCAGTCACATCGGATATCTCAAGACCCTGCCCGCGCAGGATCGGAATGGCACGGGTGATGAAATCGTCGATCCGCGGCGATTCGAAGTCGCCGAAGGTCGGCGTGGTGCCGTTGCCGACGATCCCGAGACTCTTCATCGTGGCGATGGCGTAGGCCGCCAACTCGGGGCTCTGTTGCCATGATGTGTCGAGTTGGGTGACGACATCACCAATCGTGGCGATCGTGCGGTCGGGTGAGGCGACGAAGTTGATCTGGGCTTGCTGCATCATCGGCACGAGTTTCGTCAGGCAAGGTCGCAGGGCATCAAGCCGCAGCCTGTTGATCGCCAAATTCTGTGGATACGAAGTCCAACCCGCATCGTGCACGAGCTGGAATGCGGTGGTGATTGCACCCGACTCGAGTGTTTCGTAGCGGTACGGCTCACTGGTGGCGAAACCCTGGTGGGCAATATCGTCGGTGGCCAACATCAGCGAGCCTTTGTAGTTGGTGTCAACTTTGTCGGCTGGCACGACGCCCTGCTCGACGAGATAGCGCATGTAGGGACGATCGCCGAACACGCTCACCGCCGGCACTTCCTGTGCGATATCGGCGATGGTGGATGCCTTCGGATGTTTGGTGGCATTCCACAAGATCACCTGCGGGTTGATGGTGAGTGCATTGAAGACCGCCAGCGTCGGTGTTTCGGCGTAGCGCGAAATGGCCACATCGGTACCGACGTAGCCGAACATGATGCTGCCATCGAGGAACATCTCGGTGACGACCGGTGACTCGATGAACGGCCCACCGGCACGAATCTCCAGATCGACACCCGTATCGACGCCATCGAACACCAGCGCACCAGTCGTGGCACCGCGTGCTGCATCAACGACGTAGTCGTCGCCGAGCAACTCATAGATCCCACCATGCTCGGTTTGTGGATACCAATCCGTCTGAACCACGATCGGTGAAAAGCAGACTCCGGCGAGGTTGACGACCTCGCCGAGTGCCGGCCCACTTGCATCGACGGCAACCTCAGTGTCGAGCGTTGCCGCACCATTGTCGGTGTCGCTGTTGGTGCACGCCGATATGGCGACGATGCCAATGGCCGCAATCAGGGTGGTACGGAGGGTGAGTTTTAGTTTTGGTGCCATGGTGAAACCAGCACGCTACGCAACAACTCGACCAACAAGAAGAACCCAAGCCCGAGAAATGCCGCAACAAGCGCTGTGACAAACATCGGGCCCGACCGGGTGTCCTGAAAAAAGTAGGTAACGAGGCGGCCGAGCCCGGGTGTGCCACGCGAAAAGAAGAAGTCTCCGACGATGGCACCGATGACCGCCAAACCTGCCGAAACCCGCAGCCCGGCAAAGATCGCCGGGCTCGCGCCGGGAATCTCGAGC
>JAEMQQ010000001.1:0-86888 GCA_016463775.1 Ilumatobacteraceae bacterium | reverse complement strand
CTGGTCAGTCGTTGCCAACGGGAAAACTCAGCAAGCGTGCACACGTCGTGCAGGGCCCCCGACACCGAACGCAGGCCGAACAGGGTGTTGCTGGCAATCGGGAAAAAGGCGATGAGCACCGTCACGAAGACGCGGGCACCGAATGATGGGCCGGCCACCCGAACGATGATCGGCGTGAGCACGATGATCGGCGTGACCTGCACGGCGATGAGCCAGGGCCACAGCGCCGACTCGAGCCCGCGTGATGACATCATCAGGATGCCGAGGGCCATGCCCACCACGATGGCGAGCAGAAAACCGACGAATGCTGTACCGGCAGAGATGAGGGTTGCCGAGACGATTCGATCAATCGTGGCGTCATTGAGCCCGTCGAACAGCCGATGTGGTGGCGGGATGATGAGCGCCGAGCCGTCACCTGACGCGAAGTTGTTGTCGAGTGAATAGGCCAGTGCATACCACCCGGCGATGATTGCGGCGAACACGACGAAAGGTGGCAGGACTTTTTTCATGCGTGGGCCTCAAGGCAATGCGCGATGCGTCCACAGAGGTCGCCAAACTCGGGTGAATAGCGCAGTGAAGCAGAGCGAGCGCGCGAAAAGGGCACCGCGAACTCACCGACGATGCGCCCGGGGGCCTGCGACATCACCACGACACGATCGGCCAGATAGACGGCTTCGTCAATGGCATGGGTGACCAGCAGGGCTGCGAATTTCTGTTCGGTATGCAAAAGGGCGAACTCGTCGTGCAAACGGTGCCGGGTGATCTGGTCGAGTGCACCAAATGGCTCATCGAGCAACACCAGCGACGGCCTCGCGGCCAGTGTGCGCACGAGCGAGAGCCGCATCTTCATTCCACCCGAAAGTTGATGCGGCCACTTGTCGCGATGTTCAGCCAGCCCACTGACCGAGAGCAGGCGCTCGACGAGTGCTTGATCGGCGCTCAACAGCGCGGCATTGTGCGCCACGCGCCGCCAAGCCAGCAGCGCCGGCTCCTGAAAAACGAAGCCAACCGCACGGTCGGCGCGGTGCGCAAACCCAGAGGTGGGGCTGAGCAAGCCGGCACAGGTGCGCAGCAAGGTGGTTTTGCCGCAGCCGCTTGGCCCCACGATTGCCACAATTTCGTTGGCGGCGACATGCAGCGAAACATCGCTCAAGACTGCCGTCGTGTCAAAGCGGTGACCGAGGTGCTCCACCTGCAGCGGGTGGTGCGGCGAGGGTCGCGCTGCGCTGGGTGCGCTCAACGCCATAGCCCGCGCGCTTGGATGACGTCTCGCAACGTGGTGACTTCATCCGTCATGATGCCGTCAACACCGAGGTCGATCAGCCGGTGCATCTCTGCCGGGTCGTCGATCGTCCACACGTGCACCTGCAGGTTGGCGTCGTGGGCACCCTGCACGAACGACTCGGTAACGATGGGTATCGGGCCCTGTTTGACGGGCACTTGGGCAATCAACGGTGCAGCCTCACCACGAAATCGCGGCGTGCGACGCAACCATGTGCCGAGGCGCAGCTTGGCAACGTCGCGCGGCCCCATCGAGGTGCAGATTTTTTGCCCGTAGCGCTCGCGCACGGCATCGAGCCGCGCATCGCTGAACGAGCCGATGCACACCCGGTCGAACATGTCGCCCTGATCGAGTCGGGCGAGCAGGTAGGGGAGCGCATGATCACTTTTGCAATCAATGTTGAACTTGGCGGTCGGCCAGGTGGTGAGCAATTCGTCGAGGCGGGGAATGGGCTCACGACCGGACACGCGCGCGGTGCCCACTTCTGTCGCCGTCATGTCACGAATCAGGCCTGGTCGGTCACAGGTGCGCTGCAAATCCGGGTCATGAAAGGCAAAGAGCACCCCGTCACTTGACGCGTGCACGTCAGTTTCCATGTATCGATAGCCGAGACGAAAGGCGTTGTCGAACGCCGGCAACGTGTTTTCCGGATGCTCACTCGCGCCGCCCTGGTGGGCAAACGCAATCGGCAGGGGCCCGCCGAGATATGGGTGGGTCATCGTCGATGGTTGGTCAGATCGACCGACCAGCGTTGGCCCAGTACTCGTCTTTCAACAAGCGCTTGTACAACTTGCCGGTCGGGTGGCGCGGTAGGTCGGGGCGGAAATCCACCGAGCGGGGGCACTTGATGTCGGCCAACTGCGAGCGACAAAAAGCGATGAGTTCCTTGGCGAGCTTGTCGGCCTCGGCCGGCGAGGCGGGCATCGTCGCGGGCTGTACGACGGCCTTGACTTCTTCACCGAATTCGTCGTTGGGCACCCCGAAGACGGCAACGTCGGTGACGAGCGGATGGTTGATGAGCACGTTCTCTGATTCCTGCGGATAGATGTTGACGCCGCCAGAGATGATCATGAACGCCTTGCGGTCGGTGAGGTACAAGAACTTGTCGTCATCGAGGTACCCGATATCGCCGAGGGTGCTCCAGCCGCGGCCTTGCGGGTCGCGCGACGACTTCGTCTTCTCGGGGTCGTTGTGGTACTCGAACACTGCCGGAGACTCGAAAAATACGGTTCCGGTTTCGTTGGCGGCAAGTTCGTTGCCTTGTTCATCAAGGATGTGCAGGATGCCCGAGATCGCCTGACCGACGGTGCCGGGGTGGGCCAACCATTGTTCAGAGTTGCAGTAGACGAAACCGTTGCCCTCGGTGCCGGCGTAGTACTCGTGAATGATCGGGCCCCACCAACCGATCATCTTGCGCTTGACTTCGACCGGGCATGGTGCGGCAGCATGAATCACGGTGGTGAGCGACGAAACATCGTGTTTCGTGCGTGTCGCCTCGGGCAGTTTCAGCATGCGCACGAACATGGTCGGCACCACCTGCGTGTGGGTCACCGTATATTTCGGGATGCACGCGAGATATTCTTCGGCATCAAAATGTTCCATGATGACGGTCGTGCCGCCGAGGCGGTGCACCGCCATGTTGAACCGCAGTGGTGCCGCGTGGTACAGCGGTGCGGGCGAGAGGTACACCGTTCGTTCGTTGAAGCCGAACACGAATTGCGCGAGCGTCAGCAAACCGGGCGGCGTGCCGAGGGGTTCGGGTTTGTAGACGAACGCCACGCCCTTGGGGCGACCGGTCGTGCCGCTCGAATACAACATGTCGGTGCCCTCGAAGCGCTGTGCCAGCGCCTGGTCGGATTGTGCCGCGACGGCATTTTCGTATGAGTCGTAGTGCGCGGTCGTGCCATCGAGCATGTATCGCGCAACGAGATTCGGTGTGGATGAAACGATTGCTTCCGCCTGATCTGCTTTGTGTTTGGACGTGATGAACACCTTGGCGCCACAGTCGTTGAGGATGTACGACAATTCGTCGGTGGTGAGGCGGCTCGAGCAGCAGGTGTAGACCAAGCCGGCGTAATGACAACCCCACACGGTTTCAAAA
Source organism: Ilumatobacteraceae bacterium (assembly GCA_016463775.1). Lineage (GTDB taxonomy): Bacteria > Actinomycetota > Acidimicrobiia > Acidimicrobiales > Ilumatobacteraceae > F1-60-MAGs027. Next base: position 83,505 of record JAEMQQ010000001.1, on the reverse strand, counting down.
AATCGTGGATGGTTCTCCAAACAGATGGCGACGTGATCACCAGGCTGCAACCCGTGGCTCGCCATTAATTGGCTGACGCGGTTGGCGCCTTCGTCGAGCTGGCGATAGGTGAGGGTCTCACCTGTGCCGGCCATCACGATGGCGGGGCGGTCGGGGGTGGTCTCGGCGATGTTTCCGGGATACATGATGACTCCGAAGATAGTGCGCAGAAAGATAGTGCAGAGATAGTGGGGCGTGTACCCTCAGAGCATGCCCGCTGAGACCCTCACCAGCAATCAGATCGCCGCTACATCCGACGAAAAGCACGTCATCGACCTCGTCGACGAACTGATTCACGACCTGCCACCCAAGTCGACCGACACCGTCGCTTTCCTTGGTGCCCAATACGACCGCGGCCTGGCCTGGGTGAACTTCCCGGTCGGGCATGGTGGGTTGGGTCTGTCACCCAAATATCAGCGCATCGTCAACGAGCGAGTCTTTGCTGCCGGCGGACCGAATGCATATTTTCGTAATCCGATCGGCTACGGCATGTGTGGCCCGACCGTGGTGGAGTGGGGAACCGACGAACAAAAAAAGCGTTACCTGCGCCCTCTGTTCACCGGTGAAGAAGTCTGGTGCCAGTTGTTTTCCGAGCCCGGTTCGGGGTCTGACTTCGCAGGTCTCAGCGGCAAGGCGATTCGCGACGGCGACGAGTGGATTGTCAATGCCCAAAAAGTGTGGACGACGCTGGCCCATGTGTCACGTTTTGGTCTGCTCGTCGTGCGCACCGACCCCGAGGCGATGAAGCACGCCGGTCTCACAGCAATGGTGGTGGACATGAAAGCCGCCGGCGTCGAAACCCGACCACTGCGCCAAATGACCGGTGAAGCAGAGTTCAACGAAGTGTTTTTCACCGACGCGCGTGTGCCGGTTGCCGAAACACTCGGCAAGCCGGGCGACGGATGGCGCGTCTCGCTGACCACGCTCATGAACGAGCGCGTGGCCATCGGCGGAATGATTCCACCAAAGGCGAGCGGCCCGATCCGTGAGGCAATCAAGCTGTGGGAAAAACTTCCGCTGGAGCGCAAGACCAATGCAACTCGTGACGAGTTGATGCGCCTGTGGATTCGCGCCGAGGTCTCGCGCCTCACCAACATTCGCGCCGGTCAGATGCGCAAGGTTGGCGCACCGGGCCCTGAAGGGTCGATCGGCAAGATGGCGAGTGCCGATCTCAACAAGGAGACGTTCGCCTTTTGCATGCAACTGCTGGGTGCCGACGGAATGTTGTACGGCGAATACGCAATGGTGCGCCCGAACACCGCCATGGGCCCGACTGACGGCCTGCAAAAGTCGTTCCTGCGCAGTCGTGCCAACAGCATCGAGGGTGGCACGAGTGAAGTCATGCGCAACATCCTCGGTGAGCGTGTGCTCGGTTTGCCGGGGGATGCCCGTGTCGACCGTGATCGTCCGTGGAGCGAAATTCCCCGTAATTAGATCGCGAGCGCGGCGAGTACCGAACTTGCGCTAATCGTGCGGTCGTCGTAACTTCGACGAGTCGCCAGGTTGCCGCCGGCAAACACGGTGATGACTGTTTCCAGGGCACTTTGCAACTCGCGAATGTGCCGAGGTGGCGGAAAGTATTCGTCCTCTTCGATCGCGCGAACCTCGGTGAAGCCTTGTCGTGGTGCCAATCGCTCGATGACCTGAACGACGAGCTCTTCGGGGGCCGATGCGCCAGCGGTGACACCGATCGTGCCGTGCAAGTCGTCGGGTAATTCGTCGGCACGGTTGATTCGCAGCACGCGCGGGCAACCGATCTCAGTCGCGAGGTGGGCCAGCGCCAGGGTGTTGCTCGAGTTTGCCGAACCGATGACCACCATCACGTCAACCATGCCGGCAATCTTGGTCAGCGATGCCTGGCGATTCGTCGTGGCAAAACACAGGTCGCTTCGCCCAGGTGTCCACACGGTCGGGAAACGTTCTTTGACGGCCCGCGCGACGCCCTCCCATTCGCGATGCGACAGGGTGGTCTGGGCCAGTAATGCAACGGGCTCACTGAACTCGGGGAGTGCGGCCACTTCGGCGGTCGTTTCGACGCGCGAGATGGCCTCGGGGGCAACCGCCATCGTGCCGATTGCCTCTTCGTGACCGGCATGCCCGACATAAACGATGCGGTACCCCTTGCCTGCTCGGGTACGCACTTCGTGGTGCACTTTGGTGACCAAGGGACACACGGCATCAACCATGTATCCGCCACGTTGATGGGCGAGGTTCACCACTGCCGGCGCAGAACCGTGAGCCGAGAGCATGATTGGTCGTCCTGGCGGCACGGTCTGCACATCGTCGACAAAAATGACGCCGCGTTCCTTGAATCGATCCACCACGATCTGGTTGTGCACGATTTCGTGGTAGCAGTACACGGGGCCTTCAAAGGTGCGCACCATCCAAGCGAGTGCTTTGATTGCCATCTCAACACCAGCACAGAACCCACGTGGTGCGGCGAGCAGAACTTTGTCAACTGTCATGCGTGAAGTCAACGGTAGTGCGCAGTGTGCTCGGTAGCCTGAACGAAATGACGAATGGTGACGCCCGCAAGAGCGTTGTTATCGTCGGTCGGCCGAATGTTGGCAAGAGCACCTTGTTCAATCGTTTCCTGGGCGAGCAAGCGGCCATTGTCGAAGATCACCCTGGGGTGACTCGCGATCGAAACACGCGTGAGGTGGAGTGGTGTGGCCGCTATTTCAATGTCGTTGATACCGGAGGCTGGATGCCTGGTGGCAGCGTGCTGGATTCCAAGGTCAGTCGGCAGGTCGAAACTGCGGCACGAGAAGCCGACCTGGTGCTCTTTTTGGTCGATGCCACCGCTGGTCTGCACGACGACGACGGTGCGATTGCGGCGTGGTTGCGCACCACGGCCCGCCCGCTGTTGCTCGTGGCGAACAAGGTCGACAACCTGGGTGCGGAAACGGATCTGTGGCAGTTCCTGTCGCTCGGGCTCGGTGATGCGGTGTCGGTATCGGCGATCCACGGTCGCAAGTCGGGTGACCTGCTCGATGCGATCATCGACCAACTAGAAATCAAGGCTGACGATCTTGCCGAAGTCGGTGTCTTTGTCCGTGATCCAACCACGAAAGAACCGCGGGTGGCCATCGTCGGGCGGCCGAACGTCGGCAAGAGCACGTTGTTCAATCGCCTGGTTGGCGAAGAGCGCTCGATCGTGCACGACTTGGCCGGCACGACTCGCGATGCGATCGACACGCGCGTGGTAACCACCGACGGCCCGGTGATTTTCGTCGACACGGCCGGAATGCGACGGCGCAGCAAGGTCGAACCCGGCACCGAGTATTACTCGATCATTCGTGCCCTGCGCGCCGTAGATGAGAGTGATATCGCCTTACTCGTCATCGACGCAACCGAGGGCGTCACCAGCCAAGACCAGCGCCTCGCCGAACGTATCGATGCGAGTGGTTGCCCGATCGTCTTGGTCCTGAACAAGTGGGAACTGGTCGAAGAGGAGCATCGCGAAGAGGTAGAGATCGAGTTGCATCGCCGGCTGTATTTCATCGGTGACTCACCGATCGTGCGTCTGTCGGCGCTCACCGGCAAGAACGTGCACCGCTTGCAGCCGCTGCTCACCGATGCGATCACCAACTACCACCGTCGCGTGCCGACCAAGGATGTGAATCGCGTGTTGGCCGCCGCCCAACAGCAGCAACCCGCCGGTCAAGGTGCACGCGTGTTGTACGCACTGCAGGGTGCGGTCGATCCGCCGACGTTCACGTTGTTCGTCAACCGTGAACTCCCGCGCACCTATCTGCGTTACCTCGAGCGTTCAATCCGCGAGGCCTTTGAGTTTGGTTCGACACCGATCAAATTGCGCGTTCGAACCCGATCCGAACAGGGCTGAGCATGCCGTGGTGTGAGCCATGTTCAAGATATTTTGCGCCATCGGCTGCGACCACCGACGGCAAGTGCCCGGTGTGCGGTCGGGCGGTCGACATGCCCATCGCTCGCTCAACGACCGAACCACCGACGCTGCGGGAACTCAAGCGAATGAGTGGCGAGAAGGCACCGTGGCACTTCAAGTTGCTCATGGTGCTGTTGGTGGCATATCTCGTTTGGCGCATCGTCGCGCCGTTTGTAGACTGACGACGGCGTAGCTACGGGCTGTGGCGCAGCTTGGTTAGCGCGCTTGTCTGGGGGACAAGAGGTCGGGAGTTCAAATCTCCCCAGCCCGACGAATGATGACAATGTTCGACGCACGAAACGAATTTGTGTCTGGTCCCAAATATAAAACCAGCTCAAGCCCAAAAGTAGATTTGTTCCGTGGCAGTTGGCTTTGATTCCGTAGCTTCGGTGCAGCCGTACCCATTGACTGAAACCTGGGATGCACTCGTGGCGGTACTGAAGGTGCATCGTGAGCAGGAGTCCAAGGAAGACGGAAATCTATGGTCTCCCGTTTCGTATCACGATGGGGCCACGCGAGGACTCGGGGGCGTGGACAAAGTTGAGGCGTTCGTGCTTGACGTGGATGAAGTCGGGCTGGCTGCGCTGCGACCCCGTCTCAACGGCCTCGCCTACATCGCCTATTCGACATGGTCATTCGGGAGCTTGTCGGGCATCAACGTGGTCGTGCCTTTCGCACAGGCCGTTGCAGTCTGGAAGTGGAGTGCAATGTGGGGTGTTTGTCATGACTATTTCGGCCGACTCGGAGAAGTTTCTTGTCGTGACGCTTCGCGGATATTTTACCGACCGCACCACGCAGTTGGTGCCCAATATTTCGTCGAGGTCGGTTGTGGCGATTATCTCGAACCACCCTCACGACACCGCAATCGCACTTGAGTAACGACTCGCCGCGATATTGCGGCATGTGTCGGTCATCAATGGTGGTGCACGAACTCCTAGAGTATGAAATTGATCGGTGGTAAGAAGGCACCTACATCGATCGACGGGTTTGTCCGGTGGACAAGAGGTCGGGAGTTCACATCTCCCCAGCCCGACGATGTGCGGGCGTTTCATTGCCACGACCGCCCCGGCGCAGTTGGCCCTCATGTTCGACGCAGAATTACGTGAGGTCGAGTCCGAACAGTTTCTTGCGAACTACAACGTGGCACCAACCACGCAGGTGCTCATGCTGTCGTGCGAGTCGGGTGATGATGCACCAGCCACACGAGTGCTGCGCGGCGCCCACTGGGGTTTGCTGCCGGCGTGGTCAAAGGACCGTAGTCGCGCCGCCAGCATGATCAACGCGCGCAGCGAGACGTTGACCGAAAAGCCGAGCTTCCGTCCGCTCTTGGCCGCTCATCGTTGCGTGTTGCCCGTGGATGGCTACTACGAGTGGCGCACCACCGGTGTCGACCCGCGGGTGAAACAACCCAAGCAGCCGTACTTCATTCGTTCGGCCGATGCTTCTTCGCTGGCGATTGCCGGCTTATGGACGACCTGGCGTGACCCGACGCGTGGCGGCGCAGAAATTCGCAGCTGCAGCATCATCACGACATCGCCGAATGCCCGTCTGGCGGAGATTCACGATCGCATGCCATGCATTCTCGATGGTGACGACATCCAAGAGTGGCTTGCTGCACCTGTTGCGCCATTGCACCTGTTGCGCACGGCGCACGAAGATCGCCTCGTTGCGGTCACTGTGAGCACGGCGGTCAACAATGTGCGCAACAAGGGTGCCGAGCTCATCGTTCCGACGATGACCACGCTGTTTTAGCGTTGGCAGATGGCGGCTGGCGTCAGACTGCGCCAGGTACACCGTCGCTGCGCAACTGTGCGGCCAGTCGGTGCGCGGCATCGGCGAGACGTTCACCAGACACACCCTGTTCTTGGTGGCTGAAGTTGAGGTTGGCCATTTCGTTGGCTGGAATGCAATGCAGGTGGCAATGGTTCACCTCGAAACCGGCAATGACCAGACCGACACGCTCAGTGTGGAATGCCGTGCGTTGAGCGATACCAACTTGGCGGGCAACGTTGAACACGTGGGCAGTCAAATCGGCAGGCATGTCGATCCAGTGGTTGATGGGTTCGCGTGGAACGACCAACGCATGACCTTCGGTGATCGGAGCAATCGTCATGAACACCACACAATGGGTGTCTTGGAGGGCAAAGTGTCCGGGAATTTCGCCGGCGATAATTCGTGAGAAAAGTGAGGTCATCAGCGAGACGATAGTTCATTGTTCGGTGGTTGCGAACTAGCCTGCGCCTCAATGTCGCGGAACATTGCCACCTGGCCGAACCTCGTCACCCTCGTTCGATTGTTGTGTTTGCCGGTCTTTTTGTGGTTGTTGTTCAGCCAGGGTGACCGGGATGGCGCGGCTTATCTGCTCGGTGTGCTCGGCAGCACCGATTGGATCGACGGTTGGCTGGCGCGGCGGCTGCACCAGCGCAGCGCTTTTGGTGCCGTCTTTGACCCCACCGTCGACCGAATGCTGTTGATCGTCGGCGTGGGGGCCATCGTGCTCGACGGATCGGTGGTCGGCTGGTTTGGTTGGATGGTCGTTGCCCGTGAGGTATTCGTGGGGGCGATGATGGTGAGCGGTACGGCACTCGGGATGCCGCGTTTTGCGGTCAGTCAGTGGGGCAAGAACTACACGTTCGCCTTGATGGTGGCCTTTCCGTTGCTGTTGATCGGTGCCAGTGACGCCGGCTGGGCACTCGGTGCACGTAACGCCGGATGGGCGATCGGTATTCCAGGCCTCGTCATGTGCTACGGCACTGCGGTGGCGTACGTGCCACAGGTCGTGCGCGGTGTGCGGGGCGCCCGACTTGCGCGGGCAGCTGCTCAGTCGGTCTCACCCTGAGGCTACGGTTGAGGGCATGTCGGTACCGCAGGATTTGTCGTACACCGCTCAGCACGAGTGGGTGAAGCTATCGGGCAACGTTGCCCGCATCGGCATCACCCATTACGCCCAGGATGCACTCGGCGACGTGGTCTTCGTGGGCGTGCCCACCGTCGGCACCAAGGTGACTGCCGAGCAGGCGTTCACCGAGGTGGAGAGCACCAAGAGCGTTTCTGATATTTACGCACCCGTCAGCGGCACGGTAACGGCCGTCAATTCGGCACTTGCCGATCAGCCCGAATTGTTGAACAAGGATCCGTACGGTGACGGTTGGATTTGTGAGATTTCCGTCGACGGCTCGTTGCCGACATTGATGGACGCTGCGGCCTATACCGCTTTGCTTGCTGGATAGCCATGCAGTACGTCTTTTGCAACCAGTGCGGTCATCGCAACCCACCATCGTCGACATTCTGTTCGGCCTGCGGGGCGGTGGTTGATACACCGAGCATGCACACGAATGTGCTGGCCAAGACCGACCCGCTGCTCGACGGTGTGCATGACGACGACAATGCCATCGTGCACAGTGGTGAAATCGCACCGGGGGAGGCGTTGCTCGTGGTGCGCCAAGGCCCCGAAATCGGCACGCGTTACTCGCTGGTCGGCGACCAAGTTTCCGTCGGTCGCGTGCCGGACAACGATGTGCAGCTCGACGACTTCACGGTCTCGCGACAGCACGCCGTATTCGTGCGGCAGGCCAACGTGTGGTTGGTGCGGGATCTTGGGTCGCTGAACGGCACCTACGTGAATAATCGGCGCGTCGACGAAGCGGTGGTGCAGCACGGTGATGATGTGCAAATCGGTCGCTTTCGACTCGTTGCATTCTTCGGATAAATGCCGTGTCCGAGCAGTATTTCTCGATCGGGGAGGTGCTGGCGTTGCTCTCTGAGGAATTCCCCGACGTCACCATTTCCAAGATTCGCTTCTTGGAGAGCCAAGGTCTGATCGCACCCGAGCGCACGAGTTCGGGCTACCGCAAGTTCACCAGACCCGGCATTGATCGCCTGCGATTCATCTTGCGTGAGCAGAAGGACAACTTCTTGCCGCTGCGTGTCATTCGTGACCGTCTCGAAGGTGAGACGAGTGACGGTTTCTTGCGCCCCGAGGATGTCACCGACCCGAGCATGCCGCGCGGAATTCGGGTGCCATCAGCCGGACATCCGACCAATCGTCCGGCTGCCGAGCGCACGAGTACGGCACGGCCGAACGCAGCCCCTGCCCCCAAGAAGCGGGTCGAACGTTTGACTCGTAGCGACCTGCTGGAGGTCACGGGTGTGGGTGCAGCGATGCTGGTTGCCCTCGAGAAAATGAAATTCGTGCGGCCAATCGTGGTGGGCAGCGAGTCGTACTTCGACGAGACCGACCGCGACATCGTGCATCTGGCTGGCCGGCTCGCATCGTTCGGCATCGATCCACGGCTGCTCGTGGCGTGGCGTTTGTCGGCTGAGCGCGAAGCGGATGTATTCGAGCCACTCGTGCAATCGGCACTCAGCGGGCGCGGTGGCGACACCCGAAACGATGCGATGAAGCTGTTGGACGACCTCATCGCACTGGGTGAAGAATTACGCACCGCCTTGTTGCGCAATGTGACCAAAGGCTTGCGAAGCGAGGGTTAGGTCATTGCTACGCTGGCGCAATGAGCACCGGCGACTGCGTCGACCTAGAACTTGTCGGCGTGCGTATTGAAACACCCGCGAACGTTCCGCTCATGCAGTTGCGTGAGAACGACGGCGAGCGTCGACTTCTCAGCATCTACATCGGGGCCGCCGAGTACATGGCGATTGAACATGCAGTCGAGGGCCGAACACCACCCCGCCCGCTCACCCACGACCTGTTGATCAACGTGTTCGAAGACCTCGGTGCCCATCTGCGTCGTGTGGTCATCACCGAAATGCGCGACCATACCTATTTCGCCGAGATTCAGCTGCTGCATCAGGGGCAGACCCACGTCATTTCCTGCCGGCCGTCGGATGCCGTGGCCATAGCGGTGCGCGCCGACATCCCCATCACGGCCAGCCGTGAACTGCTTGACGAGGTAGGTGTGGTCGGTGTCGAAACCACCAACGATCCCGAAGAAATCATCGACGAATTCCGCGACTTCATTGACACGATCAACCCCGAGGATTTCCAGGAGAAGTAATCCGGTTGGCGTGGGGCTCTCGAGCCCGTAGTGTGAGCCTCCTCATGGGTGCGGGGAAAGTAAACCAGTTCGACTCACTGCGCACCTATAGCGGTACGCAGACGGCTGAAATCGTGGGCATCACGTATCGGCAACTCGACTATTGGGCGCGCACCGACCTCGTTCGGCCGTCCGCACACGACGCCAAGGGCAGCGGTTCGCGCCGCGAGTACGTGTACCGCGACCTGCTCGAGCTTCGGGTCATCAAGAATTTGCTCGATGCCGGCATCAAACTCGAATCAGTTCGCGCGGTGTTCAACTATCTGCGCCATCACGTCACGACCGACATCGCATCGGCTCATGTCGTCATCAGTGGTACGACTGTCGTGCTGTGTGACGGTGAACATCTCATCGATGCGGTTCGAAACGGTCAAGGTGTGCTCAACGTGCTGCCATTGGGCAGCGTGAAGCAGGAACTTGATGCGCGCATCATCGAACTCAAGCGGGTCCAGCAGCGTGACATGCCCGTCGCTGGCACCGCCGTGCGCCAGGCAGCGCACACGCCAGCCGCTCGACGCAGTAGCACGCGGTAACGCATGACGGGTAACCGTCAGTCGCCACTCGACTCTCTGCACCGTGAACTCGGTGCCAAGTTGGTGCCATTCGGCGGGTGGGAAATGCCCCTGTCGTATGCAGCGGGCACCATCGCTGAACACATGGCTTGTCGCACCGACTCTGCGCTGTTCGACGTGTCTCATTTGGGCACCGTTCGTGTCGAGGGTGCCGGTGCACTTGATCGGTTGCAGGCAGAACTCACCAACGATCTGCGCAAAATTGCGCCGGGTCGCGCCCAGTACACGCACTCGTGCAATGAGCGGGGTGGCGTGAGTGATGACATCATCGTGTGGTGGTTGAGCGACAACGTGTTCGACGTGATGCCGAATGCATCCAACACCGACCGTGTGCGCGCCATCATCGGTGGAACCGATACGACGAACACCCGCGCCATCCTGGCAGTGCAGGGGCCCCGGGCCCGTGCGCGGTTGGCGACCCTCGCACCCGAGATTGCCGGAGTGAAACGTTTTCGTGTGGCAGAGCTGCAGATCCTCGGCGTGCAGTGCGTGGTTGCCGGTACCGGCTACACCGGCGAGGACGGTTTTGAACTGGCAGTGCCCGTCGCACAAGCCGAGCACATCGCGCGGGCAATCCTGCAGGCTGGTGTCACCATCGCCGGTCTCGGCGCCCGTGACACGTTGCGGCTCGAGGCTGGACTGCCCTTGCATGGCCATGAGCTGTCGCCTGACATCACGACACTGGAGGCAGGTCTCGGTTGGGTGGTCGGCTGGGAGAAGGCCGACTTCCGCGGCAAGGCAGCCCTCGTGGCCCAGCGCGACAAGGGTGTGAGTCGTCTGTTGTGCGGCATTCGCACGGAATCACGCCGCCCACCGCGCGATGGTGCGCGGGTATTCATCAATGAAACTGATGTAGGGGTGGTGACGAGCGGTAATTTCTCGCCCGTGCTGGGGGTCGGAATTGCCCTCGCCTTGGTGACACCGCCAGCGGCACAGATCGGTCAACGGGTGGAAGTGCGCGTCCGCGACACCGTGCTGTCGGGCACGGTGGTGTCGACGCCGTTTACGCAGTCGGGGTAGTCGGGTCGGGTTTCGATGTCAAATTCGCCACTGCCTTGCTGGCCAGTGACGGCAGGAAGTTCATCAACGAACCGGCCTGGTCGGCCACCCCGGCGATACGACGAATCGGGTCTTCGACATCGTCGAGCAAACGATTCACCCGTGCAGCGGCTTGGTTGAGGTTGTCCATCGTGGTGCCGACGTTCTCGAGTGCCACGATCAGTGCTTCGACGGTGCGCCGACCTTGGTCGGCGAGTTTCACACCTTCACTCACCGGGTCGATGTTGCGCAACAATGCCAGAACATCGTTGATTATTTTCTGAATGTCGAGCGCCGGCGGGGTGGTGGACACGGCTCAACGGTAGTCGTTGCTACGCGACTAGATCTCGGTGCTCGCCAATGCTTCGAGTGGTTCACACGAACACACGAGATTACGATCACCATGGGCGGCGTCGATGCGCGAAACCGGTGGGAAATAACCCCGGCCGTGCAGTGATGCAAGCGGATACAGCGCCAACGAACGGTCGTACGGACGATTCCATTCACCCACCACGTCCTGCACGGTGTGTGGCGCGTGGCGCAGTGGCGAGTCTTCGACCGACCAGTCGCCGGCCTCCACACGTCGTATCTCGTTGCGAATGGCGATCATTGCATCACAGAAGCGGTCCAGTTCGGCACGTGACTCGCTCTCGGTCGGTTCGACCATCAGCGTGCCACTCACCGGAAAGCTCATGGTCGGTGCATGGAACCCGTAGTCCATCAAGCGTTTGGCCACGTCATCCACCGACACACCGGTTTGTTTGGTGATGTCACGCACATCCAAGATGCATTCATGGGCAACCAGATTGTTCGCCCCGGTGTACAACGTGGGGAAGTGTTCACGCAATCGCCACGAAACGTAGTTCGCGCTCACGATCGCCTGCTCGGTGGCGCGTCGCAGACCGTCTGGGCCCATCAGCCGCACGTACACCCACGAGATCGGCAAAATGCCCGCCGATCCGAATGGTGCACCCGATACCGGTCCGACGATGTGCGGTTCGCGACCGAGCGGGTCACCCGGCAGGAATTCAGCGAGGTGGGCGCGCACGGCCACCGGGCCGACGCCTGGGCCACCGCCACCGTGCGGAATGCAGAACGTCTTGTGCAGATTGAGGTGGCTTACGTCGGCGCCGAAATGCCCCGGCTTGGCGACGCCCACGAGGGCGTTGAGGTTGGCACCGTCGACATAGACCTGGCCCCCATGGGCATGCACCTTTGCGCAGATTGCAGTGACCGATTCTTCGAACACACCATGCGTTGACGGATAGGTGATCATGAGCGCAGCGAGTCGATCGCCGGCTTTTTCGCACTTGGCGGTGAGGTCGGCAAAATCCACGTTGCCCTGCGCATCGCAGGACAATGCCACGACGTCCATGCCGGCCATGACCGCACTGGCGGCATTGGTGCCGTGCGCACTGGCAGGGATGAGACAAATGGTGCGTTGCGTGTCACCACGGCTGGCGTGATACGCGCGAATCGCCAGCAAGCCGGCGAATTCGCCCTGGCTGCCCGCATTCGGTTGCAGGCTCACGGCGTCGTAACCCGTCACTTCACACATCATGTGCTCGAGTTCGGTGATGAGTTGGCGATAGCCGGCGGTGTCGGCGGCGGGCGCATGCGGATGAATGTTGGCGAACTCCGGCCAGGTCACCGGGATCATCTCGGTTGTGGCATTGAGCTTCATCGTGCATGAACCAAGGGGAATCATCGTGCGGTCAAGGGCGAGGTCTTTGTCGGCGAGGCGGCGCAGGTAACGCAGCATCTCGGTTTCGGTTCGGTACCGGCGGAACACGGCCTGGCCGAGGAAATCGTCGGAGCGAAGTTGTTCGTCGGCGATGGCCAGTTGCAGTGCACGCTCCTCGATTTGGTCGACGGTCACGGTGACACCGAAACTGGCGACGATGTCAACGACGAGGGTGGCATCCGACGTCTCGTCATAACTGATGCCCACGGTGCGGGCATCACAGTGGCGCATCACGATGTTGTGGGACAAAGCGCGCGAGTGCACCGCCTGGGCATCGACATCACTGATCGTCAACGTGTCGAATCGCGAACCGTCGGCGATGGTGCCAACCTTGTGTTCGCGCAACACCGACATCGTGGCGTGGGTGAGAGCACTGATGCGCCGAGCAATGGCTTGCAAGCCATCGCGGCCGTGCCAAGCGGCGTAGAAGCCGGCGATGTTGGCCAGCAGTGCCTGGGCCGTGCAGATGTTCGATGTGGCCTTTTCGCGACGAATGTGTTGTTCGCGTGTTTGCAGCGCCAAGCGCAATGCAGGTCGACCAGCGGTGTCGGTGCTGACCCCCACGAGACGCCCGGGTAGCGAGCGGGCGAAGGTGTCGGTGGCAGCGAGGAACGCTGCGTGTGGCCCGCCGTAACCCATCGGTACACCGAGTCGCTGCGCCGACCCGACGGCGATATCAAACCCGAGCGCACCCGGGGTGGTGAGCAATGTGGAGGCGAGCGGGTCGGTTACGCACACGGCGACGGCGTTGCGCTGGTGGGTTGCCTCGATGATGGCGGTGACCTCGGCGTCGCCGGCGATGATTCCGCGTGACGACGGCCGAGACACGACCACACAAAAAGCGTCGATGGTGGCGAGTTCATGCAATGGCACGACCACGACCTTGACACCGACCGGTTCACATCTGGCGCGCAGCACCGCGATGTGTTGGGGGTGCGTGTCGTCGTGCAGGGCGACGGTTCGCGATTCGCTCTTGGCGGTGCGACGCGCCATGGTGACTGCTTCGGCAATGGCGGTTGATTCGTCGAGGAGCGAAGCATTGGCGATGTCCAAACCGGTGAGCTCGCCGATCAACGTTTGAAAATTGAGCAGGCTTTCCAACCGGCCCTGGCTCACCTCGGCTTGATACGGGGTGTACGAGGTGTACCACGCGGGGTTTTCCAGCACGTTGCGCAAGATGACCGGTGGTGTGACGGTGGGGTAGTAACCGGTACCGATGACACAACGACGCACCGTGTTGCGCGCAGCGATCGCTCGCAACTGATCGAGCACGACGGTTTCACTCACGGCCGGGGCCAAGGCCAGCGGCTCGGTCTGCAAAATTTCGGTGGGCACCACGGCGGCGACGAGCGCACTGTTGGATGCGTAGCCGAGCAGGCGGGCCATCTCGGCGCGCTCGAGGGCGTCGGGGCCGGTGTGGCGAGATTCGAAGTTCATGTATCCCTCGGTTGCCGACCTGGTCGATGCCAACGCAGTGCTGCGCTTGCACCCCAGCTGTCTTTGGCACCTGAGAGCTTCAGCGGCGAGCCGCTTTTCCCCGTCGGTGGAGGAGATGTCGGTCTCCCCGCTTTCCAGCGTTGCCAATTATCTCGGTTCGGGTACCTGAGAGGTTCCGGGGTGGTTGCTCCTTCGGTGTGACGACGCACTGGCGGTGCAGGTCACTCTCCCGAGATAACTATGGCTCTTTGAGCGTAGTACACACCCCACTGACGACGGAAGCAATGGGCAGGTCTATTCTGTGCCCTATGGCCAATGACACAGCGTCGAACAACACCGTTACCCCAACTGCTTTGTGCGATGCGCTGAGCCCGTTTTTTTCCGACCTCGGCAGCAAATACATGCTCGACCCGGCCACTGCCGAGATCGGCAAGGCGGCCGGCTACTCAGACGCGTTCTCGTTTTATTTCGCCGGTCGTGGCGGCGTGCTCGGCGATGTCGACGCCGATGTCATCTATTCGGCGTTCGTGTTCTTCGATCAGCCGCTGGTGCGCAAGATGTGGGAGCGCGGCATCGCGGTTGAAGGTGCACGCAAGGCGGGCTCGCGTTACGTCGGGGCAGCAGACGCGTGGGGCGTCGCCCACATTTCCGGTTTCGCTGGGGCTGCCCGCTTCAATGCGTTGGCCGAAAAAGTGGTGGCCTCGGTCGATGCCGGTGGCTTGTCGCTTTTCGCCGGTCTGCGCGCCGAGCCGTTGCCGGCCAACCCGCATGCCCGCACGTACCGTTTGGTGACGTACCTGCGCGAATTGCGCGGTTGTTTGCACATCAACGCGGTGGTGGCCGAAGGCTTGAACGGCCTCGAGGCGGTGCTGACCGGTGAGAACGGCAATTTCTTCGCCAAGATTCACGGCTATCCGGAGCCGTATCCCGACGTGGCGCATCTTGCACCAGCGCGGGCGCGCGCCGAAGCCACGACTGCCCGCTTGATGAGCAACGTGTATGAACGGGCACTCACCGATGTCGAACGTGCTGAGTTCGCAACACTCGTCGCCGAACTGAAAGCAGCCGTCGCCTAAACGCAACTAAACGCAACGGTTGGTGATTGAACCAACTCCGTCGATCGTTGAAACCAGCACATCGCCTGGCGCCAGGAACATTGGTGGTGTGCGCGCCCCGCCGACGCCGCTGGGTGTGCCCGTGAACACGACATCGCCGGGATAAAGCGCAACGATGCTCGATAGATACGCGATGAGTTGCGGAATCGTGAAAATCAGGTCACTGCTGTTCGACTGTTGCACCACTTCGTCGTTGAGTGTGCACATAAGTGGAAGCGCGTTGCGATTCGTCACGCTTGCGGCATCGACCAGCCACGGCCCGAATGGCGCATAGCCCGCACGACTTTTGCCCAGGCTGAATTGTGGGGGCTGGGTGGCGCGTTGCAACACGCGATCGCTGATGTCTTGGCCGACGCAGAGCCCGGCCACGGCAGCCCACGCGGCTGACTCGGGGATGTTGCGTCCACCGGCACCGATGACCACCACGAGTTCAATCTCCCAATCGGCGGTGGGCACATCGATGATGATGTCGCCGAACGGTTTGTTCACGGCTGATGCAAATTTGGTGAACGTCAACGGCGTGTCGGGAATGGGTGCGCCGGTTTCGACCGCGTGTTCGCGGTAGTTCAGACCGATGCCAAAGATTTGACGGGGGGCCGGCGACGGTGCGTCGAGCTCGGCCGAAGCAAACGGCACCCCGCCACGCGCAGTGGCCGCCAGGCTGCGAACCTGTGTCCAGCGTTCGAATATCTGCATCGGGTCATGGGGCAGTGTGCCGCCACTGGCCTGGGCGATGTCGATCGCCAAATTGTCGGTGGTAATCAACGATGCGCGGCCGTTGAGGTTGGCGACACGCATCGATACTCAGGCTAACGAAACACGATTAACCAGGGCGCCGCGTGCGCGGCCACGGGCCCAGATCGTTGATCGTTGCAACGGTGCTGGCGATCGATTCAGGCGGCACCGGGTGGCTGATGAGATACCCCTGTGCTTTTGCACAGCGCATCTCGCCGAGCACCTGTAGTTGACGCACACTCTCGACGCCTTCGGCGACCATGTCGAGGCCCATCGACTCGCACATGGCGATGATCGTGCGCACGAGTGAACGGGCGTCGGCGTTGTCGGCCACACCACTGATGAACGAGCGGTCGATCTTCAAACAATGAATCGGAAACTTCTGCAGCAACGAAAGTGATGAGTAGCCCGTGCCGAAGTCGTCGATGGCAACGCGCACACCGAGGTCGCACAACTTGGTGAGTGCATCGAGGGCCTGGTCGGGCTGGGCGATCATCACGCCCTCGGTGACTTCCAGCCACAACTGGCGGGCCGGTATGTGGGCGCGAATCAACGCCTCACTCACCACGTTGACGAAATTCGGATCACTGAGTTGTCGTGGGGAGACGTTCACCGACATCGTTGCATCACGCGGGCAGACACCCCCGGCAATCCATTCGCTCAGATGGGTGAGTGCTTCGAGCAGCGCCCAGGCGCCGATCGGCACGATCGTGCCGGTTTCCTCGGCAATTGGGATGAACTCGGCAGGCGAAATAGACGAGCCGTCGTCGCGATCCCAGCGCATGAGTGCTTCGAACCCGATGACTTCGCCGAGACCGACATCGATGATCGGCTGATGCACGAGCCGCAGTTCGCGGCGCTCTAGTGCGCGGTACAGGGCGGTTTCGACGGCGAGTCGCTGGGTGACGCTGGCCAGCATCGACTCGTCGAAGATGGCCACACAATTTCGACCTGATTCCTTGGCGCGGTACATGGCGGTGTCGGCATGGCGCAGCAGGTCGTCGGCACTGTTGGTGACCGACGGGCGGTACGTCGACACGCCGATGCTCGCTGATACAAAGACGTCTCCTTGGCGCAACGCAAGCGGCTCGTGGAACGACTCGAGCACGCGATCGGCCAGCATCATTGCCTCGGCGGGGCCGCTCGTTTGTGGGTCGAGCACCACGAACTCGTCACCCGCAATACGGCCGACCACGCAACGTGTCGAAAGAATCGTGCGCAGGCGGGTGGCTACTGCGATGAGCACATCATCACCGGCAGCATGCCCGAGACTGTCGTTGATATTTTTGAAACGGTCGACATCAATGAAAAGAATCGTGGGCTGGCGACCGTCGCGCCACGCCGTTCGCAGGGCCGTGTCGACGTGCTCGAGCATCAGGCTGCGGTTGGGCAAACCCGTGAGTGCGTCGGTCTGCGCCCGTTGAATCAGCTGGGCCTGCAGGTCGGCGTTGGCACGCACCGCCATCACCACACGCAGCAAGACCACCCCGGCCAGCACCAGCACGGAAATGGTCCGCACGACACGATCGCGGGTGTCTTGGGCATCGGTCAGGGCAAAGATGGCGATCGGCACGACGAGGCCAGAGATCACGACGACGAGTCGTCCGGCGATCGGGCGTGCAGCCTGGTACGAACCCTGGGCGGTGAGGTGTCGGATACCCGGGTGCAGCAGGGTTGCCGACGCGGCAAAGAGCGCGAGCACGTACGGTGCATTGCGCAGTGCAAGTGAGAGCTCGGCGACTTCGGCATCGTGCAGGGCCCACAATGCATCGCCACACAGCGACGCCAATATCGCACAAGTTGCCAACCACACCACGGCGCTATTTTCTGAGTCACCGAACAACAGTGTCGCCAGCAAGAACAAGACGACTGCCGACAAGGCAAATGTCAGACCGGTGATGGTCACCAGATAGGGCTCGTTGTTGCTCGTGTCAAACAGCGGCTGCAGGATGGCAATCCAGACGATGAGCCATGCGCCAAGCGACAAGATGGATGCATCGGCGAGGATGCTCAACGGGTCGCGTCCGATGCGCCGCTGGGCAACGAGCAGGAGCCCGCCGACGAGGGTCGACTGCACGACAAAAAAAGCGATCTCTGCCACCAGATGTTGGGCTGCGCTGCGCGATGCGGCGGAAAATATCTGTCCGACGACGATGGCCACGGTGATCAACAAAAATCCGACAAGGATACGCCGGTCAAGTTGATTCTTGAGCGCCGACACGACCGTAGAAGTGATTACCCCGGCGATGGCCAAGGCATAGATGAACGACCCCACCCCACCCGTGCCCGCGATGATGTGCAGGATCGATCCGACGAGACCGACAAACAGACTCAGCCAGGCAAGTCGTTCTAGCGCGCGCTCAGTCACGCAAACACCACGGCCCCACGGTACTGAATCCCCAATTGCGGGGGCGTGATTCGGTAAGGTTGTGGTCGGCGGAGGTCAATGACCTCGGGTGTGCGAGCACCTTATTGGAGACACATGTTCATTTCTCGTCACACGCGTCTTGGTGATGCCGTGCTGCGCGATCGCCTGTGGGAGTTCTACCGTCGCGCCTACGCCGACAACCCGCTGCTGCCATTTTCAGAGATCGTCACGCGGCCAGAGTTCGACGAAATTCTGCTGAATTCCACCAATCGAGTTTGGGTGGTGTGGGAGGACAACCAGCCGATCGTCATGACGTTGATTGCCACGGACATCACGACCACCCGTTGGTTGAATGCCGATTACTTTCGCCGCTATCACACCGAGCGCATGCGCAAGGGCCTCGTGCACTATGTGATGTGGGTCGTGGTGGATGCAGCAGTGGCGATTCGGGGGGCGAATATTGCGTTGGCCAAAGAGGCACTTGCCGTCGAAGCCCGCGATGGCGCGCTGCTTGTTTTCGACCTGCCCGAGGCAAAGCAACCCGCTGACGATGGTGGGGCAGCAGAGTTGATGCTGCGCATGGGGCAAATGGTTGGTGATGTCGAACTCGTGCCGCTGGCAGCGCAACGTTATTATGCGCTCGATTTCACACGTGCACGCTCGGGCATCGTACGCGACGACGGGGATACTATGAAAGAGGCCATGGGCACCCCTGCGACATGATCGCTACATGACTACTGATCGCTACTTCTCCGCCAGATGAGTATTGCTCCTCTCGCTGCGACAATCGTCGTTCCCGGCCCACATTTGATGGCGGCGTTGCTCGGCGAGCGCGATCACTTGTTGCGCCACGTCGAACAGGCATTCCCCGGGGCCAACATCGTGGTGCGCGGCAACGAAATCAATGTGTCGGGGCCGGATTCAGCGATCGCTCGTCGCTTGTTCGAGGAACTGTCGGAGTTGTTGCAACGTGGCGAGCAGCTCGACCTCGTGATTCTGAGTCGTGTCATCGACATGGTGCGCAACGACGTGAGCCCGAGCAGTGTGCTGACGTCCGACATCGTGCGCGTCGGCCAGGGACGCCCGGTGCGGGCCAAGACCGCGGGTCAGCGTCGGTATGTCGATGCGATTGCCGAGCACATCATCACGTTCGGGCTGGGGCCAGCCGGCACCGGCAAGAGTTGGTTGGCCGTGGCGATGGCCGTCCAGGCTCTGCAGAGCAAATCGGTGCAGCGCATCATCCTCACGCGCCCGGCGGTAGAGGCGGGTGAACGTCTCGGCTTTTTGCCCGGCGACTTGATGGCCAAGATCGATCCGTACCTACGCCCCCTGTTCGACGCGATGCATGACATGGTGGGTGCCGAGAACGCCCAGAAATATCTCGAACGCGGCATGGTCGAGGTTGCACCGCTGGCCTTCATGCGTGGTCGCACGCTGAGCAACAGTTTCATCATCCTTGACGAAGCCCAGAACACAACCCCGGAACAGATGAAGATGTTCCTCACCCGAATTGGTTTCGGATCAAAAGTGGTCGTCACCGGTGACACCACGCAGGTTGATGTGCCGAGTGGGCGCAGCGGGCTCAGCGGCCTGGAGCGCATGCTGACCAACGTCGACGGTTTGACCTTCGTGCATCTCGAGTATTCCGATGTCGTGCGACACAAAATCGTCGCCGACATCGTGGCGGCGTACGAGCGCGCCGGTGACAAGGCCGTCACACAATTGCGCGACACGAAACATCGTGATTGAGCGTCCCCGAGCTGCTGCGCCGCATCGCTCCGGTGGTGACGGGCTTGTCGAAGTGTTCGTCTCTGACGAACAAGGTGACGTTCTGGTTGACTCCTGGCGTTGGCAACAACTCGCCATGCGCGTGCTCGCTGCTGAAGGTGTGAAAGGTCAAGCCGAGATGGCGCTGCTCTTTGTTTCGCGCGAGGCAATCACGGAAATGAATCGGGTGCACATGGGTATCGACGATGCCACCGACGTCCTGGCGTTTCCGATCGACATGGTCGACAATTCGCGCGCCGCCGGGCCAACGGCACGGTCGGCAACACCCGTCGTGGCGCGAGTCGAGGGCGGGGAATTGCCCCTGCTGGTGGGGGATGTGGTGGTTTGTCCTGCCGTTGCGAGTGAGCAAGCATCGTCGCACGCCGGCAATCTCGACGACGAAATCGCGTTGCTGGTGACCCATGGAATCCTGCACGTGCTCGGCTACGACCACGACGATGACGCGAATGCCGGCAAGATGCGTCAACGCGAACGTGCCCTGCTGGAAGAGTTGCACTGGCAGGCGCCAGCGCCCGAAATATTCAGCCAGGGCTACTGACCGATGTTTTCCGCCGCATTGACCAGCGCCGACACATGGATGCTCGTTGGCATCGGTGTGCTGCTGGTCGTTTTGACGCTGCTGTCGCTTGCTGAAATGTCGCTGTCGCGAATGACGAAACAAAAAGCCGAGGCGTTGCTCGCCGATGGATTCAAGCGTGGGCGCCTGCTCGTGCGCCTCGCCAGCGATCCGACACGCTGGGTCAATCCGCTGTTGCTCACCGTCAACATCCTGCAAACCCTGCAGGCGACGCTCACGGGCGTGGTTGCCAACCGGGTTTTTGGCGCACCGGGCATCGTCATCGGTGTGGCGTTGAACGTCGTGGTCTTTTTCGTGCTGGCCGAAGCGGTGCCCAAGACATATGCGGTGCTGTATCCGGTGCGTGGCGCCACGGCGACTGCGCCGATCGTGTCGGCCCTCGCGGCCTTCTGGCCGCTACGCGTGGTGTCCAACCTGCTGATTCGAATCACCAACCTGATCGTGAAGGGCCAGGACCTGAAGGAAGGCCCGTTCATCAGTGAGACCGAATTCCTCGGGATCGTGCAGGCAGCCGCCAAGGACTCGATCATCGAAGCCGAAGAACAGGAACTGATCGAGTCGGTGATCGAGTTCGGTGACACCGTCGTGCGAGAAATCATGCGCCCCCGCCATGAGATCATCACCGTAAACGAGTCGGTGACGGTCTCGCAGGCATTGACCGTGGCAATCGAACACCAATTCAGTCGGATGCCCGTCATCCGGATTGATGACGACGACATCGACGACGTTGCCGGCACCGTCAACACCAAAGACCTCATGCGAGTCGAAAGAGAGGGCCGTGGCGACGAGCCCGTGAAGGGCCTGATGCGCGAGGCCCATGTCGTTCCTGAAGGCAAACCGGTCGCTGAACTCATGCGCGAGATGCAACGAACCCAGAATCACCTGACCATCGTCGCCGATGAATATGGTGCATTCAGTGGCATCGTTTCGTTGGAGGATTGCCTCGAGGAACTCGTCGGTGAAATCGTCGACGAGCACGATGATGTCGACTCTCGTTTCCACACTGCACCGGGTGGTGACGTGCTCGTCGAAGGTTCGGTGGGCATCGACGATGTCAACGCTCGATTGGGCATCACCATCAGCAACGGGGAGTACGACACCATCGGCGGTTACGTGTTCGGCATGATCGGCCGGATGCCCCGTATCGGGGACGGTGTCGACGCCACGGGTTTTCGCCTGAGTGTCGAAGAACTGGACGGCCGACGGGTGACCCTCGTGCGTTACGTGCCTCGCGCTGGCGGCGTTCCTTCAGCTGGCGGCGTTCCGTCCGCCAACTAGGGTTTGGCGCATGGAACTTTCATTGCACGGAAAAGTGGCACTCGTCACCGGTGCCTCGCGTGGTATCGGTAAGGCCATCGCCACGCAGTTCGCCGCGGCAGGTGCCAAAGTCATGATCTCGTCGCGCAAGGAAGATGCGTTGCGCGAGGCCCGCAAAGACATGGTGGGTGACGTCGAGATTTTTGCCGCAAACTCCGGTGACGTCGAAGCAGGCAAGGCCTGTGTCTCGGCAACGATCGAACGCTTTGGTGGCCTCGACATTTTGGTCAACAACGCCGCCACGAACCCCTACATGGGTCCGACGCTCGAAGTCGACGAATCGCGTTACGACAAAACGTTCCAGGTCAACCTGCGTGGGCCATTGTTCTGGTGCAAAGCCGCCTGGGAGAGCCACCTGAAGCAACACCCCGGGGTGATCATCAACATCGCGTCGGTTGGCGGCCTGCGCGCCGAAGGCGCACTCGGTGTGTACAACCTCACGAAGGCGGCCCTCATTCATATGACACGGCAACTGGCGGGCGAAATCGGGCCAACGCGCGTCGTTGGGATTGCACCAGGTTTGGTGAGGACCGATTTTGCTTCGGTGCTCATCGAAAACTTCGGGGAGCGGCTGGCAAACCAACTGCCCCTGCGTCGGATCGGTGAACCAGACGACATTGCCAATCTCGCGCTGTTCCTGGCGTCTGACAAGGCCAGTTGGATTACCGGTGAGACCTACGTGATCGACGGCGGTGCCGGGGTGCGTTCGGGTTCCATATAGTTTTTCGAATGTCGCAGTAGGCGCGGCGCGCCAATCAGCAACACCACGCCCAGCGTCAGCGCCGATGCCAGATACGTTGCACGCAAACCGAAATAGAACGCAATTTGTCCGCCGATGATTGCGCCGAAAGCCGATGTGCCGGTGCCGATGAATCGGTAGACGCTGTTGACCCGGCCGAAGAGTTCCTGGGGGATGATGCGTTGGCGCAGACTCACCGTGATGACGTTCCACACCGTGCCGAAGATGGCCATCAACAGCCCGGCCAGCACCACAGCCCACACTCGTGGCAGCACCGCTGGCACGATTTCGAGGGCGGCAAACATCGTGTACGACAAAACGATGGCGACGGATGGCCCGAGCCAGGTTGCCAATCGCGCCCCGATCAGACCACCAATGATCGACCCGATGGCTGCCGTTGCAAGCAGCAGACCAAAGGCACGCGGGCCAAGGCCCAGTTCGTCACGCACGTACTTGGCGAAGATTGATTGGGCGAACATGTGGCACATATTCGCCGCACCCAGCATGATGGCCAACATGCGCAGCAGTGGATTGCGCCAGAGCCAGGTAAAGCCCGACCGCAAGCTTTGGGCATAGTTTTCGGTCGTGGGAACGGCCACGAATGCCCGCTTCGGTTTGATCGAAGCAATGAGGAATGCAGCGATCACCAGGGCGATGGCCTGCGCACCGAACGGGGCAGCAGCTGCCAGCACGAACAACCACGTGCCGAGCGGGAGCCCGACGAACGAGTTGGCCGCCACTTCCGCGGCGTACAGCCGGCCGTTCGCTTTTTCAAGCAGATGATCATCGACGATGGCGGGTAAAAAAGCCTGTGCCGACATGTCATAAAACACCTCGCAGACGGCGAGCGCGAGCACGACCGTGAACAAAAGCCAGATGGTCATCACTTCGGCGATGATGGCCGTCGTTGCCAATACGAAGATGACCGCGCGTATCGCGTTGGCGGTTGCCATGATGCGACGACGCTCGTGTCGATCGATGAACACACCGACCGGCAACGACATGACGAACCACGGCAGCATCGCCGCAACGCTGATCGCACTCAGCAGCCGGGCATCGTCGGTGAGCGTGAGCGCGAGGAGGGGTGCTGCACCAGCCACGAGACCGTCGCCGAGATTTGATGTCGTCGACGCACCGAAGTGCCGCCAGAACGCCGCGGGGAGTTTGTCCTTCGCCGAATGCGCCTCGCTCATCCGGGTAGGTCCGTCACGATCACTTTGCCGAGCGGCGTGCGGGGGATGGCTGCGACGATGTTGACCTTGCGTGGCGCGTAGTACGACGCCAAGGTTTCTCGCACGTGGTTGCGCAGAGCCTCGAGGGTCGGCACGAGCGTTGCCGAAGCCGGGGTGATCCACGCACAGACGATCGAACCCCATTCGTCGTCGGGTACCCCGCGCACGACCGCATCGGCAACGAGTGGATGTTCGCGCAAGCGTGTCTCGACCACATGCGGCCAGACCTTGTTGCCACCCGTGATGATGAGATCGTCGCGTCGACCCTCGATGTGCAGACGTCCGTCGAGCAGCGCACCGACGTCACCGGTGTCGAGCCAACCATCGTTCAGGGTCAACGGCGCGTGGCGGTACGTGCGTGCCCGTGTCGGGGTGCGGATGAACACATGCCCGGCGTCGACCCGCACTTCCACCCCGGCCAGTGGGCTGCCGTCGTACACGACCCCGCCACACGTTTCGGTCAGCCCGTACGTGCCCGTCGCATTGGCCGGTAGCACCGGTGCTCGTGCACCACCGACGAGCACCAGTTTCCAATCGATGAAATTGTGCCGAATGAGCAGGGTCGGCACGATTGCCGTGTGGGTGGCGCCACCGGTGAGTGCTGCGCGAATGACGTCGTCGTCAACGCTCGTTGCACAACTGAGTACGGAACCAAATTGCAACGCACGGGCAATCACACCGAACCCCCCGATGTGGGCCGCCGGCAGACACAACCACCAATGGTCGCTGGTCGACAAGCCGAGTTGTCGTCCGACCATCTCGCCATGGGTGCGCAGCGTGTGGTGGGTGTGCACGACCCCTTTCGGTGCCCCGGTCGAACCACTCGTGGCGATCACCAATGCGTCACCGGCGACGAGCGGTTCGAGCGTTGCCGATGGCGAGACTGCGAGTCGTTCGGTTGCATCGACACGCACGATTTCATCGGCACCAAGCGCATCGGCAAGACGACGTCGTGCTGCAGGCAGCATGCGTTGGTCGAGAGGAAGCACGACGTCTCCGGCATCCCAGATGCGGCTGATTTCTTCGCACAGACGCATCGACACCGGAAGATCAAGGGCGATGAGCCTCGGTGCGGCCGACACGCTCGTCACGCTATGCCGTGAACGAGCGCCGGATTGCGTTGGTTCCTACTATCGTGCGAAGCGATGGCCAATGTCGCGCAGTGGGTGAGTGGTGCCCGACCCCGCACGCTGCCGGCCGCCGTCGTACCCGTGGCGATCGGTATTGCCGTCGTTGCGGGTGAGTCTGATATTGCGGTCACGCGCATCGCGGTGCACGGGGGATTGGCGCTCGTGGTCAGCCTCGCTTTGCAGATAGCCGTCAATTACGCCAACGACTACTCCGACGGTGTGCGCGGCACCGACGACGAACGGGTCGGGCCGCTGCGGCTCGTGGCTGCGGGTGTGGCGCCGGCGCGGGCGGTGAAAAATGCAGCACTCCTGGCGTTCGCGGTGGCAGCGGTGGCGGGTGGTGTGCTTGCCCTGCTCACCACCTGGTGGTTGATACCGGTCGGGCTCGTCAGCATGATCGCTGGCTGGACTTACACCGGTGGACCAAAGCCGTACGGTTACGTCGGGCTCGGCGAAGTGTTCGTCTTCGTGTTCTTCGGTGTGGTTGCCACCGCCGGAACGGCGTTCGTGATTACCGAGCGCCTCCCACGATTGGCCGTTGTGTCGGGGGCAGTGGCCGGTTTTCTGGCGGTTGCGCTGCTCGTCGTGAACAACATCCGCGATATCGAGAATGACCGTGTCAGTGGCAAAAAAACGCTCGCCGTTCGTCTGGGTGATCGGCGCTCGCGACACTTGTATGTCGCTGTCTACATCTGTGTGGCGGTGGCCATCGTGGTGGCGGCCTTCGACGAGCCCCTCGCCTTGCTCGGCATCGTCGGCTTGTTGGCCGCGCTCCCTGCAATCTCCACCGTGCGCAACGCACGAACGGCACCCGAACTGGTTCGTGCACTCGGTATGACGGCACGTGCGCAACTCATCATCGGGGGTCTCTACGTCGTCGGATTGGTCATCCAGTAGCGGAGTTCTTCGGCGACCGTCTGCGGCTGCTCAAGATGTGCGCTGTGGCCGGCACCATCGATGATGCGCAGGGTTCCGTGGGGAGTGTTGGCGGCAAGTCGGCGAGCCAACTGCACGTATTTCACATCCCGTGACCCGGCGATCGCCAACAACGGCACGCTCGATCGCGCGAGTTCATCCCAGAGCGGTGCTTGTTGACCCTGCCCGCAGCGCCGCAGGCTGTCGGCAAGTCCGGGTGCGGTATTGCTTCGTCGCTCGACGAGTTGGGCGACCGCGGGTGAGAGGTCGGCAAACAATGGTTGGGCAAGCCATTCATCGAGGAACGCCGTGACACCAATGCGGATGATTCGTTCAGCAAGCGCATCATCGGCGCCGGCCCGCTCGCTGCGCTGGCTCGATTCTTCGATGCCGGCCGTTCCGCTCACCAGCGCCGCGCGCACCACACGGGCCGGATGGTGGGCGACGGCCTGAGCCACCACGCGGGCACCGAGGGAGTATCCGACGTAGGTGGCCCGTGCGGTGAACGACACGACTTGCGCGGCGGTCTCGACGAGATCGAGCGAGACGTCACGGGATTCGCCGTGGCCCGGCAAATCCACCAGCACACATCGCACGTTGGGCACGCGGGCAACCAGCAAATCGGCGACGACTCGCCACGAAGCGCGCGTCTGGGTGAAGCCGTGAACGAAGACGACGGTGTCATCGCCCATGCCGATGACCTCATGGGCGAGCACGGAATTCATTCGTCGGCGATTTTCCGCAGCAGTCGCACGAAGGTCTCGGTGTCCTGGGCGCCCGGCACGGCGAATGAACCGTTGATCATGAAGGTCGGTACGGCGGTGATGTCGTGGTCGGCGGCCCACTGCAGGTCATCGGCAACGGCCAGAGCGACTGTGTCGGCGGGGTCGTTGCTCACGAGGTGTTGCTCGATTGCCGGCGAATCGTAGGTGGCACGGCTCGCGCACGCGATCAAGGTATCGACATCCGCAATGTCTTTTCCTTCGGTGAAGTACGCCTGCATGATCGATTCATTCACCGCTGCCTGCAACTCGGGTGCATCTCGTTCGACGAGTTTCAACAGACGATGGGCGCGCATCGTGTTGGCCCGCAGCGCGCGATCCATGTGGAACGTGATGCCTTCTTTCGCGGCGATCGCGGTGACGTTGGCCAGGATGTCATCGGCGCGCTGCACACCCCCGAACTTCTCGGCATAGCCCTCACGCACGGGTGCGGCCCGAGACGTGGAGCTGGACATGGGGGCAGTGGGGTCGAGCTGGTAGGCGCGATAGCGAACCTGCAGGTCAAGTGTCACGCCCTCACTTGCCAGGTGGGTGAGTGCCCGTTCGAAGCGGCGCTTACCGATGTAGCACCAGGGGCACACGACATCAGAAACCACTTCGACCCGCATTGCTGCCACGATAGAGGCATGCAATCAGCCGACGTGACCGCCACGTTTTGTTCGACGCTGGTCGACGAGTGGGTGCAGCTCGGGGTGCGCCACGCGGTGGTCGCCCCCGGATCTCGGTCGACACCGATGGCGTTGGCGCTCTTGGCCGCCGCCGACCTGTCGCTCGAGGTATTCCACGACGAGCGCAGTGCCGCCTTTGCCGCCTTGGGTATTGCGACGAACACACGACTGCCGACCCTGTTGTTGTGCACGTCGGGCACGGCTGCTGCCAATTTTTATCCGGCGGTGATCGAAGCGTCCCACAGTGAGGTGCCACTCCTCGTGTTGACGGCTGATCGACCACCAGAACTGCAGGGCCTTGGTGCGCCGCAAACGATCGACCAGAAGCAGTTGTACGGGTCAGCGGCTCGAAGTTTCATCGACGCGGGTGTGCCTGACGATGAGCGACGCGACGATTGGCGCCGTCTTGCGCGTCGTGCTTTTGCGACCTCGGTCGGTGAGCGCCCCGGCCCCGTGCATGTCAATCTGGCGTTTCGCGAACCGCTGGTCGGTGAGTCGGGTGAATTGCCCGTGCGTAGCGCGGTCACTGCGCCGCGCGCGCCGAAGCCGCTCGGCACCGAACTGTTGTCACGTCTCTCGACGCGTTGCAGCGGCAAGCGTGGGGTCATCATCGCCGGCTCCCGCGGTGCAGATCCGGCGAGCATCCTCGCATTGGCAGTGCAACTTGGTTGGCCGGTGTTGGCTGACCCACTCGGTGGATCACGGTCGGACAATCCCATGGCGATTCGTCATGCCGATGCTTGGTTGCGCGACGCTGAACTCGCCCGAACGTTCACCCCCGAGGTGGTGTTGCGGTTCGGTACGTTGCCGGCCTCCAAGGTGGTCAACGGTTGGCTGCGTGACTGCGGAGCTGAAATCATTGCCGTGAGTACCTCACCGTTTTTGATTGACCCTGATCGGCGGGTGTCACTGCATGTCGTCGGTGATCCGAACTCGTTCTGTGCCGATCTGGTGTCGGTGTCGTCGGCCTGCGATGTTGTCTGGGGTGGGCAATGGCAACGTGCCGAAGCACAGGCCCGCGCCACGATTGCCCGCCTGCTTGACGACGAAACACGACTCACAGAGCCCGGTACGGCGCGCGCGACGGTGGCTGCCCTGCACAGCGGGGCGCGGCTCGTCGTTTCGTCGTCAATGCCGATTCGGGACGTCGAATGGTATGCCGGAGCCACCGATCATCTTGGTGTGCAATCCAACCGCGGGGCCAACGGCATCGACGGCGTGGTGTCGACCGCAGTGGGTGTGGCCGTTGCATCGGGTGCGCCGACTGCGTTGCTGATCGGCGATATCGCCTTCATGCACGACACCAACGGTCTGCTCGAACTGCGAACGCGGCGCGCCGACCTGCGAATCGTCGTCGTCGACAACCGTGGTGGCGGCATCTTTTCATTCCTGCCACAACGCACGACGTTGGGTGGCACGCGATTCGAGCGGCTGTTCGGCACACCCCACTCGGCTGATCTGGGGGCTCTCGCCGGTGCCCACGGCATCGCGCACGAGGTCGTCACTGCAACCGGGCAGTTGCGTGCCGCGCTGCAGCAGGGTGGGCCACGGGTGATCATTGCGCGAACCGAGCGGGATGACAACGTTCGGGTGCATGATGCCATCAATCAGGCAGTGATCGACGCAGTTCGCCCCTAGGGGCGCAGGATGGCGGCCAACATCGCCTGAAACTTGGCCTGTGTTTCGGCAAGCTCGGCGAGTGGTTCACTTTCAGCGACGATGCCACCGCCAGCAAACAGATGGGCCTGTCGGCGGTCGGCACTTAACTCTGCACAACGAATTGCCACAGCCCAGGTGCCGTTGCCGTCACGATCACACCACCCGACAGCACCGCCGTAGCGACCGCGTTCGAACCCTTCGTGTTGTGCGATCAGACGCAATGCGGCCTCACGCGGGTAGCCGCCGAGCGCAGGTGTCGGTGACAGGGCACGGACAAGTTCCAACACGTGTGGGTACGGTGCCGATAGGCGACCTTCAATGAGTGTTCCGAGATGTTGCACGTTGGCCACGGCTACGACATCCGGCTCGGGCTGCCAATCGAGATACGAACACCACGCCAGCAGCGTGTCATGCACCATGTCGACGACGACCCGATGCTCGATTTGATTCTTGTTGCTGGCCCGTAGGTCGGCGGCCAGTCGTGCATCAGTCACGGGGTTGCCGGTGCGCGGTGCGGTACCGGCGAGTGGCAAACTTCGCACTTCGTCACCATTGCGTGCCACCAACAATTCCGGCGACGCCCCGACGAAGCCGTCGATGCTGTAGCGATAACTCGACCCGAACGACGCCTTCAACCGGTGCAACAGTGCATGTACGTCGATCGGGACCGATGATTCGATGAAGATGTCGCGGGCGATGACCGCCTTGATGATGTCGCCACGGCGCACGGCGTCTCGTGCCGTCGTGACTGCGGCGAGATACTGATCGATGGCGACGCCCGGGCGAACGCTGAATGCATTGGCGGTTGGCTGTGGCAATGGCGGCGCGGTGAGAGTGGTGGCAACCTGCCCTTCGTCACCAGCGAGGTACGTGACCCAGGGCGGGTGCTCGGCATTTTTGCCGACACAGATGCGCGGCACGATCGCTTGACCGCCAATGCCGTTGAAGGGCTGCCAACCAAGTGCGACACCGGTTGCACCCACTGCACCAACTCGATCATCCACGGTGCTCGCGCCGAAATATTCTGTGATTTCGTCGAGGTTCAAGCGAGCGGCAATTCCGACGCCGGCAAAGCCGACACCATCCCGCACGAACAGCACACCATGCTGCGCGGCGATGTCGTTGAGATCGATGACGGGATCGATGAAGTCAGCGAGCGGTCGCGAAATGAAGTGCGACATTGCTACCCGCGGGTAGCGGTGAGGAGTTGCACGAGACCACCCGAGAGCTGACGATGCTCGACGTCGACGAAACCAGCAACACCCAGCATCGCGCAGAGTTCTGCCGGGCTCGGAAGATACGAAACACTGCGGGGTAGGTAGCGGTAGGCCGCCCGATCAGAGAGCACGGCGCCGATGCGCGGCACGATTTGGCCGAAATATACGGCGTTACCTCGGCGAATGAACGGGTTGGTGGGGGTTGATACATCGAGCAGCGAAATTCGTCCGTTGTGTCGCACGACCCGGCCCAGCTCGGTGAAAAAAGCAGGCAGGTCGACGAAGTTACGCAGGGCAAAGCCGCAGGTGACCCCGTCAACGAACGCATCGCGCAGGGGCAGGCACAGTGCATCGGCTTGTGTGCGCGGCACGCGACTCGTGTCGGCAGCCAACATTCCGAAGGAAAAATCAAACGACAGTGCGCGCAGGTTTTGGCGCAGGAGCTCACGACAAAAATCCCCCGTGCCACTGGCGAGGTCGACGACGAGTGAATGCGGTGCGAGTTGGAGGGATTGCACGGTCAGTCGCCGCCACCGGACGTCGAGTCGGAACGTCATGATGCGATTGACGAGGTCGTAGCGGGGGGCAATTCGGTCGAACATCTGTTGCACGGCAACGGCCTTTTGCGTGCCCGTCGGCAACTTTTCGGTGTCCCAACTGCTCCGGGCAGGTTCACTCACGTTCGCAAGGCTACGGTGACCCTGCTTCGTGTTCCCGGTCAATTCTGAGGCACACTAGACGTATGATCGATTTCACTTTTCCTCCCGAGGTAGAAGACGTTCGTCTGCGAGTCCGTGAATTCATGGACGATGTCGTGCGACCGCGCTGGGATGCAACCGACCAGTCCAACCGCAAGGAGTTGGTCTCGGCAATCGTCGCACTGCGCGGTGCCGCCCGGAACGAGGCGAAATTGTGGCTGCCACACATGCCCGCTGAGTGGGGTGGCATGGGCCTTGGTCCGACGGCAATGGCGGCGGTGTCCGCCGAAGCAGCAAAGGTGAGCATCGGGCCATTCGTATTGAACGCCCAGGCACCCGACGAAGGCAACCAGCACACGCTGATGCACTGGGCGACGCCGGAACAGAAAGAAAAGTACCTGCGTCCGTTGTGTGAGGGCACGGCACGGTCATGTTTCGCCATGACGGAACCCGAAGTGGCCGGCAGCGACCCGACGCTGATTCGCACCAACGCCTATCAAGACGGCGACGAATGGGTGGTGAACGGTCACAAATGGTTCATCTCTGGCGCGCGCGGGGCACAATTTGCGCTGCTCGTTGCCCGCACCGAAGACGACCCCGAGCTGCCACAGGCCGCAAATTCGTGCTTCATCGTCGACATCCC
Source organism: Ilumatobacteraceae bacterium (assembly GCA_016463775.1). Lineage (GTDB taxonomy): Bacteria > Actinomycetota > Acidimicrobiia > Acidimicrobiales > Ilumatobacteraceae > F1-60-MAGs027. Next base: position 52,131 of record JAEMQQ010000001.1, on the reverse strand, counting down.
GAGCGAAGGTTTCAATATCGTGCGCGATATCGAGACGATGTCGGGTGGTCACAACCACTGCGAGATCGAAATCAAGGATCTTCGTCTGCATAATTCGCAGATGTTGGGTGGGCGGGGGCAAGGCCATCTGCTCGGGCAATATCGTCTGGGGCCGGCGCGACTCGCCCATTGCATGCGCTGGATCGGTCAGGCCGAGACGGCCCTCGACATGATGGTCGACCGCTCGCTGAAGCGTTACTCACATGGTTCGATCCTCGCCGAAAAACAGGGGATTCAGTGGCTCATCGCCGACTCGGCGATGGAGTTGTACCAGTGCAAGTTGATGGTGTTGCACGCCGCCTACAAAATCGAAAAGGGTTTGCCATTCACCTCCGAAGTGTCGATGGCCAAACACTTCGTGGCCAACAGCCTGTGGCAGATCGTCGACCGGGCAATTCAGGTGCATGGTGCCCTCGGGTATTCGAATGACACACCGTTGGCGCACATGTTGCAGCAGGCCCGCTGGAGCCGTTTTGCCGATGGTGCCGACGAAATTCATCAGATGCGTATCGCGCAACGCACGATTGCGGCGTACAAAGATCACGGCACCACCAAATCCGCCACGGGTGACCTGCCGTTATGAGCGATTCGACCGCGCCAATCTTCGGCGTCTTCATGCCGCAGGGCTGGAAGATGGAATTGAAGGGCATCCCCGACGATCAGGCCAAGTGGGCGAAAGCCGTCGAGATCGCCGTGCGTGCCGAGCAGTTGGGCTACGACTCAATTTGGGTGTACGACCACTTTCACAACGTGCCGAAGCCCGCCCACGAGGCGGTGTTCGAATGCTGGACCACGATCGCAGCAATCAGTCAACGCACCACCAAAATCCGTCTTGGTCAGATGGTCGGTTGTAATTTGTACCGCGAGCCGGCGTTGTTGGCCAAAATCACCTCCACGGTCGATGTCATCAGCGGTGGGCGACTCGACTGGGGCATCGGTGCCGGCTGGTACGAAAACGAGTGCCGTGGCTACGGTTATGAATTTCCGGTTCCGAAGGACCGCATCGGCATGCTGCGTGAATGCGTCGAAATCGTCAAGTCGATGTGGTCAGAAACCGAAACCACCTACAACGGCAAGTACTACCAGCTGGAGCGCGGCAACTGTGACCCCAAGCCCGTGCAAAAGCCCCGTCCACCAATTTGGATCGGTGGTGGTGGCGAACAACTCACGCTGCGTGTCGTCGCGCGCCATGCCGACTACGCAAACTTCGGCGGCACCTTCGAGGATTTCAAGCGCAAGAAACAGATTTTGGCCGACCACTGCACGGCAGTGGGCCGGGACTTCGACGAAATCAAATTGACCTGGTCGCCCGAGGTGTTCATGCGCGAAACACAGAAAGAACTCGACGCCGCAGGTGCACGAAGCCTGTGGGGTCACTCGCTCGAGCAATGGAAGTCGACGTCACTGGTCGGTACACCCGAGCAGGTCAGTGAAAAAGTCGCGCAGTATCTGGCGGTTGGTTGCGTCGGCTTCGTGCCGTGGTGTGCCGACTACCCCGAGACGACGACACTCGACCTGTTTGCCGCCGTCGCCAAACAGTTTCGTTAGGCGAAGTACGTACGGAACACCAATTCAGCGACACAACTCGGTTTTTTGGCGCCGTCAACCTCGAAGGTTGCCTCGAGCGTCATCTGAATGCCGTTGGCGACGTCGTCGACCGCCAACAACTTCGCCCCGACACGCAACCGTGAACCAACCGGCACGGGCGACATGAAGCGCACCTTGTTGGTGCCGTAATTGACGCCCATGACCGCACCTTCCACCCCGTAGATCTGCGGGAGCATCGTCGGGCCGAGCGAGAGTGTCAGATACCCGTGGGCAATCGGTGCACCGAACGGGCCAAGCTTGGCCTTTTCGACATCGACATGAATCCATTGATGGTCACCGGTGGCATCGGCGAACGTGTTCACCATTTCTTGTGTCACGGTGAGGTACTCGCTGTAGCCGAGATGCTGACCGACATGGGCCTTGGCGCCATCGGCACCCTTCATGATTGTTTTTGCCATGCCTTATTGATACCAGATGCGCTGGTGCTCCTTGCTTTGGGGGTGCAAAAGTAGGGCCAAAACGGCGACATCAAAGGCAAACGACATCAGGCTGGCACCGAACAGTCGGTAGCGGATCGGGGCATTGAGCTGGGTGTAGGCAACGAAGGTCAATACGAAGGGGGATACGGCGGCGACAACCGAGAGTTTCCAGCCGAACTTGCGTTCGTTGGCCATCAAGAATGCTCCGGCCACGTGCAGCGCCACGACCGCCAGACCGAGCAGGAAGCCGAACGTGTATCGCTGGCGGAAGTAGTGCAGCACCCCACCGCCGTCGATCAATTTAACGAGCGCAAAGAACCCGTTGATATAGAGCAGCCATGTCGCAATCTGCAAGGTTTGTGGCTGCATGCGGTCGATCCACTTGCGACGATTGAGCATGCCCAAAGTCTGCCAGACGCCGTGCGCGGGGCTGTGGCGGGGCTCAGTAGCGTTGTGAGTTGATGCAGAGCGGGTTCGTCAGTCTTGTTGGGCGACCGAACGTCGGTAAATCAAGCATCATCAACACGGCATGTGGGCGCAAGGTTTCCATCGTTTCGGACAAGCCACAAACCACCCGTACACGGGTGCGCGCCGTGCTGCACCGTTCGGATGCCCAGATCGTGTTCGTCGACACACCCGGCATCCACAAACCGGTCACCGAACTCGGCAAACGGGTGAACGCCACCGCACTGGAGGCGGTTCGTGAGGTCGACGTGACCGGTTTGGTCATCGATGCCACCATGCCGTTCGGTCGCGGTGACCAGTTCGTCGCTGATCGAATCGACATCCACAACTCATTCGTGGTCGTGAACAAAATCGACGCCACTTCCCGCGCCAAGGTGATGAAACAGCTGCTGGCCGTGTCCAGCCTCGATGCCCTTGCGTATTTTCCGGTGTCGGCCAGGACGGGCGAAGGTCTCCCCGTGCTGCTCGACTGGATTGCCGGCCGCCTGCCAGCGGGTGAGCCGTTGTATCCACCCGAGATGGTGCGGGAAACCCCCGACATCTTGTGGGTCGCTGATCTCGTGCGCGAGGAACTACTCGGGCGGATGCACGACGAACTTCCGTATTCCATCGCCACGCGGGTCACCGAATACGAATGGCCACGCATTCGCTGTGAAATCGTCGTCGAGCGTGACAGCCAAAAAGGGATGGTGATCGGCAAGGGTGGCCAGGTGCTGAAAGAAGTGGGAACCGCCGTGCGCCTGCAATTGGCGAAAGGTGCCCACATCGAACTGGTCGTGGTGGTGGATGACAGCTGGCAGCAACGACCCGATCGGATCGCGCACCTCGGTTACTAGACAGTTGACGTGCACGGCACCGTCGTCACCAAAAAAATATCAGTCGCGGGTCGAGAGCACCGATAGGTAGTCGTCGTACGTCACGGCAGCACCCGCAGTGGTGAGGTCTCCACCACCACGTGGTACGGGAATCTCCTTGCCGTCAACGACAAAAATAATCTGGCCGATACCGGGTCGTCGCGTCAAGGTCAGCACGAGCTGGGCGATCGCCAATCGTTGATCGAGCGGTTCAAGGTCGGAAAGAAATGGGGCAGTCGACGAAACCCGGGCCACGCCGCGGCGCACCTCGATCGTCGCGCTGAGACGACGGGGCAGTGCACTACGCAAACCGGCAGTTTCGCTTCCAGCGTCGAGACCGGCCAGCAAAGTGTCGAGGACCTGTGTCGGGGTGGCGGGGCTCACGATCAAACGTTCGCTTCGCACCACGCGATTCGCACTCACGAAATAGAACTCGACGGTGTCGTACAACGTCTCGGTGATCGTGGTGGCTGTTGCTGCATCGTCGGATGGCACGGAGGTCGTTGGTGTCGTCGTCGTCGCAATCAACGCATCGGGAATTTCGCTGGCAGGCAGCGCGATGAAACGACCTTCATCTGGTAGGCCACACGACGTCGCAACCAGCGTGACGAGCACGCAGACCAGTTGCCGGCGCTTCATGAACGGCACTTCATGACTCGTCTGCACGCGGGATGGTCACGACGAAGCGCGCACCACCGCTGGGGGAGGTGTCGACGAACGCACGACCACCCATGGCGCGCGCATGTTCAGAAACAATGGCGAGTCCCAATCCGCTGCCGATCGAATTACGTGACGCCGTACCGCGGGCGAAACGTTCGAAGATACGAATTCGTTCACTTACACCGATACCGGCACCGTTGTCATCGACGATGATCAGCACTTCGTTGTCGTTGCTGCTCAGCAGGATGTCCGATGCACCACCGGCATGATCGCGGGCGTTGTCCAGAAGGTTGAGGAGCACCCGTTCGATGCGTCGTTTGTCGACCACGATGACATCGTCCGTGCCGAGATCGGACACCACCAACACCTCGCCGTAGCCGTGACGCACGGCGATTCGTTCGACGAGCTGCATCAGATGGGTCTCCTCGGGCTGGTCCTGGCCGGCCCGCGCGTCGAGGCGACTGAGTTCGAGCAGGTCCATCACCGTGCGATCGAAGCGGCGAACCTGTGTGGCGATGATTTCCAACGCGGTGCGGTTGCGCTCGGAGAGTTCCTCGGCACGCCCTTGCAACACCCCGACCGCAGCGCCAAGCGAGGTGATCGGTGAACGTAATTCATGGCTCACATCGCTGGCAAACCGCTCTTCTCGCTCGATTCGTTCTTGCACGGCATCAGCCATGCCGTTGAAACTGGCGACCAATTGCTGCAGGTCGGGATCGGTTTCGGGCGAGAGGCGTGTAGCCAACGCCCCGCCGGCAATCGTGCTGGCTGCCTGGGTGACGCGGCGCAGTGGCAACAACACGTTGCCGCTCAGGAAAAATCCCAATCCACCCGCCACGAGCGTGATGGCCAGAACGGTGGCGATCAGTGTCGAGCGAATCGTGCCCAGCGTGTCGGCCACATCACTGATCGGAAACACCTCGAAGTAGGTCGCATCAATCGCCTGAATCGAGATTGCTACTGCCTCGTAGGGACGCCCCGAAAAACTCACCCGCTGCACACCGCTCGTACCGGCGATGGCGTTGCGCACGAAGTCCGACGGCAGGTTCGACTGTGTGAAACGCAACGGGGCTTGGGCATAGAACAAATCCTCGGTGCCGAGATGCAGCACGGCAAAACCGCCGGACTCGGTGCGCAGATTGGTGACCACTTCACCGGTATCGGTTCGCGAGGTGCCGATGAGCGAGCGAACGAGCTGGGCATTCGTGATCGCCTGGGCCCGGGCAGACGTAGTTGCGGTGTCGACAAGATAATTCCGCGTTACCGCGAAGGTCACGATGCTCAACATCACCACACCGACGAACGTCGCCAGCGAAAAATACGCGATGATTCGGGTGCGCAGGCGGGGGCGCAGAGCCTGCAACCGCAAACTTGCCGAGGGTGGTTTGACCAGGTCGGACACCACTACAGCATGGCGCAGAACCCGCATCTGTCACTGGGGGGAAACTCTGAGCCGGCGGGATCAAGGGGGAGCATGACCCACGCCGGCTCAGAGCAAGAATGCCCCATGCGTTTGACGTACCGGTGCTGAACCTGTGCGTTTTGTGTAACAAAGCCGCCGAACTTGGCAGACTGCACGGGTATGGCAAAGATTCTGTTGATCGAAGACGACCCGAGCATTCGGGTGGCGCTCGGGTTGGCGCTCGAAGATGAGGGCTACGACGTGGTGGCGGCACCGAACGGACGGGTCGGGTTGGCAATGGTGCTCAGCGAGCAACCAGATCTGGTGCTGCTCGACCTGCGACTGCCCGATCTCTCCGGGTTCGAGGTCTGTCGTGAGATCCGCCTGAAGAGCAGCGTGCCGATCATCATGGTCACGGCGCAGGCCGACACCCACGATTTGGTGGCGGGTCTCGAGGCAGGGGCGGACGACTATCTGACGAAGCCCGTCAACACGAAAGAACTCGCGGCGCGAATTCGGGCTTCATTGCGGCGTCTCGTGCGGGAAACCTCGGGACGCATGCCGGACATCTCGCGATTCGGCGACATCGAATTACGCCGTGAGGCCGGCATCGCGCTGAAGGGTGGTGTCGAACTGGCGCTCACCAAAACCGAGTTGCGATTGCTCATCGAGTTTGCCGATCACCCCAACGTGGTGTTGAGCCGCGATCAACTACTTGAACGCGTCTGGGGCTACGAATATCTGGGTGACAGTCGGTTGGTCGACGCCCACATTCGCCGACTGCGCGTAAAACTGGAGGACAGCCCCAACGAGCCGGTGTTCATCACGACTGCGCGGGGTCTTGGCTATCGATTCAAATCAGGCAACTGACCGCTTGGCGAAGAAATCCTCGACCTCCACGAGACGACTCGTCTCGGGCAAATGCTGCACGCCGCTGAGTACGGCACTCTTGTAGCGCTTCTGGGACAACCGTGGGTCGAGTATCGCAACGACCCCGTGGTCGGTCGCCGTTCGAATCAATCGACCGGCAGCCTGCGCGAGTGCCGCTGCTGCGATCGGCACGTCGATGACCATGAACGATCGGTCGCCGACGTCCTCGCGTCGGGCGTCGAGCAACGGGTCGTTCATCGCCGGGAACGGCACCTTGTCGATGATCACCAAACGCAACGCGTCACCAGGAACGTCGACGCCCTGAAAAAAGCCGCGTGTGGCGAACAGGCACGACTTGGTGTTCGTACGGAACGCATCGAGCAGCGCTTTCTTGGGCATGTCGTCCTGCACGTACATCGTGATGCCGTCACCCAGTTGACCGTCGAGGGCGGCCGCCGTATCGCGCAGCACCGTCCAACTGGTGAACAAGACCAGTGCCGACCCGTCGGACATCGTGATGAGTTCACGAATTCGTTCCTGGAGTCGCGGGCCGCGGTCGGGTGCGTTCGGCACCGGCAGATCGTCGGCGAGGTAGAGCAGCGACTGGCGCTTGTAGTCGAACGGGCTCGGTAACCGAATGATGTCGTCGGCAGCCACAGGCAGACCGAGGCGCTGGGGAAGCCCTGGCGGAATCGTGGCACTCGTCAGAATCGCCGTGGTATCGGCCCACACGCAGCTCAGCACATGGTCGACACGTTTGGGTGCTGCCGTCAGTCGCGGGGCCCCCCGCACATCGGTAACGAAGGCAACCACGTTCGAGCCGGGAATGAGCACCTTGTTCAGCGCATCGACCATTCGCCCGATGGCTGAGGCGGCGCGGAGCTGCTCGGGTGTTTCGTTGGTGGCGGCCCGCAACTTCTCGAGAATCTCCCCGCATTGGGTGTTGGCATTACGCAACGTGCCGTCGATGTCGGTCGGTAATGGTTGGCTCAGGCGTTGACCTGCATATCGACCGAGTACTTCGTCGAGTTCCTTGGCGGATTTGTTGAGTGCGTTCGGCAGTTTTTGGCTGGTCATGGCGGCCCGCGCAGTTTCGGCGGCCGCTGCCAGCATGCGGGCGGTGATCGTGGCCGACGACGTGTCGCTGATGACGTCCTCCAATTCATGGACCTCATCGAACACGACGACATCATGATCGGGGAGGAACCGGCGCTCTTGTTCGAGGTCGAGCCCGTACAGCGTGAAGTTGACCACCACCACGTTGGCATTCCCGGCATTTTCACGCGCCCGTTCGGTAAAGCATGTCTCACCGAATTGACACTTGCTGGCCCCCGGGCATTCGTCGGAACCGAGGCTCACTTTGCGCCAGGCTGCATCCCCGAAGATGAAGGGCACATCGGAGATCTCACCGCTCGGGGTGGTCGCCGTCCATTCGACGAGTTGACGAATTTCGCGCGCGACGTCGCGCGGTACGTCAGTCAGCGGTAGTTGGTCATGGCCGGTTTCGATTTCTGACACACGTTGACGACAGACGTAGTTGTTGCGACCCTTCAACACCGCCCACGTGAATGCCAAGTCGTCATCTGCTGCGCACGCAGCCTGCAGCAGCGGCAGATCGACGCTGGCGAGTTGGTCTTGCAGCGCCTTGGTGTAGGTGGCGATGATCGCCGTCTGACCGGCGGCCAGTATCGGCACCAGATAACCGAGCGTCTTGCCCGTACCAGTACCGGCCTGCACGACGACCGAGGAACCGGTGTCAATGGCATCGGCGACATGCTGCACCATGTCGGTTTGGCCATCACGCTGCTCGGCGTGGGGCAGGAGGGCGACGACTCGTTCGAGTAGGCCGGACGCTTTTTGGGCGGCTGGCGTCATGCGGGGCTACGCCGCAGCAGTGCCAGAGCCTGATCCAACTGGTGGGCATCAAAGTCGGGCCACGAGCAATCGGTGAAGTACACGCGGGCCGACGTTGACTGCCACAACAGAAAGTTCGAAATGCGACTTTCACCCGAAGTGCGCACGAGCAGGTCAACCGGGGGAAGTCGCGAGTCGTACAGTTCGTCGGCCAGCGTCGCGACGGAGATCGGGTCGTTGTGTTCGGCGGCGCGTCGTGCGGCACGGGTAATCTCGGCACGACTGCCGTAGTCGAACGCCACGGTGAGCATCATGCCGGTGTTGTGCTTCGTGTCGTCGATGGCCTGCGCGATTGCCTTTTGTATCGCGCTCGGTGTGCGAGATCCGGGCTCATCGAACGGCCGCCCGATCCAATTGACACGGACGTTGTTCTCATTCAGGTCTTTAATACGTCCGAATAACTTGCGGTGCAAACCAAGTATGTGACGCACCTCGGATGCCGGACGCACCCAGTTTTCTGTGCTGAAACCAAAGACTGTCAGCCAGCCGACGCCGCGTTGTGCTGCATTACGCACGGTCATTGCAAGCGCTTCTTCACCGGCGGTGTGGCCGGCTGTGCGGGGCAGACCACGCCGTTTGGCCCAGCGACCGTTGCCGTCCATGATGCACGCCACGTGCGGGCCAATGATGGGTGGGGCGACGCCAGATACACCCATGATGTGCAACTGAAACTACTTGCAAATGCGAGGATGGAGAGGTGACTGCATCCTCGACACTGTCGCACGTGATGTTGTGTGCCGGCTCGTTGCGCGATTGGGCGAATTCGTCGGTTGCCGACTGGCAACAACGGATTGCCGTGGTTGCGCAAGCCGTCAAGACCGGTGGGGCTGCGTGGGTGACGATCATTCCGGCCACGACCAGCCCCGACACCGCCAGCCCCGACACCGTGAGCCCGTCGTCTGCCGACCATGTGCGGTCGCTGCTCGTTGATTCGTGCGGTGGTGTGCACTATGCCGAGCGCGTCGTGGTGCTGGCCGCCGGAGTCACCGTGATCGTCGATCTCAACAGCGACGGCAAGCAGCGTCTGGTCGACGCAGCCACGCGGGTGGCGCAGGTGACGAAAATTACCGAAGACCGACTGGCCGCCGCCCTGAGCGCGCCGGCACCCGCAGAACCCGACCTCGTCATCATCCTCGGCCCACCGGACACGATGCCCCAATCCCTCGTCTGGGAACTGGCCTATGCCGAGATCGTGTTCTTTGATACTCCGTGGCGCGACCTCGATGCCGAGCATCTGGAGATGGCGATCAACGACTACACGCGCCGCGATCGCCGTTTCGGTGGTGTTGATTCATAATGCCGGTGTATCGCGACGTCGGCGTGGTGCTGCGCACCCATAAATTGGGCGAGTCCGACCGCATCGTCACGCTCATCACCCAAGACTCGGGCAAGGTGCGCGCGGTGGCCAAGGGCGTGCGCAAGACGAGTTCGCGCTTCGGGTCACGCCTCGAGCCGATGAGCCACGTGCAGGTGCAGCTCTACCGCGGCCGCGAACTCGACATCGTGAATCAGGTGGAGTTGGTGGAGATCGCCACCTCCACCCGGGCGAACCTCGAGGCGAGCACCGACGGTTTGGCAATGTGCGAGATCGTCGAGCAGTTGTCCCACGATCGGTCGCCCAGTCCACATTTGTACCGCATGTTGGTCGGTGCACTCAGGCAACTGAACGTGCACTATCAGCCGCTGATTCTGCCGGCCCTGCAGTTTCGGCTCCTCGAAGAAGAAGGCGTCGGGCCGTGCGTCGATCGTTGCGTCGTGTGTGGCGTATCGCAAGAGTTGGTCGCCTATGACGTGAGCGCCGGTGGTGCACAGTGTCTGGCGCACCGTCGGGGTGGCACGGTGTCGGCGGAGGCGCTCGTCGTGATACAGGACGTGCTCGGTGGGCGCATTGCCGTGACGTTGGGACGTGTCGACACGCCAGACTCGGTGGTGCGCGAAGTTGTCGCGATCGGGCGCCGCGCGATGGAGCATCATCTCGAACGCCGCATTCGTTCGTCGTCACTATTTGAAACCCCGCAACTTGGCTGACGAGTAGCATCTACGCAATGCCAGCAAAGGATCTCGAGCAAATCGTCAACTTGGCGAAGCGTCGGGGCTTCGCTTTCCCGAGTGCCGAGATTTATGGCGGGTTCCGCTCGTCATACGACTACGGCCCACTCGGGGCGCTGATGCTGCGCAACGTCAAAGAAGCCTGGATTCGCGCAATGGTGCAGACCCGCAACGATGTCGTACTGATTGACGCCGCCATTCTCAACCCACCGCAGACCTTCGAGGCCAGTGGTCACTTGGCGAACTTCAGTGATCCACTCGTGGACTGCACCGTGTGCCAGCGACGCTTCCGCGAAGATCAACTCGAGAGTCGTGATTGTCCCGAAAAAATGCAGGGTTGCACGTTCACCGCTGCACGGGCCTTCAATTTGATGTTCAAAACCCAGGCCGGGCCCGTCGAGGGGGCGGGTGCCGACGTGTACCTGCGTCCGGAAACGGCACAGGGGATGTTCGTCAATTTTGCCAACGTGCTGTCCACGAGTCGCAAGAAGCCTCCGTTCGGAATCGCCCAGGTTGGGAAGTCATTCCGCAACGAGATCACGCCGGGCAATTTCATCTTCCGCACCCGTGAATTCGAGCAAATGGAACTGGAATTCTTCGTACCACCAGCAGACAGCGCGCAGTGGTACGCCTATTGGAAGAGCGAACGCCTCGAGTGGTACGTGACGCACGGTATTCCGCGCGAAATGCTGCGCCTGCGGGAGCACGACAAAGACGAGTTGTCGCATTACTCGGCGGGTACCTGCGACATCGAATTCATGTTTCCCTGGGGCTGGGGGGAACTGGAGGGCATCGCGCAACGCACCGACTATGACCTCACCCAACATGCCAAACAGTCGGGCCAACGCCTCGACTACTTCGACCCGACGACCAACGAGCGTTATGTGCCGTACGTCGTCGAACCTGCCGCGGGTGTCAACCGCACGATGGCCGCGTTTTTGTTGGCGGCGTACGACGAAGACGTGGTCAATGACGAGACACGCACGGTGTTGCGCCTGCATCCACGGATCGCCCCGTACCAGATCGCCGTCTTGCCGCTCAGCAAAAAAGACACGCTGTCACCGGTGGCCGAACAGGTCTTTCGCACGCTGGCGGTGCGGTACATGTGTGACTTCGACGAAACCCAGGCGATAGGCCGGCGTTACCGCCGTCAGGATGAAATCGGAACACCATGTTGTGTCACCGTCGACTTTGAGACGCTCAACGACAACGCGGTGACGGTCCGCGACCGTGACACGACCACCCAAGAGCGGGTGCCCATCGATGGTCTGCTTGGATATTTTTTGACACGTTTTGGTTTCTGATTCCCGTGACGTACCTCGACGGCATCATCGCCCATCATCGCCAGCGCGCCGCAAACGACACCCGTGACCTCGACGCCCTGCGCGCCAAGGCAGGCACTGCGCCAGCGGGTCGGTTCGTGCGGGCGTTGACCGAATACGACACGCTCGCGGTGATCGCCGAGATCAAACGTCGCTCGCCATCCAAGGGTGACATCGACATGAGCATCGACCCCGCCGATTTAGCACGTGAGTACGCCCGAGGTGGGGCGTCGTGTCTTTCGGTGCTCACCGATGAGCAGTTCTTTGCCGGCAGCACGGCCGATCTGCTTGCCGCCCGCAACAGCGTGACGCTGCCCGTCTTGCGCAAGGATTTCACCGTCTGTGAGCATGATGTGCTCGACGCGCAGTTGATGGGTGCCGACGCCGTGTTGCTCATCGTTGCAGCATTGACTGATCGCGAGTTGGGCCATCTGCACCACGTTGCCCACTCGGTGGGTTTGGATGCCCTCGTCGAGGTGCACGACGACGGTGAATTGCGGCGTGCGTTGGCCGTGGGGGCCACCTTCATCGGCGTCAACCAGCGGGATCTGCATTCGTTCAGCGTTGACACCGAACGGGCGGTGCGGCTGGCGGCTGACATACCAACCGACGTGGTGGCGGTGGCCGAGTCGGGGATCACGGGGCCCGCCGATGCTCGTCGATGCGCAGCGGCGGGGTATCGCGGGGTGCTCGTCGGCGAACACCTCGTGCGTGCCCGCGACCGCCCAAAAGCAGTCGAAGAATTGCGGGTGGCACTACCTTCGTAGGCATCATGTTCGTGAAAATCTGTGGTATCACGAACGAAGAAGATGCGTTGCTCAGTGTTGCGATGGGCGCCACCGCTCTGGGCTTCATCTTCGCGCCGTCGAAGCGCCAGGTTGCCGTTGGCAAGGTTGCTGACATCGTCAAACGACTGCCACCAGGAATCATGACGGTGGGCGTGTTCCGTGATCATGATCTCAAGACGATCACCCGCATCATGCGTGACACAGGTTTGCGCGGCGCGCAGTTGCACGGACGCGAGTCCGTGAAGATGGTGGATGAAGCCACGGCAGAAATCGGGTGGGTGATGAAGGCCGTCGTGGCGGGTTCTCGCGAGGCCGACCAGTGTGATTTGTATCGCACCGACCTCGTGCTATTCGATTCGCCTGAGCCGGGTTCCGGCACGGCGTACGACTGGTCACTGCTCGACAACGTGCCGCCGGCCGTTCGCTGCGTGCTCTCGGGCGGTCTGACGCCCGACAACGTTGCGGCTGGCATCGCGCGGGTGCGACCGTACGGTGTCGATGTCAGTAGCGGTGTCGAACGTGAACCTGGTCGCAAAGACGCCACGAAGGTGCGTCGTTTCGTGCAAAGTGCGGTGGCGGCATTCGACGCACTTGTACAGTAAAGGCGTGACTGCACTCGCACCGCCCACCGCACAAGGACGTTTCGGTGAATTCGGCGGACAGTACGTGCCCGAAACCCTCGTTCCGGCTTGCCAAGAACTTGAGCGGGCCTTCATCGAGGCCTGGAATGATGAGGCCTTTCGCGCCGAACTCAACCGACTACTGCGTGAGTACGCCGGACGTCCGTCGATTCTCACCGAATGTCATAATCTCGGACGCCAACTCGGCATTCGTCTGATCTTGAAGCGCGAAGACCTCAACCACACCGGTTCGCACAAGATCAACAACGTGCTCGGCCAGGCACTGCTCGCCAAACGCATGGGCAAGCAACGGTTCATCGCCGAAACGGGTGCCGGCCAACATGGTGTTGCAGCAGCGACGGCTGCCGCCCTGCTGGGGCTCACCTGCAAGGTGTACATGGGTGCAGTCGATGTCGAGCGCCAGGCGCTGAACGTGTTTCGCATGCGGTTGCTTGGTGCCGAAGTCGAGTCGGCACAATCGGGAAGTCGCACCTTGAAGGACGCGGTCAACGAGGCGATGCGCGACTGGGTCGCCAGCGTCGAAGATTCGTACTACTGCCTTGGTTCGGTGATGGGGCCACACCCGTACCCCTTCATGGTGCGTCAATTTCAAAGCGTCATCGGTGACGAAGCGCGTGTGCAGATGCGCGAACTCACGGGCCGCGACCCGGACGTCGTCACTGCCTGTGTCGGTGGTGGCTCGAATGCCATCGGTATGTTCAGCGGCTTCGTCGATACGCAAGCACGCCTCGTGGGCGTCGAGCCGGCGGGTGGGGCAGCGGTCGGTCGCGGAGTGCCGGGTGTCGTGCACGGGATGAAGAGCTATCTCATGCAAGACGAAGAGGGCCAGGTGCAAGAGGCCCACTCGATTTCTGCCGGGCTCGACTATCCGGGTGTCGGGCCTGAGCACTCGTACCTCTCGTCGATTGGTCGCGCCGAGTATCCGAGTGTCACCGATACCGAAGTGGTGGCCGGGTTCCAGTTGTTGGCCCGCTCAGAAGGCATCATCCCGGCGCTCGAGTGTGCGCACGTGGTGGCCTGGATTGCCAGGGAAGCACCGCACATGCAGGGTGCCACGGTGCTCATGAATTTGTCCGGTCGTGGCGACAAAGATGTCGCACAGATGATGCAGATTCTTGGGCCGACACTCGACGCGACGCTCAAAACGACACGGTAGTCGCCGATGGCAGCAGTTTTGCTGGCGAAGCATTTGCACGAGGTGCGCAGTCGCGGTCGAAAAATTCTGGTGCCGTACATCACCGGCTTCTCGGCTGGCTGGATCGACGCGATACGTGTGGCGGTGGCCAACGGTGCCGACGCCATCGAGGTGGGTATCCCTTTTTCCGATCCGATCATGGACGGCCCCGTGATTCAGCGTGCATCAAGCGAAGCACTGCGGCGCGGGGCGACCCTGAACGGCATTCTCGACGGCATCCGCGAGCTCGACGTAGAGGTACCCATCGTGGTGATGTGTTACTACAACACGGTGTTTCGGGCAGGTCACGAGCGTTTTGCCCAGACCATCAGCGCTGCCGGGGTGCGGGGTGCCATCGTGCCCGACCTGCCGTTGGAAGAGTCGGTTGATTGGTGTGCCGCAGCTGATGCTGCGGGTGTCGCCACGGTGATGTTGGCGGCGCCAACCGCACCCGACGAGCGACTGGCGCGCATCGCCGATCGATCGCGGGGGTTCGTGTACGCCGTGGGTTTGCTTGGTGTCACCGGGGAGCGCGAATCGCTGTCGGCCAGTGCCACCACGATTGCGCGGCGGGTCAAGCAGGTGACCGACCTGCCGGTTCTCGTCGGTGTCGGTGTTTCTGATGCCCGCCAGGCACACGAAGCCTGCACGATTGCTGACGGCGTGATTCAAGGTGCATCGGTCATGCGCCGACTGCTCGATGAGGGTGTTGATGCCGTCGGTCGTTACATCGCCGAAGTGCGGACGGCCATCGATCAACCCGCAACGACGACCGAGGGGTAGTTTCTTGTCATGCTGAAAACAGGGGACAAGGCACCGGCAATTTCCCTCCTCGACCAACACGGCAACAAGCGGTCGCTGAAGGAATTCGCCAAGCGCAAGGTCCTGCTGTATTTTTATCCGAAGGCCGACACCCCGGGGTGTACCCAGCAGTCGTGTCTGCTCAGCGAAATACGCGGCCAGGTCGGTCGCGCGGTCATCGTCGGCATCAGCCCAGATGCGCCCGCCAAACAACTGAAGTTCGACGCCACATATTCGCTGGGGTTTCCACTGCTTGCCGATGAGGAGCATGTCGTTGCCAAGGCCTACAAGGTGTGGAAAAAAAAGTCGATGTACGGTCGCGAATACATGGGCATCGAAAGATCTGCATTTTTGATCGACGGTAAGGGCGTCATCGTGCACGCCTGGTACAAGGTTTCGCCGAAAGATACGGCCAAGGTCTTCCTCGCCGCACTGGGCAAATGACGACATGACGCAATTCGCGCTACCCGCATCGGTGCTGCCGCATCGTCCGCCGTTTTTGTTCGTCGACATCATCGATGAGTTGGTGGTCGGCACCAGTGCCGTCGGACGCTGGAAGTTGCACGGCGACGAATGGTTTTTCCCCGGGCACTTTCCGTCGCGACCGACATTGCCCGGCGTGCTGATGTGTGAGGCAATCGCCCAGGTCGGTGCCTACGCGATACTGAGCGACCCTGCCCGGGCAGGCAAGTTGCCGCTCTTCGGTGGGCTCGACTCTGCCCGTTTTCGCCGCCAGGTGGTGCCCGGCGACGAGTTGATCATTCGGGTGGAACTCGGGCGAATGAGCGCCCGCGCCGGCAAAGGAACGGGTGTCGCGAGCGTCAATGGCGCCGTGGCCTGCGAATGCGAGTTGATGTTCGTGCTCGTCGACCGTTAGTCGGCGCGCCGATCGGGTTGCGTCTGGTTACGACACTGGCGCGATGATGACCGAGCCGTTGTGTCCACCGAAACCGAAGTTGTTCGAGATGGTCGGGCCCGGTGTCCAGGCGCGCGGTGCGCCCATCACGATGTCGCACTGCACGTCATCACCAAGGGTGGTCGTATTGGCGGTCGGTGGAATGAGTTCGTGTTCGAACGACAGCAGCACCGCGGCTGCCTCCAATGCGCCAGCCGCACCAAGCGGATGACCAGTCACACCCTTGATGGAGGTGACTGGTGGCGTTGGTGAACCGAACAGTTTGGCGACTGCCTCGGCCTCGGCGCGGTCGTTCAGCGGTGTCGACGTGCCGTGGGCATTGATTTGTTTGATGTCGTGTACCTGCAGCCCGGCATCGTCGAGGGCGAGTTGCATACAGGCGATCGCACCAACCCCACCAGGTGCGGGTGCGGTCACGTGATGGGCGTCGGCGTTGCTCGCCGCGCCGAGGATCTCGGCAAGGATGACGGCGCCGCGCGCAACAGCGAGGTCGTAACGTTCGATCACGAACATTGCCGCACCTTCGCCGAACACGAAACCGTCGCGAGTCGCATCGAATGGCTTGCTGCATCCACTGCTCGACAATGCAGTCATATTGACGAAGCCGGCGACCGCAGTGATGGTGGCTGCTGATTCAGCACCACCGGTGACTACGGCATCACACCGACCCCAGGCGATCAGCCGGGCGGCATAACCGATGGCGTGCGTGGCAGCAGCGCAGGCAGTGCAGATGGTTTCGGCCGGCCCCTGCAGGTTGTAGCGCATGGAAATTGCCGCACTGCAGGCATTCGACATCATCATTGGCACCAAGAATGGCGAGACACGACGTTCGCCCTTTTCCACCCGGGTGACCACCTGGTCTTCGAGCGTGCGCAGACCGCCGATTCCTGTGCCGACGATGGTGCCGATGCGACCGAGCTCGTAGGGCAACGGGCCCGCCTGCAACAGCGCCTCGTGCGCAGCGGCGAGGGCAAATTGCTCGACACGATCAGCGCGACGAACTTCCTTCGGATTCGAAAAATACGGCAATGGGTCCCAGTCGGCGATGTGCACCGTTTTGGCGTCGGTGATTCCGGGGCCGAGCAGACCTTGCCAGAATGCGGTCTTGCCGATGCCGCATGGGGCCAGCACGCCGTAGCCGGTGATCGCTACACGGTGTCCCGCTCCCTGCATTGGGGAGGGCTACTTCGTCTTGGCGGCGACGATGTCGAAGGCTTCACCCACGGTGGTGATGCCCTCCAATTCTTTTTCGGGCACTTCGACACCGAACTCTTCTTCGAGTGCCATCACAAATTCAACGAGGTCGAGGCTGTCGGCCTCGAGATCTTCCTTGAAGCGCGCCGCGCGGGTGACCTTGCTGGCATCGACTGACAACAGACTGACTGCACACTTGGTGAAACGGTCAAATAAATCTTGGCTCACGACGGAACCTCCTTCGGTGCCCTCAGCCTACCGAATGAGCCGCGGCTAATGACCCATACCGAGACCGCCGTCAACCGGAATGACTGCCCCCGTGATGTACGCCGCATCAGTCGACGCAAGGAACGTAATGACACCAGCAATCTCGTCGGTTGTCGCGATACGACCGAGGGGCACGAGCTGGGCGAACGCCGCCAATTTTTCTGCACCGAGTGTGCGCGTCATGTCGGTGTCGACGGGCCCCGGCGCCACGACATTCACCGTGATACTGCGACTGCCCAGTTCACGGGCGAGTGATCGAGCAAAGCCCACGAGACCGGCTTTCGACGCTGCATAATTCGCCTGACCCGCCTGACCAAGCAGGCCGACCACGCTCGACACGAAGATGATCCGACCCTTGCGGGCCCGCAACATGGTCTGCGTGGCGCGCTTGGCAACCCGGAATGCGCCGGTGAGATTGGCGTCGATCACCTCGGCGAAGTCGGCTTCTTTCATGCGCAGCAACAAACCATCACGGGTGATGCCAGCGTTGGAAATCAGGATCTCCACCGGGCCGAACTTGGCTTCCACCTCGGCGAATGCGCGCTCAACGTCGGCCTGCTTGGTGACATCGCACTGCACGGCAAAAAAATCACCCGACGGTGGGGTCGTGTTGTAGGTGATCGCGACGTTGTCGCCGAGTGCGGCGAAGCGCTGGGCGGTGGCCAAGCCAATGCCACGACTGCCACCGGTGACGAGCACGACACGACTCACGGCTGTCGCCATTCGATGAGGGCACTTGCCGCGGTCATCCCCGCCCCGAACCCGACGAGCAATACCACGTCACCATTGCTCAAACGACTGCGATCGGCGGCGTCGAAGAGGGCGAGTGGTATCGACGCCGAAGACGTGTTGCCTGTCTCGTGCAAAGTCACTGCCGTGCGTTCCATCGGAATGCCGAGTTGACGACACGCCGCTTCGATGATGCGCAGGTTCGCCTGGTGGGGAACACACAGTTTCACATCATCGATGGTAAGACCCGCTTTGTGCAGGGACTTCTTAGCCGAGTCCACCATGATGCGCACAGCGCGTCGGAATACTTCCTTGCCATCCATGTGTAGGAAGCCGCCAACCTCGGCGTACAGCAAATGTTCCAGTGAGCCGTCAGCGTCGAGGTCCCAGCCGAGTAGTTGTCCAGCATCGGGTGTGGCGTCGACGATGCAGGCACCAGAGCCGTCGGCAAACAGGATTGCCGTGCCACGATCGTTCCAGTCGGTGATGCGCGACAGCGTGTCGGTTCCGATGACGAGCACGCGTTTGGCCCCGATCGCGAGCAGACCATGGGCAACGACGTAGGCATATACGAAGCCTGAGCAGGCGGCGTTCACATCGAAGGCACCGCAGCGCAGACCCAACGCGTTCTGCACCGTTGCCGAGGTGGCCGGCACGGTGCGATCGGGCGTGGTCGTGGACAGCACCAAACAATCGATCGAGGCTGGGTCGACCTTGGCCATCGATAGCGCTTTGTGCCCCGAGGCAATCGAGAGCGACGCGGTGGAGCCACCGATGTGCCGACGCTTGATCCCCGTTCGTTCGGTGATCCACTCGTCGCTGGTGTCCACCATCGCCGCAAGGTCGTCGTTCGTGACGACTTTGTCGGGCAGGGCAGTACCCCAACCGATGATGCGTCCACCGGCCATCAGTGGGTCCGCAGCCAAGCGACTGGTTCGCGCATCGTGAGCCGCTCGCCTTCGTGCGCGATGAAGTTCTGCAGGATGCCGGCGAACGGTGAACGAACTTCCACGTCCCCAATGTGGCCGAGCACGGTGCCGACCTCGATCAAGGATCCATCCGCAACATCGGTGCGTTGAGAAAAAATCCCGGCAGCGGGGCTCACGACGAGACGCTCAACGACGAAAAGATGCTCGCCATCATGCTGACTGACCTTCGGCGGGCTGACCTGACTGACCCATTCGAGCAGTGTGTCCAATTCGTCGGGTGTTGAAACGCTGAGCACCCGGGCACCCGGAATCGTGCGTTTCACCATGCCACTGAGCACACCACCTGGGCCCAACTCGACGTAGCCGGCGATCGACTGTCGCTGCAATTCCAGCAGAACTTGGCGCCAGCGAACGGGCGAACACAATTGTGCCGAGAGCAACGACGCCCACTCATCCCCGCGTTGATGAACGAGCGCGTCGACGTTGGACACGATCGGCACGTCGGAATCGCGCGGGTTCGCTTCGGCGAGGGCGACCCGCAGACGATCGCGTGCAGCATTCATCATCGGCGTATGGAATGCCCCTGACACCGGCAGGCTCATCACTTTTTTCGCACCAAGTTCTTTGGCGTGGGCCGTCGCTTTTTCCACACCACTCGGCGAGCCGGCGATCACGACCTGCCCGGGGGCGTTGAAATTGGCGACCCAGACGCTGTCGTCGGCCCGCCGACACGCCACCTCGACCAGGTCGTCGTCCAGCCCGAGCACCGCCGACATCACCCCTGGTGCAGCCTGACCCGCCACGTGCATGGCCTCGCCACGCTCGAGCACGAGTCGCACCCCGTCGTCAAAACCCAGCGCACCGTTGGCAGTCAGTGCGGTGTATTCACCGAGACTGTGCCCGGCGCAGATACTCGGCTCGACACCGAGTCGTTCGACGGCATCAAGCACCATGAGGCTGATTACGAAGGTGGTGAGTTGGGCGTTGCGGGTGTCTTTTAGTTCGTCTGCATCAGCATCGAGCAACAGGCGACCGATGTCGCGACCGGAGATGGACGACGCTTCGTCGACGAGCTCCCAACTTTCGTGGTCCAACCACGGGCGACCCATACCAGGGCGCTGTGATCCTTGTCCCGGAAATATGAACGCGAGCAACAGACCTCCTCGTCAGGCTCAAGGTTGCAGGGCAAGACTAGGAGCAGATGATTGACCGCCCGAGACACGTCAATTCCGATCCCCACTAGCCTGACGGCGTTGCCCGAGTGGCGAAATGGCAGACGCGACGGACTCAAAATCCGTTGCCTGAAAGGGTGTGTGGGTTCGACTCCCACCTCGGGCACTCGGTAGGGGGTCATAGCCTCAGTCAGGCATGAGCGTGCAGTTACCGAGCGGTATTGAACAGCGGTTGGTGCGCCATCGCCTGGCCCGTTGCAACGCAACGTTGCAAGAACTGCGTGGCGACCTGCTGGTGACCCGCGAGCAACATGCGATCATGCGAGACGATGCCGCTGACGCCGAATTGCGGGCGATCGTTGCTGAAACCCCGAGCGCCGAGGCAGAAAACCGGGATTCCCAACGCCACTATGTAGCCATTGCCCGCCACCTCGCCCATCTGGAGGCCACCATCGCCCTGCGCGAACGTGAACTAGACAACCTGCTTGATCGCCTGCACACCCCCGAGTCGTAGAGTCAAGCCGTGACCTCCATAGTGATTGCCGAAGACGAGGCAATCATTCGATTGGACTTGCGCGAATTGCTCGAAGAAGAGGGCTATGTCGTGATTGGTGAGGCGGGTCGTGGTGACCAGGCCGTTGAGCTGGTGCGCAACCTGCGCCCCGACCTCGTGATTCTTGATGTGAAGATGCCCGGTCTCGATGGCATCGAAGCGGCGCGACAAATCACTGCTGAGGGCATCTGTGCGGTGCTGATGCTGACCGCGTTCAGCCAACGAGAGATCGTCGAGCAGGCCCGCGACGCCGGGGCAGTGGCCTACCTCGTGAAGCCGTTCCAAAAATCCGATCTTGTGCCAGCCATCGAACTGGCAACGGCCCGTTACGCCGAAACGAGGGCGCTCGTCGCCGAGGTTGACGAACTCACCGAGCGCCTCGCGGTGCGCAAAATTTTGGATCGGGCAAAAGGTCTGCTCGGCGATACCTACGGGCTCAAAGAAGCTGATGCGTTCACGTTCATTCAGCAGACGGCAATGGCCGGTCGCCTGACGATGCGCGTGGTCGCCGAGTCGGTGTTGAAGGGCGAGACCGTACCAACTCCATGAAGGTGATGGTCCTCGACGGTAACTCGCTCGTCTACCGAGCCTTCTTTGCGCTTCCCGACACGATGGTGACCAGTCGTGGCGAAATCACCAACGCAATTTTTGGATTTTGCTCGATGTTCGTCACGTTGGTAAAGGATCATGACCCTGACGCGCTCGTCGTGGTGTTCGATCGCAAAGAAAAAACGTTCCGCCACGAGGCCGCACCCGAATACAAGGCCCAACGTGAAAAACAACCTGACTCGCTGTATCAGCAGTTGGATTTCGTGAAAAACGAACTGCTCGTGGCGGCGGGTGTCGCCACCCTCGATATCGCCGGATTCGAGGGCGATGACATCATTGCGACGGTTGCTGCATCGATCGCGCCGGGTGATGAATTGCTCATCGTCACGGGAGACCGCGATGCCTATCAATTGGTGAGCGACCCGAACATCAGGGTGTTGTACAACAAACGCGGCGTGTCGGACTATGCCCTCTACGACGAAGCAGGCATCAAAGAACGCACGGGTGTGACCCCGGCACAATACGCCGAGTATGCCGCGCTGCGCGGCGACCCCAGCGACAATCTCGATGGGGTGCCTGGTGTCGGTGAAAAGACCGCCGCAAAATTGATCAACAAGTACGAAACGATCGCTGCGGTGTTCGATCATGCCGATGAGCAAACACCCAAATTGTCTGCCGCCCTGCACGAATCACGAGAGCGCGTGTTGCGCAACGCCCAACTGATGATTTTGCGCAAGGACGTGCCGGTGACCCTGCGACAGGCCGCCTGGGTGCCGCAACCCGATGAAGCGGCACTGCGCGCCGTGTTCACTCGCCTTGAGTTCTCGACGATGGCCACTCGCTGGAAGCCGCTCTTCACCAAGTTCGGGGGCACGACCACACGCTCGGTACCCGCCGCATCATCAGAGTCACCGGATGTCGGCGCGCCAACCACGACGCCCGACGCCCGTGCGCCGATCGCGGTGGTCGTGGATGCGGTCGACGCGCCACGAGCGGTTGCTCTCCTGTCTGTTGCAGCGCCACTCGGGTTGGCCGTCGCATGGGCCGGCGAGCCTGGGCGCAGCGCCATTCAGGCGTTGCTCATCTCGAACGGCCACGAAGTGAACGGATCGATCACCTGTGCGTCGATCAGCGCCGAAGTGCTTGCCGACAAACAGGTGCGCGAGGCATTGCTGCGTCACAGCGATGTGGTGATGCACGATGCACGCAATGCCATGCGCGGGCTACTTGATATTGACATCGACCTTGTCCGACTGGCGTACGACACCGCCATTGCGGCGTACCTCGCCGACTCAAGTTCGGGTTCGTACGATGTCGCAACGGTCGCCAGGCGCTGGCTCGGTCGGGAAATCGCCGTGAACGGCGCAGCGCCGACCGGACAGTTGAACTTCGCTGCCGACACCGACGACCTGTCGGTGCAGTCGGCGGCCAGTGAGGCAGCGGTTGCACTGTTGTGCCGCCAGCCGCTGCAGGCCGAGTTGGCGAGTGTGCAACTCACGGGGCTGTACGCGGCCACCGAACTTCCGCTCGTGCGCGTGCTGGCCAAGATGGAGCACGTCGGTATTGCCGTTGACGCCCAACGTCTGACGACCTTGGCTACCGACCTGCAGCAGCGCAGCACGAAACTCGTGGCGACCCTGCACGGTTTGGCCGGCAAGGAGTTCAACGTGAACTCCACGAAGCAGTTGGCCACGGTGTTGTTCCAAGAGCGGGGCCTGACCGGTGGCAAGAAAACCAAGACCAAGAAAGCGCCGAGCACCGACGCTGCATCACTCGAAAAACTTCGTGGCGAATGGCCCGAGTTCATCGATGCGCTGCTCGAGTATCGCGAGGTCGAAAAGCTGCGCTCTACTTACGCCCAAGGTTTGCTTGCCACCATCGCCCCCGACCAGCGAATTCACGCAAGTTTCAACCAGACGGTGGCCCGCACCGGTCGGTTGTCGAGCGACCAACCGAACCTGCACAACATCCCCGTGCGCAACGAATCGGGTCGGGTGTTTCGTGAGGTGTTCGTGCCGCGACCACGCAACGAATTTCTCGTGGCGGATTACAACCAGATCGAATTGCGCTGCATCGCCCACCTCTCGAAGGACCCAGGTCTGCTGCAGGCGTTCAAAGACGGCGTCGATGTCCATCGCGT
This sequence comes from Ilumatobacteraceae bacterium, assembly GCA_016463775.1. GTDB lineage: Bacteria > Actinomycetota > Acidimicrobiia > Acidimicrobiales > Ilumatobacteraceae > F1-60-MAGs027. Next base: position 28,676 of record JAEMQQ010000001.1, on the reverse strand, counting down.
GACGGCGGCCCAGGTGTTTGGGATCGACGTTGCAGCGGTGACGAGTGAGCAACGCGGCACGGCGAAGATGGTGGCCTATGGCCTCGCCTACGGCATGGAGGCCTACGGGCTCAGTCAACGTTTGGCCATCGACGTCGGTGCAGCAAGGGAGATCCTGAACGCCTACTTCGCGGCCTTCCCGCAGGTGAAGAGATATATGGACGAAGCGGTTGCCACCGCCAAACGGGATGGCTACACCACCACGTTGTTCGGCCGCCGTCGAAACATCGAGGGCATCCACAGCCCGATTCGCCAGGTCGAGGCCGGGGCCACCCGGATGGCGATGAACGCAGGTATCCAGGGCTTGGCGGCCGACATTTTCAAGATGGCGCTGGTGGCCATCGACCACCAGCTCGAACAGGGCGGGTTCACGAGCCGGCTCGTGTTGCAGGTCCACGACGAGGTCATCGTTGAAGTCGCAACGGCGGAACGCGACCGGGTGGGGGAGTTGGTGCTTACCGCCATGCACGATGCTGCCCAACTTGATGTACCGCTCGTGGTGAATGCCTCGTGGGGGGCCAGTTGGGCAGCGGCGAAGGTAGCCTGACCCGTCCGTCGCGAGACGGGAAATGTCCTATCCCTACTCTTCCATCCACCGAAGGCAACCAATGACTGATACAACTCTGAGTCCAGCCGCAGCAATGGGCACATTTGACCAAAGCGGCAATTACATCCCACGCAAGGTCACCGAGCGTGACGCGTCGTTCGCCGATGAATTTGCGAACACCTTCGTCGAAATCAAGGAAGGCAAGTTGGTGACCGGCACCGTCGTGCGTATCACCCGCGAAGAAGTGTTGCTGGAAATCGGCTACAAGACCGAAGGTGTCATCCTTGGTCGCGAGTTGGCGATTCGCCAAGATATCGACCCGCACACCGTCGTGTCGCTCGGCGAAAAGATCGAGGCGCTCGTGCTCACGCTCGAGGACAAAGAAGGTCGTCTGCTGCTGTCCAAGAAGCGCGCGCAGTACGAGCGCGCCTGGGGAGATGTCGAGCGGGTCAAGAACGAAGACGGCACCGTTGAAGGCCTCGTCATCGAAGAAGTCAAGGGTGGCTTGATCGTCGACATCGGCTTGCGCGGCTTCCTGCCGGCATCGCTCGTCGAGTTGCGTCGCGTGAAAGACCTGGCGCCGTACGTCGGTCAAAAGATCCAGGCAAAAATCCTCGAGCTCGACCGCCAGCGCAACAACGTGGTGCTTTCCCGTCGCGCCGTACTTGAAGCAACCCAGCGTGAGAGCCGTGACGGCTTCCTCGTCAACCTCAAGGTGGGCGAAGTACGCAAGGGTCGCGTCTCGTCGATCGTGGCCTTTGGAGTGTTCGTCGATCTCGGTGGCATGGATGGACTCATCCACGTCTCTGAATTGTCGTGGAAGCACGTCGACGACCCGAACGAAATCGTCAAGGTCGGCGACGAGGTCGAGGTCAAGGTCCTGGAAATCGATGGCGACCGCGAACGAATCAGCCTGTCGCTCAAGGCCACGCAACAAGACCCCTGGCAGTCGTTTGCCGAAACGCACGCCGTCAACCAGTTGGTCTACGGACGTGTCACCAAGATCGTGCCGTTCGGTGCGTTCGTGCAGGTGGGAGATGGCATCGAAGGTCTCGTGCACATCTCGGAGATGTCAACGCATCACGTCGAAGCACCCGAGCAAGTGGTCACGCCCGGCGAAGAGTTGTGGGTCAAGATCATCGACCTCGACCTTGCCCGTCGACGAATCAGTGTGTCGATCAAGCAAGCCGCCGAGGGTGGCGAACTCGCACCCGAGTACCGCGATCAGTTCAAGGCCGACGAACAAGGCAACTGGGTGGGCACCGATGATGCAACTCGGGAAGCGGCATGGGGCGAGTTGTTCCAGGCCGAAAGCCCGCCGAACACCTAAATAAAGTAGCCGCGACCGGTCTGCGCGAGATGCCTCGATGATTCTCGTAGGTCTCACGGGTGGTATTGGTTCGGGCAAATCGCTCGTGTCGTCACAACTCGCGGCGCACGGCGCCGTGGTCGTTGACGCTGACGCCATCGTTCGTGACCTGCAACTGCCTGGGCAAAAAGTGTTCGCCCAGATTGTCGAAAGATTCGGCGCCCGGGTGCTGGCTGCCAGCGGACATCTCGATCGGGGTGTCGTGGCCAGCATCGTGTTCGGTGATGCGTCGGCACTCGCCGACCTCAACCGCATCGTTCACCCGGCCGTTGGTCACGAGATGATGCGGCGAATCAACGAACATCGCAACACCAGCAAGGTGGTGATTCTTGATGTACCGCTGCTGGTCGAAAACCCCCGCACCGGACTGAGCGGAGTATTGGTGGTCGACCTTGACCCCGAGATTGCAGTGGAACGACTGGTGGCCCAGCGCGGTTTTACGATCGACGATGCACGGGCGAGAATCGCACGACAGGCCTCACGCAGCACACGGCGATCGGCGGCCGATTGGATCATCGACAACTCCGGGTCTCGACTCGATCTCGCACGACACGTGGGGGCAGCGTGGGCCTGGATGTGCTGCCTGCCACCGGCGCAAGCCGACGCGGGTCGGGTGGCTGGCGCACCCGAGTCGTAGGCTCGCCGAGTGGTAGATACCCGTTCGAAGCACGCCTTCAAGGTGGTGTCGGATTACGCCCCGGCTGGTGATCAGCCCGAGGCAATCGCCGCCTTGGCCCTCGGCATCGAGCGCGGTGACCGCTTTCAAACGCTCCTCGGCATCACCGGTTCGGGCAAGTCGGCAACCATCGCCTGGACGATCGAAAAAATCCAGCGTCCGACCTTGATCCTGGCCCCCAACAAAAGTCTGGCGGCCCAGTTGGCGCAAGAAATGCGCGAGTTCTTCCCGGATAATCGGGTGGAGTACTTCGTCAGTTACTACGACTACTACCAACCCGAGGCCTACATTCCGTCGAGCGACACGTTCATCGAGAAAGATTCCTCGATCAACGACGAGATCGACCGGCTTCGTCACTCGGCGACGGCGGCATTGCTGACCCGCCGCGACGTGATCGTGGTGGCCTCGGTGAGTTGTATCTACGGCATGGGTGATCCCGATGAGTACAAGGGTCACCTGCTCGAGCTGCATCAGGGGGTCGAATACGAACAGCAAAGTATCCTGCGTCGCCTGGTCGATCTGCAGTACGAGCGCAACGACACCGCCATTACCCGCGGTAATTTCCGGGTGCGCGGTGACACCATCGAACTGCAGCCCGCCTATGAATCGTCGGTGACGCGTATCGAAATGTTCGGCGACACCATCGAGCGCATCAGCATCGTCGATGCCGTCACCGGCGAAACGTTGAGCACGCCGACTGAGATTCTGATTTTTCCGGCCACCCACTATGTGGCGAGCGAGGAAAGCATGCGCAGTGCCATCGCCCGTATCGAAGCAGAGCTCGCCGAGCGTTTGACCTGGTTCAATGCCAACGGCAAACTGCTCGAAGCACAGCGTCTCGGGATGCGTACCCGCTACGACCTTGAGATGATCCAAGAAATGGGTTATTGCAACGGCATCGAGAACTATTCGATGCACATCGACGACCGTCAGCCCGGCCAGCCACCGTTCACGCTGCTCGACTATTTCCCCGACGACTATTTATTGGTAATCGACGAGAGCCATGTGGCGGTGCCGCAGCTGTACGGGCAGTTTGCCGGCGACCGTGCCCGCAAAACGACGCTTGTCGAACATGGTTTTCGTTTGCCGAGTGCCTGCGAGAACCGGCCATTGCGCTTCGAAGAGACCCTCGAGCGGGTCAACCAATGTATTTTCATGTCGGCAACACCCGCCAAGTTCGAACTGCAAAACTCCCAACAGGTGGTCGAGCAGATCGTTCGACCAACGGGCCTCATCGACCCGGAAGTCATCGTGAAACCCACCAAGGGGCAGATCGACGACATCATCGTCAACGTGCATGAACGAGTCAAGATGGGCGACCGGGTGTTGATCACGACCCTCACCAAAAAAATGGCCGAAGATCTGACCGAGTACCTGCTCGAACAGGGCTTGCGGGTGCGCTATCTGCACTCCAACATCGACACCATCGAACGCATCGAGATTCTGCGGGCGTTACGTCTCGGGGAATTCGACGTGCTGGTCGGCATCAACCTGCTGCGTGAGGGTTTGGACCTGCCCGAGGTGTCGTTGGTGGCCATTCTCGATGCCGACAAGGAGGGTTTTTTGCGCAGTGAAACCTCACTCATCCAAACCATCGGTCGTGCGGCGCGCAACGTGGACGGCCAGGTGATCATGTATGCCGATCGCCATACCAAGGCCATGGACTCGGCCATCAACCTCACCAATGCACGCCGTGAAAAACAGAAGGCTTACAACGCCGAACGCGGAATCGAACCCAAGACGATTCGCAAGGCCGTCGGTGACATCTTGTCGATCCTGCGTCCGGACAACACCGCCCCGTATCCGGGCAAGGGTCGGCGCACCTCGCGTGAGCGCGACAAGGTCATTCGTGACCTCGCCAAACTTGGGGAGAGTGAATTGGCCCGGCTCGTGCAGACCCTCGAGGAAGAAATGCATCAGGCGGCCGCCGACCTGCATTTCGAACAAGCCGCCCGACTACGTGACGAGGTGCGCGAATTGCGTCGCGAACTTCGTGAAGCACGTCCGACGAATTAGCGTTGCGCCGTGGCCGACTCGATCATCATCAAGGGTGCCCGCGAGCACAACCTGAAGAACATCAACCTTGAGTTACCACGTGACCGATTGATCGTGCTGACCGGGCTTTCAGGCTCCGGCAAGAGCAGCCTTGCCTTCGACACGATCTACGCCGAGGGCCAGCGTCGCTATGTCGAAAGCCTCAGCTCATACGCCCGACAATTCCTCGGCCAGATGGACAAACCCGACGTCGATGTCATCGAGGGTCTGTCACCGGCTATTTCGATCGACCAAAAATCATCGTCACGCAACCCCCGTTCGACGGTCGGCACGATCACCGAGGTGTACGACTACCTGCGCCTGCTCTATGCCCGCATCGGCATCCAGCACTGCGTAGAAGATGACGCGCAACTTACCAAGCAGACTCCCGAACAAATCGTCGACCAGGTGATGGAACTGAAGGAGGGCACCCGGTTTCAGGTGCTGGCGCCCGTCGTGCGCGGTCGCAAAGGTGAATACGACTCGTTGCTCCTCGACTTGTTGAGCCAGGGTTTCACCCGGGCACGCGTCGACGGCACGGTGGTGGAGATCGCTGAGTTTCAAAAAAGCGGCACCAAGCTGGCGCGTTACGAGGCGCACACCATCGATGTGGTCGTCGATCGTTTGGTGCGCAAGAGCAGTATCACCCGACGACTGACCGACAGTATGGAAACGGCCTTGCGCCTCGCCAACGGTGTCGCCACGGTCGAGATCATGGGCAAGGGCGAAACCGTAAGCGAGATCCTCAATTTCAGCCAGCAACTCGTCTGCCCGAAATGCAGCACCTCATACGAGGCATTGGCGCCCCGCAACTTTTCTTTCAATACGCCGTATGGAGCTTGCGTCAAATGTCTCGGATTGGGTACCACCTACGAGGTCGACGCCGAACTGGTCATCCCCGATCCTGATCTCAGCATCTCGGCAGGGGCCATCGCACCCTGGCGCAGCGCCCACACCATGTACTTCACGCGCATGCTCGAAGCCGTCGCCGAGGAAGAGGGCATCGATACCGACAAGCCGTACGGCAAGTTGTCGGCAAAGCAACAGAAGACGGTCATGTACGGGCTCGGTGACAACGTCATCGTCAAATATCGCAACCGGTACGGGCGCGTGCGCGAGTACAGCACCGCGTTCGAGGGGGTCATCCCGTGGTTGAAGCGCCGCCACGAGAGCGCCGAGAGCGAGAACCAGCGCGAACAATACGAAAGTTACATGCGCGAAAAGCCCTGCTCCACCTGCAAGGGTGCGCGTCTCAAACCCGAGTCGCTTGCCGTCAAGGTCAACGCGCTGACCATCTCGCAGGTTTGCGGGATGTCTATCGGTGAGTCGGCAAAATTTCTGGCCGGCCTCACCCTCACCAAGCGGGAAAAACTCATCGCCGAGCGAATCACCAAAGAGATCAACGCCCGGCTGGGCTTCCTGCTCGACGTGGGTCTGGACTATCTCGCCTTGTCCCGTTCGGCGGGCACCCTTGCTGGTGGTGAGGCCCAACGCATTCGACTGGCGAGCCAAATTGGTTCGGGCCTCGTCGGCACCTTGTACGTGCTTGACGAACCGTCGATTGGCCTGCACCAGCGCGACAACCATCGCCTGATCGACACGCTGCACCGTTTGCGCGACCTGGGCAACACCGTGTTGGTGGTCGAGCACGACGAAGACACGATCCGCGCCAGCGACTGGATCGTCGACATCGGGCCGGGTGCCGGTGAACACGGCGGTGAAATCGTGTACAGCGGTGCGGTGAAGGGCATCGAGAAAGTCGCCAATTCGATCACCGGGGCATACCTGTCGGGCCGCCGGTCAATCGAACTGCCCAAGAAGCGCCGCAGTATCGGCACGGATGCCCTGGTCGTCAAGGGTGCGCGCGAACACAACCTCAAGCAAATCGACGTGCGCATTCCGTTGGGTTGTTTCGTCGCCGTCACCGGTGTGTCGGGTAGTGGCAAGAGCACGCTGGTCCGTGACATCCTGCTGCCTGCGTTGATGCAGAAAATTTACAAGACGAAGGATTCGCCCGGTCGTCACAAGAGTGTGACGGGCATCGAAAAGTTGGACAAGGTCATCGACATGGATCAGTCGCCGATTGGTCGCACCCCGCGGTCGAATCCGGCCACGTACACGGGTGTGTTCGACGACATTCGCAAATTGTTCGCCAATACCCCCGACGCGAAGGTGCGCGGGTACCAGCCGGGGCGTTTTTCGTTCAACGTCTCGGGTGGTCGATGCGAAGCGTGTTCCGGTGACGGCACCATCCGAATCGAGATGCAGTTCCTCCCTGATGTATACGTGCCATGCGAGGTGTGCAAGGGTGCGCGCTACAACCGTGACACCCTTGAGATTCGCTTCAAGGGCAAGAACATCGCCGAAATCCTCCACATGCCGATCAGCGAGGCGGTTGGTTTCTTTTCCAACCAGCCCCGCATTGCCCGCCATCTGCAGACCCTCATGGACGTCGGGCTCGAGTACGTGCGTCTCGGGCAATCGGCGCCAACGCTGTCAGGCGGCGAGGCCCAGCGTGTCAAGCTCGCCAGTGAGCTCGCCCGTCGCAGCACCGGGCACACCATCTACCTGTTGGATGAACCGACCACCGGTCTGCACTTCGAGGACATTCGTCGTCTGTTGATCGTGTTGGCGCGACTTGTCGACCAAGGCAACACCGTGCTGGTGATCGAGCACAACCTCGATGTGATCAAAACCGCCGACTGGATCATCGACCTCGGTCCGGAAGGTGGGGATGGTGGGGGACTGATCGTTGCCGAAGGCACTCCCGAGGATGTGGCACGGGTGAAGGGGAGCCACACCGCGCGTTTTTTGGCAGAAGCCCTGCGCGGTTAGCTGGTGCTACGACCTGACATCTCGGCGCTCCCGACCGGGCCGGGGTCGTATCAATTCAAGGATGAATACGGCCGCATCATCTATGTCGGCAAGGCCACGAACCTGCGTTCACGGGTGGGCAGCTACTTCGCCGATCCGGCCACCCTGCATACCCGCACCGCGACGATGGTGGCGGCGGCGACCGATCTTGCGTGGATCGAGGTCAACAGCGAAGTAGAGGCGCTGCTCCTTGAATACAACCTGATCAAGCAGCATCGTCCGCGGTTCAACGTGCGATTGCGCGATGACAAGAGTTATCCGTTCCTGGCGGTGACGCTCGACGACGAGTGGCCCCGCGCCGGTGTGACGCGCGGGCGCAAGCGCAAGGGTGGAAAATATTTCGGTCCGTACGCGCATGCCTGGGCGATTCGCGACACGCTCGATGCGTTGCTGCGGTCATTCCCGATCCGCACGTGTGCCGCCGCCAAGTTTCGCCAGCACGAACGACTCGGCCGACCATGCCTGTTGTTTCACATCGAGAAATGTTCCGGGCCGTGCGTGGGGGCGGTCGAACGCGACACGTACCAACAACACGTGCAGGGTCTCATCCGCTTCCTCGGTGGTGACACCGACGCCATTCGCGAAGAATTGCAGTCGGCGATGGCGCTCGCATCGCAGAATGAGGCGTTTGAAGACGCCGCCCGCCTACGCGACCGACTCGGTGCGATCGATCGCGCCCTCGAACGTCAACTCATGGTCGGTGAGCGTGGCGAAGACTTCGACGTCATCGCCCTCGGCGACTCAGAACTCGAGGCCAGTGTGCACGTCTTTTATGTGCGCAAGGGTCGGGTGCTCGGCAACAACGGATACGTCGTCGACAAAGCAGAGGCATTGTCACTGCCCGAACTGATGCGTCGGGTCATCGTCGACCTCTACGCCGAGGAGCCGGCACTCGGTTGGCCGAAGGAAGTCATGGTGTCGTGCGACCCGACGGACATTGCGGTCTGTGAGGAACTGTTGAGTCGTTATCGCGGTTCCAAGGTGGAGATTCGGGTTCCGCAGCGGGGTGATCGCCGCGAGCTCATGGCGACGGTGGCCAAGAATGCAAGCGATGCCCTCGTGCGCCACAAGATGCGCCGGGCCAGCGACCATAACGCGCGCAGTCGGGCAATTTCAGAATTGCAGGACCATCTGCAACTGACACAGGCACCGCTGCGCATCGAGTGTTTCGACATGGCCCACCTGCACGGCACCGACTATGTCGGCTCGATGGTGGTGTTGGAGGACGGCCTGCCACAAAAGCGCGAGTACCGCAAGTTCAACGTGAAAGAGGTGAAGGGCAACGATGATTACGCCGCCATGCGTGAGGTGCTGACACGGCGGCTGTCTGCCTATGTTGCCGAGCGTGATGCGCCGGCAGCCGAGCGCGGTGAACGACCGGGTCGATTTGCGTATCCACCACAACTGTTGCTGGTCGACGGCGGCAAGGGTCAGCTGAATGTGGCGATTGATGTGGTTCGTGAACTCGGCCTCGAGGATGAGATCAACGTTGCGGCAATCGCCAAACGTTTCGAGGAGGTGTATGTGCCCGACCAGAGCGACCCGGTGCGTATCCCGCGGGGCAGCGAGGCGCTGTACATGCTGCAGGTCATTCGCGACGAGGCCCACCGTTTTGCCAATACCTTCCACCGCGAGCGACGCGCGAAGCGCATGCGCGCCAGCGAATTGGACGGCGTGCCCGGTCTCGGATCGCAGCGCAGGGAAAGACTGGTCAAAGAACTGGGCGGCATCGCCGCCATCAAGCACGTGTCACGCGAACGTCTGGGGGAGTTGTCGTGGCTGCCGGCCAAGGTTGCCGACGCCGTACATCAGCGCTTTCACCCGCCTCAGTAGCCTCACACCGTGGCAGAACTTCTGCTCATCACCGGCTTGTCCGGGGCCGGGCGCTCGCAGGCAGCTGACACCCTCGAAGACCTCGGCTGGTTCGTCGTCGACAACATGCCCGTTGAATTGGTTGACAAGTTCGTCGAACTCGCCGGCGTTTCGGTCGACAAGTCGTCACGTCTGGCGTTGGTCATCGGGGTGGCGTCGCAACAGACCGACGCCGTCAAGTCGGTGCCACGGTTGCGCAGCGCAGGTCACCACGTGCGGATCTTGTTCCTCGAAGCCTCGACGCCGGCGTTGGTCAAGCGGTACACCGAATCACGCCGGAAACACCCGCTGCGCACCGAAACCGGCACGGTCTCGGAGGCCATCGAGCATGAGCGTGACCTGCTGGAACAAGTTCGTGAAGTAGCCGACAAGGTGATCGATACGAGCACGCTGCAGATTGCCCAGTTCAAGACCCAGATGACCGAACTCTTTTCGTTCGAAGATCTCGCCGACACGCTGCAGGTTTCGGTGGTGTCGTTCGGTTTCAAGCACGGCTTGCCGCTCGACGTCGACACGGTGTTCGACGTGCGATTCATCCCGAACCCGCACTATGACGAGGCGTTGCGACCGCTCTCGGGGCTCGACGAACCCGTCCGCAAGTTCGTGCTCGAACAGCGGGCCACCCAGGATTTTCTGGATCGAATCGAGGGTTTATTCGAGTCGCTGATCCCGGCGTATCGCAGCGAGGGCAGGAGTTACCTCACCATCGCGGTCGGGTGCACGGGTGGCCGCCATCGTTCGGTGGCGATTGCCGAGGCGTTGAGTTCGCGGTTGGCCAATCGCGGGGTCGAGGCCCGCGTGGCGCATCGCGACATCGAAAAAAACTAGGCTCACGGGCATGACCGTACGGGTGGGTATCAACGGCTTCGGTCGTATCGGGCGCAGCTTCTGGCGCGCCATTCGCAAGAACAACGTTGATATCGAGATCGTTGCGGTCAACGACCTCGGTGACAAACAGACGATGGCCCATTTGTTGAAGTACGACTCGATCATGGGCGTGCTCCCCGACACGATTTCGGCATCGGATGACGGCATTGTCGTCAATGGTAAAACCCTGCGGGTGCTCTCCGAGCGAGACCCGAAGAACCTGCCCTGGAAGGCGCTGGGTGTGGATGTCGTCATCGAATCGACCGGCTTTTTTACGGAGCGTGACAAAGCTGCGGCGCACCTCGAGGCCGGAGCGCGGGTGGTCATCATTTCTGCGCCGGCCACCGGCGCCGATGCCACTTTCGTTTACGGTGTCAACCACACCGATTTCGACCCTAAGAAACACCAGGTCGTGTCGAATGCCAGTTGCACGACCAACTGTTTCGTCCCGCTGGTCAAGGTGCTCGATGATGCTTTCGGTGTCGTCAACGGAATGATGACGACCGTGCACTCGTACACCGGCGACCAGATGTTGGTTGATGGGCCGCACAAAGACCTGCGGCGCGCCCGTGGGGCGGCAATCAACATCACACCGACTTCCACGGGTGCAGCGCGCGCCACGAGCCTCGTGATGGAGGCGATGAAGGGCAAACTCGACGGCACGGCATTGCGCGTGCCGCTACCGACTGGTTCGATTACTGATTTCGTTGCCAACCTGAAACAACCTGCATCGGTCGACGAGATCAACGCAGCGTTCAAGTCGGCGGCGAACGGGCGGTTGCAGGGGGTGCTGCAGTACTGCACGGACCCCATCGTGTCGAGCGACATCGTCGGCAACCCGCATAGTTGCATCTATGACGCCGACTTGACGATGAGCATGGGTTCACTCGTAAAAGTTCTCGGTTGGTACGACAACGAATGGGGTTACTCGAGCCGCCTGGCGGATATTACGGTGCACATCGGCCGAACTCTTTCCTGATCAAGCACTCGTGAAACTTCCGGTACTCGAAGATCTTGGTGATGTGCGTGGTGCCGCCGTGCTCGTGCGCACCGATTTCAACGTGCCGATGTCCGGTGCCGATGATGCCCGAGAAATCACCGACGATTTTCGTATTCGTGCCGCACTGCCGACCCTGAATTGGCTGACCGAACGGGGTGCCAACGTGGTGTGCGCAAGTCATCTCGGACGCCCGAAAGGTGTGGTGACCGCCAAGTATTCGATGGATGCCGTGCGGGCGCGCCTCACCGAGCTGGCACCCGGTGTGAAGTTGCGGGACAATCTGCGGTTTTCACCAGGCGAAGAAGGCAATGACGCGGGCTTCGTTGCCGACTTGGTGCAGGGGATGGACCTCTATGTCAACGACGCATTCGGTGCCGCCCATCGGGCCCATGCCTCGATCGTCGGGCCGCCCCGCTTGTTGCGTTCGGCTGCCGGCCGGCTGGTGCAACACGAGGTTGCAGTGCTCGATGGTTTGCGAACCGCGCCGAAACGGCCGTTCGTCGCAGTGGTTGGCGGGTCAAAGGTCAGCGACAAACTCGGCTTGATCGCCGCGTTGTTGCAAACGGTGGATCAACTGCTCATCGGTGGTGGGATGTGCTTTACCTTTTTGGCGGCCGCGGGGCACTCGGTGGGCGACTCGCTGTGCGAGCGCGAGCAAGTAGATCATTGCCGACAGTTGCTCGCCAAGTACCCGTCGATTATGCTCCCCGAGGACATCATCGGGGTCGACGCCGACGGTGTGTACGCCACCTTCGGTCGCCGTCTACCGGAGCGGGCAAAGGGCATGGACATTGGCCCAGGTACCGCTGCTGCGTTCAGCGATGCAATCATGGATGCCCGCTCGGTGCTGTGGAATGGTCCGATGGGTGTGTTCGAAGACGCGCGTTTCGCCAAGGGAACACGTACGGTGGCTCAGGCGATGGCAGACACCAAGGCATTCACCGTCGTGGGCGGGGGCGACTCGGCTGCTGCGCTCGCCCAATTCGGATTCGCCAACGAAGTTGACCACGTGTCGACTGGCGGCGGTGCTGCGCTCGAGTTTCTCGAGCATGGCGATCTCCCTGGCTTGCAAGCACTGAGGGAGGCACCACGTGGCGGGTGAACGAACACCAATCGTGAGTGGCAACTGGAAGATGAATCAGAATCACTTTGAGGCGATTCAGTTCGTACAAAAACTGTCGTACCTCCTGCAGAAGGACGACTTTGATGCCGTCGAGGTCACGGTGCATCCACCCTTCACCGATTTGCGCAGCATCCAGACACTCATCGATGCCGACCAACTCCGCCTGAAGCTCGGTGCACAGAATTGTCACGCCGAAGACCGCGGGGCCTTCACCGGGGAAGTGTCGCCGGCGTTCCTTGCCAAACTCGGTGTGCACTACGTGATCGTCGGGCATAGTGAGCGCCGCGAGTTGTTCGGTGAAACCGACGAATTCGTCGCCCGCAAGGTTGCCGCGGTGCAGAAGTATGGGATGACGCCGATCCTGTGCGTCGGTGAAACCCTCGATGAACACGAGGCGGGTCTCACCCTCGACAAGATTCGCCGACAAATTCGCTCGGCCCTCGACAAACGCACGAGCGAACAGGTGAAGTCGATGGTCGTTGCCTACGAGCCGATTTGGGCGATTGGCACCGGCAAGAATGCGTTGCCAGGTGAAGCCCAAGAGGTCATCGCCGCGATTCGCGAAGAAGTGGCAGCGGTGACGTCACGCCCGGCATCGGCGGCGATTCGAATTCAATATGGTGGAAGCGTCAAAGCGGGCACGATTGCCGACATCATGCGCCAACCAGACATTGACGGTGTGCTCGTTGGTGGTGCCAGCCTCGACTCCACTGAATTCGCCCGCATCGTGCAATACCGCCGCCAAACCTATTAACCACCCCGTTTTCTCCATGCGGGCACGGGGGGAGAGACAATTGGTGATGAGCCCATTGTCACAGAAGCCGAGTAGTGTTCAGATGTCATCAACCTGGGTGTGACGCCCCACCTATTCGACGGGGAGGTCGAATTCATGAAGAAACACAGCAAGGTAATCCGTCTCACTGCAGCGTTGTTCGCGATCTCGTTGATCGCTGCTGCATGTGGTGGTGGCGACGAAGCCGTAACTGAAGACACAGCAGCAGAACCAACCGCTGAACCGGTTGCTTATCCAACGCTCGCTGAATGTGCCGATGTTGCATATGACTACACCTACACGCCACCAGCCAGTGCTGGTATGACGGTGACCTACGACATCGCTCCGACCGCAGTATGGGAAGACGGTTCGCAAATCACCGTTGCTGACTTCACTGCTACGTACGAAGCTGCCATGAACACCCCCGGCTCGTTGTCGACGGTTGGTTACGACCAAATCACGACGATCGCCGCCGGTTCAAGTGACAAGCAAGTTGTCGTTGAGTTCAAGTCGGTGTACGGCCCGTACAAGGGTCTCTTTGGTGGTCTCATCAAAGCAGCATCGGTGAAGAACGCCAAAGACATTTCGACAGACTTTGCAGATTTCATCGGTTTCTCGGGTCGTCCGTGGAAGATGAAGTCGTGGAGCCCAAGCCAGGTCGTCTACGTTCCCAACGACAAGTATTGGGGTACCGACAAGGCTGTCACGAAGCAACTCGTCATGGTGCCGCTGGCTGACAGCGATACCGAGTCTGCAGCGTTGAAGGCCGGAGAAGTCGACTTCGTGTACCCACAGTTCTTCGGTGGTATCGAAGAGGCATTTACCGATCCGAACATCACGCTGAAGAAAGAATTCGGTGGCGACTACGAAGGTTTCTACTTCCAACAGAAGTGTGGCCCGTTTGCCAACCCGATCTTCCGCTCGGCATTCTCCAAGTCGATCGACCGTAATGCGCTGTTTGCGCAGATCTACGTTCCACTCGGTGGCGAAGCGCCGCTGGAGTGTGGCCCGATGATCCCTGGTCCGTTCTGCAACGGCGACGAATTCGCTGGCGCATACGATCCGGCAGCTGCCGACGCTCTCCTCACGGAGAACGGTTGGACGAAGGGCGCCGATGGTTATTGGATTGATCCAACGACCGGAGCAGCCCCAGACATCCGCTGGATCATCAACACGGGCAACACCCGTCGCGAAAACACCCAGGCATATTTGATCCCACTGCTCAATGCATCGGGCTTCAAAGTGCGCGCAGACAACTGTGACGCAGCCTGCTACTTCCAGCAACGTCTGCCGGCCCTTGACTACGACATGGCGATGTATATCTCGACCGCTCCGCCGGACCCGGGTTACCTCACGCCAGGTTTCACTTGTGACCAGATTCCGACTGCAGCAAACAACAACGTTGGCCAAAACAGCCAGGGTTGGTGCAACAAAGAAGCGTCGGACCTGCTCCACAATGCCGACTACGAACCGGACGCAGCCAAGCGTGCAGAGCTCATCAAGAGTGCGCTCAAGCTCATGGCCACCGACAGCGTGATGCTGCCGTTGTTCCAGTTCCCCAAGTCGGGTTTCTGGCGCACGGACAAGGTGGGTGGACCGGTTGATACCGAGTTGCGTAACTACACCTCGTTCATCAACAACCACCTCTGGACCGACCTCGACGGCGATGGCAAGATTGTCATCGGTGCCGAGCAGTGGCCGGAATGTTTGAACCCCGTCACCGAGTGTGCGAACTCTTCGTGGATGGTCTGGACAACGCTGAATCAGGTCATGCCTGGAGCATTCTCCACCACCAACGATGGTGCATACGTGGTTACTAACCTGCTCGTCGGCGAACCAACGGTCGTCCTCAAGTAAGTACGAAGGTCGTTGTTTTCAACGACACTCGCGCGGCGCGCGAGTCTCACCACATGGTGAGGCTCGCGCGCCGTCGTCGTTTCCGGCACATTTCGTGGCGCAGGAGTGTGGAGCAGAAAGATTTGTAATTTCGGTTTGATGCAGTGACGGGATAGTTTGACGGGGTGCTGAAATACGTCGTGCGTCGTTTGGCATGGTCGATTCCCACCTTGTGTTTCGTGACATTCCTCGTCTACGTAGCACTACGAATCGGTACGAACCCCGTAGAGAGTTACAAGCGAATCAACCCCCGCGCCTCACCGGAAAAAATTGCCCAATACATCGATGTCAATGGTCTCGATCCAAATTATGTACGGGGGTACTTTCGTTGGCTAGTCAACTTCATCACCCTTGACTGGCCTCGCAGCATCAAGGGCAGCCGCGAAGTAGCGCCAGCCCTGAAGGACGCGCTGGCCAACACATTGCGGCTCGGTACCGCAGCGAGTGTCGTTGGCATCACTGTCGGCTTGTTACTCGGCATTTTTGCGGCCTTGCGACCTGGTGGGCGTCGTGACGTTGCGGTCAACACGGCAGCATTCGTCGGAATTTCCATCCCGCCCTACGTTTCGGCGATCCTGTTCCAGCTTTTTTTCGCCGTGTATTGGAGTCGCTGGTTCGGCTCGACTCTGTTTCCAACCTCGGGCGTCTACCCACCCGGACAAACAGGCTTCAATCTCGGTCTCATGATCAGGCATATGGTGTTGCCGACGATGGTCGTTGCCATCCAGATCATCGCCGTGTATGCGCGCTACATGCGTTCATCTCTGCTCGACGTGCTGAGTAGTGAATACATGCGAACAGCACGCTCGAAAGGTATTAGCGAGCGTCGCGTGCTGTTCAAACATGGCCTGCGTAATGCCCTGATTCCCGTGGTGACCATTGCTGCGTTGGACGTCGGAAGCATCGTGGGTGGTTTGATCATCACCGAAAACATCTTCAGTTATCCGGGGATGGGCAAGTACTTTCTCTCGGCTTTTGGTGAAGGCGATTTCCCATTGTTGATGCCATGGATGGTGCTAATCGTCTTTTCGGTTCTGTTGTTCAACTTGTTGGCTGACGTGTCCTACGCCTGGTTAGATCCGAGGATTCGCCTTGAATGACGATGTCGTAGTTCCCGCCAAGTCGCCACGGCGCATGGCGTACGAGCGTTTTGTCAGCCACCGCGGGGCAGTGGTGGGCGTCTTTGTGCTGACAATCCTCGTGGTTTTCGTGGCACTGTCGCCGTTCACCGCTCGTTATGGCGTCAACGAGGCCGTGCAGGCACCCCCAAATTACTTCTTGTCACCCCGGGCGAATGCGTGGCTTGGTACCGACGACATCGGTCGCGATCTCTACAGCCGACTCATCTATGGGGTGCGAGTGTCGCTCGTAATCGGGTTCTTCTCGGCGGTCATCTCGGTGTTCCTCGGCTGTCTGATCGGGGCCGTGGCGGGGTTTCGTGGCGGCATGTTCGACGACATCATCATGCGCATCACGGATTTGTTCCTGGCGTTTCCATTCCTCGTCACGTTGCTTGTGATGCGCAACATGCTCGGCGCCATTACGTGGTTGCGGCCGATCACTGGAGACCTGTCGTCGGTGCGGTTCATCATCGTGCTGTTCGCAATTTTCGGTTGGATGAGTGTCGCGCGCATCGTTCGCGGTCAGGTTCTGGCGCTGAAAGAACGCGAGTTCATCGAAGCAGCACGTGCCGTCGGCGCCAGTCGTTGGTACATCGTGCGTCGACACTTGTTGCCCAATTCCATCGGCCCGATCATGGTGGCACTCACCTTCTCCGTCGTAGGGGCGATACTCAGCGAATCCACCTTGGCATTCTTTGGTTACGGACCACAGGCAGGCGCTGGCGCTACATCGCTCGGCATCCTTGTCGGACAGGCCAAAGGTGCCGTCAACACCGGTTTCTGGTGGCTGGCAGTATTCCCGTGTCTTGCCTTGGTGATCATTGCGCTGTCGATCAACTTCATCGGTGATGCACTGCGCGATGCAACCGATCCGCGAATGGTGAAGGACGCGTGATGCCTACACCAATCCTGGAAATCCGCAACTTGCAGGTCACCTTCAATACGCCAGTCGGCCCGTTGGTCGCAGTTCGCGGGGTCGACATCGACGTGCACGCTGGCGAGATGCTGGCCGTCGTCGGCGAGTCAGGCTCGGGCAAATCAGTCAGCTTTTTGGCGGCAATGGGTCTGCTACCGCGGTCGGCAACCGTGACCGGCTCGGTACTGCTGGATGGCCAGCAAATCGTCGGTATGAGCCCCAAGCAGATGCGCTCGGTACGCGGTCGTTTGATGTCGATGATCTTCCAGGATCCGCTGTCGGCACTCAACCCGGTGCATCGTGTCGGGGCACAGATCACCGAGATGTTGCGGGCCCATTCGAAGATGAGCGAGCGGGCAGCCAATGCACGTGCGGTGGAATTGCTGGAGATCGTCGGAATTCCACAACCTGGTGATCGCGCGATGCAATATCCGCACGAATTCTCGGGTGGCATGCGCCAGCGCGTGGTCATTGCCATGGCAATCGCAAATAGTCCGAAGGTACTCATCGCCGATGAACCGACCACGGCACTCGATGTCACGGTGCAGGCGCAAATTCTGGAGGTGATTCAAAGGGTGCAGGTTCAATTCGGAACGGCGGTCGTGCTGATCACCCACGATTTGGGTGTGGTCGCGCGGGTGTGTGAGCGCGTGAACGTGATGTATGCCGGGTGTTTCGTGGAGCGGGGCAATGTCCACGGTATTTTCGAACAGCCAACCCATCCGTACACCCGTGGTCTGCTGGCATCGCTGCCCCAGACCGGTGTCGAACGCCTGGTGCCGATTGCCGGCTTCCCACCGAATATGTTGCGGCCACCCTCCGGCTGTGCGTTTCGTGCGCGGTGCGATCATGCGGTCGAAGCGTGTGGTTCTGCCATCCCACCGCTGGTGCCGGTCGGGGAGTCTGAGAGCGCCTGCATTCGCGCATCCGAACTGATGGGGCGAAAATGAACAGCCCAACGACGAGTCCGCTGCTCAGTGTTCGCCACTTGGTCAAAGAGTTTCAGATGAAGGCCATGCGTAGATCAGGGCGCAGGAAGCGCATCGTGCAGGCGGTCACCGATGTTTCGTTCGACGTCCACAGAGGCGAAACCTTGGGTCTCGTTGGTGAGTCGGGTTCCGGCAAGACGACCGTCGGTCGGTGTGTGTTGCGGCTCATCGAGCCCACTGCCGGGCAGGTGGCGTTCGACGGTGTCGACTTGGCGCAGCTCAACTTCGAAGAATTGCGTCAGGTTCGCCGCAAGATGCAGATCGTATTCCAGGACCCGTATGCGTCGCTTGATCCGAAGATGACCGTTGGCGCCTCGATCGCCGAGCCGCTCGTGGTGCAGGGCATCGACGGCAACCACGAAGACAAAGTGGTGAGCCTGCTCGAACTCGTGGGTTTGTCTGCTGATCATGCACGACGTTTTCCCCATGAATTTTCCGGTGGACAACGCCAGCGAGTCGGTGTGGCACGGGCGTTGGCCCTCGATCCTGCGCTCATCGTGCTCGATGAGCCGGTGTCGGCACTTGACGTGAGCATTCAGGCCGGGGTCGTGAACCTATTCGGCGACCTACAGCAGCGCCTCGGTATGTCGTACATCTTCATTGCCCACGATCTCTCGGTGATTCGCCATATCGCCGATCGGGTGGCCGTCATGTATCTCGGCAAGATCGTGGAGATCGGGCCTGCCGCAGCGGTGTACGAACATCCAACCCATCCGTACACCAAGGCATTGTTGTCTGCCGTACCACTGCCCAATCCGCGCGTCGAGCGAGCACGCAGCCGCATCATGCTGGAGGGCGAGATTCCCTCGCCGGTCAACCCACCGTCGGGCTGTCGGTTTCGGACGCGTTGTTGGAAGGCCACCGAACTGTGCGCAATGCAGGAGCCCACACTGGAGATTCGTGGGCACGGACAACTTTCGGCTTGCCATCACCCCGAAGTGTGAGGCGCGTCAGTCGGTAGGCTAAACAAATGCGTTCGACCGTCACCATTGTTGCGGTCGTGGTCAATGTGGTGTCGATGGTCGGTCTCATTGCCGGCGTACTGCTGCACAGTGGTCGGGGCGGCGGCTTGTCCGACATGTTCGGTGGCGGCGGGGCAGCAGCGCTTGGTTCGGCTTCGGCCGAACGCAACCTCAGTCGCATCACCACCGTGCTTGCGCTGGTGTGGCTCCTCACGGTGACTGCGCTGGGTATCTTGCTCAGTTGAGACGGGCGGTTACGTCGCCGTTCACACATTGGCAATCATCCGATAGTTTGGGAACTTCACTTCTTGTCGAAGTGGCGAAATTGGCAGACGCACCAGCTTGAGGGGCTGGCGCTCGAAAGGGCGTGGGGGTTCAAGTCCCCCCTTCGACACCAAAAACACCCGTTTGTCACCTGCAACGGCGAGACTGTTCGGTAATGAGACGCACGAAAGTCATCGCCACCATCGGGCCGGCGTCGTCAGACGCGCAGATGATCGGGGCCCTGGTCGATGCCGGTGCGGATGTGTTGCGCATCAACTGCTCGCATGTGAGCACTGCAACACTTGCTGAACGCATTGCCCTGATTCGCACGGTGCGCCCGACGGTGGCGATCCTCGTCGACATTCAGGGGCCCAAGCTGCGCTACGCGGGGGAGCCGCGCGTGTTGCGTGATGGTGACGAAACCTCGTTTACCTTCGTCGAATTGGGCCTCCCCGAAGCGCGCAGCGGTGAGAAGTCGGGGATGCGAGCGGGCCAACGAATCCTGCTTGACGATGGACGAATCGAAATGATGATCAAGCATCTGGGTGACGGCACGTCGGGCGACCATCGGGATACGGTCACCGTGCAGGTCACGCACGGTGGCGAGCTACGCAAGAACAAGGGTGTCAACCTGCCGGATACCGAAGTGTCGGGCAGCGTTCTGTCCGAGAAGGACCGCGCCGACCTCGAAGTCGCCAAGCGGGAGAATGTGGAGATTGTCGCGGTGTCGTTCGTGCAACGCCCGAGCGATGTGGAGGAAGTGCGGGCGATTCTCGGCCCCACCGCACACATCATCGCCAAGATCGAGCGTCCGCAGGCACTCGAGCGAATCAACGACATCTGTCGGGTGAGTGACGGGGTAATGGCAGCTCGCGGTGACTTGGGCGTTGAATTGCCCTTCCAAATCGTGCCCGCCGCACAGCACAAGATTGCCCGAACGGCATTGCGCAACGGCGTCGTATCGGTGTGCGCCACTGAAATGCTGGAGTCGATGACGTCATCGTCGCGGGCAACACGTGCCGAGGTTGCCGATGTAACGGGTGCGGTACGTGACGGTTTCGATGCACTGATGTTGTCGGGTGAAACTGCGGTCGGCATCGACCCCGTGCGCGCCGTCGAAGTGATGTGTGCGATCTGTGAGGCAGCCGAACGCGACGTCAACCTGCCGGTCATCTTCGCCGACGCCAATCCCGAAACTGCCGCAGTCACGGCAGCCGCCAGTTCTCTGGCCCGTCGTATCGGGGCCGACAGTCTGCTGTCGCTCACCTACACCGGTTATTCCGCTCGCTTGCTGTCGGCCTGTCGACCCGGCACTCCGATTATCGCCGCGACTCCGAGTCTGGCAGTCGCCCGAAAATTGCGTATCGCTTGGGGGGTGTATCCCGTCGTGACACAGCGTGACAACGACGTGGAGGTGTCGATTGGCGCTGGGCTGGCCGTGGCCCGCGAGCTTGGTTATGTGAAGCGTGGCGACAAGATCGTGGTGTGCGCTTCGCGTTCCAGCCCGCGGTCGGATTCCGATACCATTTGGCTGCACGTAGAGCCCTAATGTTCGAGGTGACAAGATGACCAACCAGCCCACAGACCGAGCAAGTTTCCGCTCGTTTCAGGAATCCACGAAGGATGACTGGTCGCTCATCATGCGCCACATCGGTCAAACTCAGAACATGGTTGCTGACAACGCATTGCATTTATTGCAACAACTCGGCAGCGACCACGGCGGGTTTCCGGTGACTCGTCTTGAGCACTCACTACAAACCGCCACACGTGCCGAAAAAGACGGCCGTGACGCTGAGTACGTCGTATGTGCACTGCTCCACGACATCGGCGATACGTTGGCGCCGTTCAACCATCCCTACATCGCATCCACGATGTTGAAGCCGTTCGCCAGTGAGGCCAACCATTTCATGGTCGCCCAACACGGCATTTTTCAGGGCTACTACTTCTGGCACCACATCGGTCTTGATCGTGATGCCCGTGAAGCCTTCCGGGATTCGCCCTACTTCGAGTACACCGAAGAATTCTGTGCCAAATATGATTCGCCGGCGTTCGACCCCGAGTACAAGAGTGCACCGCTCGAACACTTTGCACCGTTGGTGCAAGATTTCTTCGCTGCTCGCAGCCCAGTGCAATAATGCCGCGCTGGCGTAATTGGGCGGGCACCGTCACCGCCAACCCGAGGCAATTGCTGCAGCCCCGCAGCATCGCTGAAGTACAGGGCATCGTGCAGAATGCGGTGGGCGGCCAGTGCATTCGTATGGCAGGAAGTGGTCATAGCTTCACGGCCGTGGTGCCATCAAATGACATTCTGCTGTTGCCCCACGATTTTGGTGATGGTGTCGGTATCGATACCCAACGAATGATCGCCCGCATTCCGGCAGGGATGGTGCTACATGATGTGAACGAACACCTTGCTGCTGCCAACATGGCGCTGGCGAACATGGGTGACATCACGAGCCAGACCATGGCTGGTTCAATTTCCACCTCCACGCACGGCACCGGGCTCAGTTTCACTGGTTTGGCGGGCCAGGTGGCCGGCTTCGGTTTGGTGACCGCCGACGGCAACCACCTTGATTGCACGCCAGACGAAAATTGTGAGGTGTTTGCCCTCGGGCGAGTCGCGCTTGGCTCTCTTGGAATTCTCACCTACGTGGACATGCGCATCGTGCCGGCCTTCCGGCTGCGCGCCGTGGAAGAGCCCCGCCGCTTGTCCGACGTGCTCGACAATTTCGACGACATCACGGCGACGACGGATCACTTCGAGTTTTATTGGGTTCCCCATACGCGTTGGGCGCTCACCAAACACAACACGCGTACGAGCGAGCCGGCCCAACCGCGCACCCCCCTCAGCAAGTGGTGGGGCAAAACCGTCATGGAAAACTACGCCTTTGGTGCCGTGTGCGTGGCTGGTCGGGCCATGCCATCGATGATTCCCCGCTTGGCGACGGCCCTACCTTCGCAGGGGCGACAAGAGTTCGTCGAACAAAGCCACCAGGTATTTGCCACACGTCGTCTCGTCAAATTCCATGAAATGGAATATTCCATCCCCCGGGAACACCTGGTCTCGGCCTTGACCCAGATCGTCGAGGCGGTAGATCGCGAGAAACTGAACATCAGTTTTCCGGTCGAGGTGCGAGTCACGGGAAGTGATGATGTGGCCCTGTCCACCTCGTATGGCCGTCAATCTGCGTATATCGCGGTGCATATGTACAAGGGGATGGCGTTTGAGCGATACTTCAGGCTGGTCGAGTCGATCGTCGCCCCACTGGACGGACGTCCGCACTGGGGAAAGATACACTTTCAAGGTGCCAAAACCCTGCAATCGCGCTATGAACACTTCGGGCGGTTCAGTGCATTGCGTGAACGCCTCGACCCCGAGCGTCGATTTGCGAATGAATATGTCAACCGTGTCCTCATTGCGTGACACGTTGACAATGAAGATCGCAGCACGATCCTGAAATCCTTTGCTTCGCTCGGCATTGCCGAACCCCTGGTTGCTGCGATGGCGCGTCGTGGTATCACCGAGCCGACCGAGATTCAAACGCTGAGTATCCCCGACGGCTTGGCTGGTAAGGACGTGTGCGGCAAGGCGCCGACTGGTTCCGGAAAAACAATCGCCTTCGGTCTGGTGCTCGTCTCCAAGTTGAAGCGTGCCAAACCTGCCCAGCCAACCGGCTTGGTCTTGGTGCCGACCCGCGAATTGGCACAACAAGTGTGCGACGAAATCGACCTGCTGGATGCCTCCCGAACCTTGCGGGCCACCGCGGTGTTTGGCGGCGCTGGTTATGGCCCGCAGTTGCGTCGGGTCGGGTCGGCATCGATCATCGTGGCGACGCCGGGTCGCTTGGAAGACCTCATCAGTCGCCGTGACATCGATTTGCGGGCCGTGCAGATTGCGGTGCTCGACGAGGCCGACCGCATGGCCGACATGGGCTTTTTGCCGGCGGTGCGCAAAATACTCGACCGCGTGCCCACCACCCGTCAGGTGTTGCTGTACTCAGCCACCCTTGACGGAGCGGTGTCCGAATTGATTTCGCGCTACCAGCGCAACCCCGTTCGTCATGACGCCAGTTCACCCGAGACCGTGCCGGATATCGAGCACGTGTTTGAGTTGATTCCCAAGGACAAGCGCCTCAATCGAATCGATGAATTGCTGCAGATTCACACCCAACTTATTTTGTTCTGTCGCACCAAACACGGCTCAGACCGGGTGGCGCGCAATCTCGAGTCGGAAGGCAACCGCTGCGCGATCATTCACGGCAACCGCAGTCAGGCTCAGCGCGAACGGGCACTCGACGATTTCCGGCGCGGCAAGGCACGTATTCTCGTGGCCACCGACGTAGCCGCGCGCGGTATCCATATCGACGCGGTGCCGTGTGTCGTGCACTGGGATCCACCGGATGACCCGAAAGATTACGTGCACCGTTCCGGTCGCACCGGTCGCGCCGGCGCCCGTG
This sequence comes from Ilumatobacteraceae bacterium, assembly GCA_016463775.1. Classification (GTDB taxonomy): domain Bacteria; phylum Actinomycetota; class Acidimicrobiia; order Acidimicrobiales; family Ilumatobacteraceae; genus F1-60-MAGs027. The sequence goes on along the minus strand of JAEMQQ010000001.1, from coordinate 4,898 downwards.
GGGTGGTCGTGTCACTCGTCGACCCGTCGCAACGCCGTTCGGTGGTTCGCGATATGCGTTCGATCGACATCGACGTGCAGTGGGCCACCGGCGAAGTGGCCAAGCGACAACGCCCGGGCGAGATGGGCTGGTTGGCACCGCGCTCGGCAGTAAAGGTACCCGTCACGAAAGTTACCGAAGAATAATTTGCTGGGAACTTAGTCGCGGGAAACTTGGTTGCCGAAGACTTAGTCGCCGAACACGATGTCTTGCGGGCGCACGGGTACTCGGGTCAGCGCCTTACCTGTGGCGTCACGAATCGCTGCAACAATCGCCGGGGTCACCGAGATGCACGGTGGTTCACCGATGCCTTTAGCACCGAGCGGTGCCTGCGGCTCGGGCTCTTCGATCATCGTCACGACAACCTCCGGGGCATCCAGTGCGGTGGGCAGCAGATAGTCGGTGAACGAGGGATTGCGCATCTTGCCGTTCACCAGCACGATCTCTTCCATGACCGCCAAGCCGAGACCCTGGGCGATGCCGCCCTCCACTTGCCCGAGGGCAGCCAGCGGGTTGAGCACGCGACCGACGTCTTGTGCGGTTGCGATCTGCACGACCTTCACGAGACCGAGATCAGGGTCGACATCGACGACGGCGCGGTGGGCGACGAACGCAAACGCCACGTGGCAGTTGCCTTGGCCGTTTTCGTCGAGTTCTTCGGTGGCGCGATGGTGGTGCTCGAACGTCTCGTCGAGCACGAGGCCCCGTGCGGCATCGGCCACCGCCACCCGCAACGTGCCCATCGTGTCGATGACCTCGGTGGCATCGATGGCGAGGCGGAGTGGGTCTACATCGTGGGTCGCCCCGACATGGGCGAACAACTGCTCGCGCACCAACCGACAGGCGCCGTCGACGGCGCCACCGCTCATCCAGGTTTGACGCGAGGCCGACGTGCTGCCTGCACTACCGATGGCGGTGGAGATCGGCTCGAGCAACACGGTGTCGATGCCGAGCACCGTGCGGGCGATTTGTTGGGCCAGCACGACGAAGCCTTGCCCCACTTCGGCGGTGGCGAATTGCAGCGTGACGACACCGTCGGCGAGGCGACAGCGAGCGGTGGCGTAGTCGTCGAAACCTTCGCTGTACATGAGGTTCTTGATCGATACACCCCAACCGACGCCACGGCGAATGTTCGATCGGCGGGCAGTCAAACCTGAACCACCCGGCAACTCGAGCGCATCAGGCTCGTCGAGCAGTGGTGCGGGCATCGGCAGTGCGGCTGTCTCACGAATACAGCGCTCGACGGGCGCCACACTTTCGACGATCTGACCGGTGATCAATCGGTCGCCCGTGCGCATGGCATTTTTCAAGCGGATGTCGACAGGGGACAGCCCACAGGCGACCGCCAACTTGTCCATCTGCGATTCGTGGGCGAAACAGGCCTGCACGACGCCGAAGCCACGCATTGCTCCGCACGGTGGATTGTTCGTGCGCACGACGTAACCATCCACCGTGGCAATGTCGCAGCGGTACGGCCCCTGCATGTGGGTGACTGCATTGATCAACACCGCGGATGAGGTCGAGGCGTAGGCGCCGCCGTCGAATACCGCCCGAGCCTCGACGCGTCGCAACGTACCGTCGCGGTCGGCATGGTGGCGCATGACGATACGGGCCGGATGCCGATGGATGTGGCCGAAGAACGACTCTTCACGGCCGTATTGCATCTTGATCGGGCGCCGCGTTACGAGGGCCAACAGACAACAGTGCACCTGCAGGCTGATGTCTTCGCGTCCGCCGAAGGCACCTCCGACACCACCGAGTGTGATGCGCACCCGCTCGAGTGGCATGTCGAGGCAGGCAGCGATCTGTTTTTGGTCTTCGTGCAACCACTGCGTGGCGACGAACAATTCGACACCCGCGCCGTCTTCGTCGGGCAGGGCCAGGGCAGCCTCGAGCCCGAGGAACGCTTGGTCTTGCATGCCGAGTTCGTACGAGCCCTCCACGATGACGTCACCGACGAATGATTGATCACCACGAATCACCCGTTGATTTCGAATCACGTTGCCGTCGGGGTGGATCGCCGCGAACGATCCGTCGATTGCCTGCTCGGCATCGAGTAGGGGGCTGAGCACTTCATAGTCGACACGGATCGCGTCGAGTGCCCGCCGTGCCGTTTCGGGATGGTCGGCTGCAACGGCGGCAACCGGTTCGCCGGCGTAACGCACGACGTCGCGGGCAAACACCGGCTGGTCGCTCGTGATGAGGCCGTAGGTCAGCTGGCCGGGCACGTCGTCGGCAGTGATGACGACAGAAACACCGTTGATGGCCAACGCCCCCGAGACATCGATCGAGCGAATCCGTGCGTGCGGATGCGGGCTGCGCAGTGTGGCACCCCACAACATGTTGTCGGCCCAGACATCGGACGCAAAGGCAAAGCGCCCCTGCACCTTGGGCATGCCATCCGGGCGCACAGCCGAAGTACCGAGCGTGGCGCGCGATGTTGCGGTCGTCGTCGCCATATGTCGTGCTTACATCGCCAAACGATTGTCGCGGGCTTGCTTTACTGCGGCGAAGATGCGTCCATAACCCGTGCACCGACAAATATTGCCGCTGATTGCTTCCTTGATTTGCAGTTCACTGGGGTTGGCCGTGCGCTCCAGTAGGTGATGCACCGCAACGACGAGCCCCGGGGTACAAAAACCACACTGCACGCCACCGGCATCGACGAATGCTTGTTGCACATCGGTCGGCTCGCCATCAGACGAAAGACCCTCCACCGTCGTGATCTCGGCTTCGACCGCGGTGGCTGCCATCACCAGACAGGCACACACCGCTTCGCCGTCCATGAGCACCGTGCACGAGCCGCACTCACCTTGTTCGCAGGCGCCCTTGGTGCCGGGCAAACCGAGCCGTTCACGCAAGACATAGAGCAAACTTTCCCCGGCCCAGGCGTCGCGCACCTCATGAGCCACGCCATTGACGCTGAGCTGATAGAACTCGTTACTCATCACGACCCTGTTGTTCTGCCGCACGCAGGAGCAAACGCTCAGCCAACACCGCAACGGCATGGCGGCGGTAGTCGGCGGTGGAACGATGGTCATCGATCGGGGCACACTCTTTGGCGGCGAGCTGGCCGAACTCGCGGGCGATCGCGCCGTCGAGGGTCAGTGAATTGCGGAGGGAAACGCGTTCGGCCAGCCAGGCCTCGGCGGCCCGTGCCCGCACGATGGTGGGGGCCACGGCACCAAACGCCAGACGAACGTTGCCGTTGTCTGCATCATGCACGAGACATGCCGATGCCGCTGAAATCACCATGGCGTTGCGCATTCCGACCTTGGCATATCCCTGAAAACCGACGAGGAGTGGCACGGTGATGGCCACTATCACCTCGTCGGCACGCTTTGCATTCTGTTTGACACCCAGCATGAAGTCGTGCACGACGACATCCCGGGCGTCGTCGGCACTGCGCAGGTGCACGACGGCGTCGAGTGCACTCAGCACGGGTAAGCCGTCACCGGCCGGTGAACAGGTACCGAGATTGCCGCCCAGCGAGCCGGTGGCGCGAATCTGGGGTGCGCCCACCGTGCGTGCTGCTTCACCGAGGGCTGGTACGTGCAGGCACAACGGTGCGCGTTCCATTTCGGCATAGGGCACCCCGGCGCCGATACGCACCGTGCCCGATTCTTCATCCACGTGCCAGCGACGCAATTCGTTGACACGTCGAAGCGAAATCACGTCATGTACACGGGCCCGGTTGAGGTTGACTTCCACCATCACGTCGGTCCCACCCTGTACGAGGCGGGCCTGCGGATATTCGCGCAATGCCGACACGACTTGGTCGATAGTTGTCGCGTTGATGACCGTCACAGTGTCGGGCTCCAGCCAGAGAAGGCGTCGATCATGGCTTTGACGTCGCCCAGTGGATACAAAATCGGGCAGGTGGCACCGTTGCGCATGTAGTGCGCCACTTGTTCGCGGGCATCGGCCGGTGTTCCGCTAGCGGTGAGCATTTGCACGATTTCGTCGGGGACGTGTCGTGATGCCGCCACCACCTGTTCGTGGGTGGCGGGCCAGGTGAGCACGCTGCCCACCTTGTCGAGTATCGACTGGGGAACCCCCGACGCTTGCATGATGTGTGGTTGCTGACCGAGGTATTGGGTGACCATCAACCGGGCCATATCAAGTGCAGTTGCGCGGTCTTCGTGCACGCTGCACACGACCAGTTGCGGACGATCGATCGAGTCGACATTGCGACCGGCCTTTGCCGCACCCGTGGCCAGGGCTTCCATGGCGCGGGCGTTGTACTCGGGGGAGACGAGGTAATTGAGCACGACGCCGTCGGCGATCTCACCGGTGAGCTCCATCATCTGCATTCCGGTGGCGCCAATGTAAATCGGTACGTCTTTTTTTCGTCGTTCTTGATACACATAGTCAAGTTCAACCCCGTCGAGGTGCACGAACTCACCGTGCATCGTGACCGTTTCGTTGTTCAATAGTGCGCGAACCGCAGTGACGATTTCGCGCATTGCGCGCAGCGGCTTGGTGCGGGTGATGCCAACTTTCTGGGCGAGGGGGTCCCACCACGCGCCGATGCCGAGAATGATGCGACCCGGGGCGAGGTCATCGAGCGTGCTGAAGGTTGCAGCGAGGCGTGCGGGGTTGCGACTCCAGCAGTCGACGACCCCCGAGCCGATCTTCAGTTTCGTCGTGACGGACGCAAACGCAGCCATCGGCACCGTTGCTTCGCGCACGAGACGACTTTCGGCCTGCCACACGGCCTCGAAACCCTTCGCCTCGGCGTACTTGGCGAACTCCATGCCTTCGCTGATGCGATGTGCGTCTTGCAAATAGAGCGCTACACGAGCCGTCATAGTAAGACCGTTTCCATTCGCTGATGCAACTTGTGGGCGGCTGCGGCT
>JAEMQQ010000066.1 GCA_016463775.1 Ilumatobacteraceae bacterium | reverse complement strand
GGATTGTGTTTTCGCTGATGCAACCCACCTACAAGTTTTTTACCGAACGAGCGATCTCTGGCTATGCCAGCGATGAAAACTTCGTTGGTATCGAAGAGTCTGGCGCCGGGCTGCGCGACTCAAGCGACATTTCTTTTGCAGATGAAAGCCTGATTCAATATGCCGATCCAGTCTCGCTTGGTGATTTCTTCGGTTCTACGGCCTGGTATCCGCAATATGAAGATGGTGACTTTGGTGTTTGGCCACTGATTGTTGGCACATTGCTCGTCATGTTGACGGCAACCATCGTGGCCGTGCCCGCCGGCATCGGTATCGCGTTCTTCCTTAACCAATACGCCAAGGAGCGCACTCGACGTGTGCTCAAGCCGTTGCTCGAAGTTTTGGCAGGGGTGCCGACGGTGGTGTTCGGGTTCTTCGCCCTTGTTTTCGTGGGGCCCTACATCGCGAAAAATATTTGGCCATTTTCGGAGGTCGGTATTTATAGCGGTCTGGCTGCTGGCATCACCGTTGGGCTCATGATTCTGCCCATGATGGCCACTCTTGCCGATGACGCGATGGCTGCCGTTCCCAATTCGCTCGTTGAAGGGGCGTTTGCTCTTGGTGCAACTCGTCGAGAGGTCTGCACTGGTGTCATCCTCCCGGCTGGGCTTTCAGGAATCATGGCGGCGGTCATCATCGCGCTGTCGCGGGCGATTGGTGAAACCACGATCGTGCTGCTTGCCGCTGGGTCACAAGCCGTGTGGACCTTCAATCTGGGTAGTGAGATGCAAACCATGGCCTCGTACATCGGCTTTGCCGGCATCGGTGACCAACCAGTCGACTCAAAGGGTTACCAAACAATTTTCGCAGTTGGCTTGTTGCTTTTCGTCATTACTTTTGGGCTCAACATGTTGTCGCGCAAAGTGGTTAAGCAGTTTCGTGAGGTGTACGAATGACCACAACAGAGCTGGTCGTTTCGCTCAGCGACAGCACGTCGTCATCTCGACGCAACAAAGACACCCTTTTTCTGACCATGTTGTGGGCCTCGCTGTTGTTGGCACTGCTCACACTGGCCGCGCTGGTCATTAATACTCTGATTTCTGGTGCCAGCTCGCTCTCTTGGAACTTCATCGCGTTTTTCCCTTCTCCATTTCCTGAGGATTCCGGGATTCAATCAGCGCTATTTGGCTCGTTGTGGGTCACGCTCACTTCTGGTGTGATTTCGCTGTCACTCGCCCTCGGCACAGCGATTTATCTTGAGGAATTTACGAACCCGGATTCACGTTTGCAACGCTTCATCACGGTCAACATCCAGACCCTGGCCGGCGTGCCGAGCATCGTCTATGGCATCCTCGGTCTGGCATTCGTGGTGCGTGGGCCACTCGGCTGGGGTTTCACGGTTGGTTCGGCTGCCGCGACGCTCACGATGATGGTGCTACCCCTCATGATCGTGACCACACGTGAGGCGCTCAAGGCAGTGCCATCTTCGCTCCGCGAAGGGTCCTACGCCCTCGGGGCAACTCGTTGGCAAACCGTGTATCGCCAGGTGTTGCCAGCTGCTCGTCCTGGCATCGCGACGGGCAGCATCCTTGGTGTTTCTCGTGCGCTGGGCGAATCGGCGCCACTCATTCTGCTTGGTGCCTTGGCCTATGTGAGCTACAACCCCACTGGTTTTGACAGCGACTTCACCGTGCTGCCCTTGATGATTTTCAAATGGGCGACCGAAGTTCAAGACGAGTACCGCGGCTTGGCAGCTGCCGCAATCGTCGTGCTGTTGCTCTTGTTGTTTGCGCTCAACGCCGTCGCCATCATCATTCGAGACCGCAGCCGCATCAAGTGGTAGTGCGCTAAAACGCTTCGGCCTCAGAGCGTTTCGATTAATGCATCAACAAGTGTCTTGATTTGGTCACGAACTGTTCGAACAAATTCCAGCGGTTGACCCGCCGGGTCTGGCAGTTGCCAATCTTCGTAACGCTTGCCGGCGACGATTGGGCATGTATCGCCACACCCCATGGTGATGATGACGTCAGCCTGATCAAGGTCAGAAGCATCCCAACGCTGCGGAATCTGACGCGAGATGTCGATTCCCAGTTCGGCCATTGCGGTGACTGCTGCCGTGTTGATTGACTCGCGCGGTTCAGAGCCGCCCGACCATACGTGAATGTCGGGTCGATTGAGTGCCCGAACGAAGCCTGCCGCCATTTGCGAGCGTCCGGCATTGTGCACGCACAAGAACAACATGTTCGTTGGCACTACTGGCGCCACCTGCCGAGTGCAGCGAGCAGCCCGAATGCAAGCAACGTGCCCACCATCTGCATGAACCAAAACATCGGCACCGACTCTGGCGCGATGCCAGCAAACGAGTCACTAAGTGATCGGGCCGCTGTCACAGCAGGGTTGGCGAGAGACGTCGACGACGTAAACCAATAGGCACCACCAATCCAGGCCGCCACGATGCCGGGAGTGCTGGTGGGTCGGGCAGCAGTGGTAAGGGCAATCACCAAGAGCAACCCCGCAGTCGCCACCACTTCGCCGAGCCAAATTCCTGAAC
>JAEMQQ010000015.1:37348-39242 GCA_016463775.1 Ilumatobacteraceae bacterium | reverse complement strand
ATGAGCGGGATTTCACGATCGGTTCGTTGTTGGTAACCGGCATATCCCTTGTACTTTTGCTCCACCATCGGCCACAAACGCACTCGCTCGTCTGGGGTTGCGGTGCGGGCAGTCATCGTCTTGGTGGGTTCGCCTTTGAGTTTCACTTGCACCTGCGGGTTGTCCACCAAATTCAGATACCACGCTGGGTGAAAATCGTCGCCGCCACGTGATGCAACGATCAGGATGGATTTGCCTTCCTGGATTGGTGACGTCAACATCACACTGCGAGGCTTTCCGCTTTTGCGACCCGTTGTCGTGAGTTCGAGTACGGGCATGTTGCCAGCCTCCCAACCCAATCGACCTCCACTCAGGCTCAAAATGAGGCGGTGGACACCGTTCATCACTTTCAACGTGAGGTCGCTTGGCATTCGAGCGTTATCCGTTCACAATGGATTGCACGAGGCCGGCAATCAGCGCCGCGCGCTCGGGCATCGCGTCGAGTTGCACGTGTTCGGTTTCGGCATGTGCACCGGCGCCGACTGCACCAAGACCGTCGAGCGTGCGCACGCCTACCGCTGCGGTGAGGTTGCCGTCGCTGCCCCCACCCACTGCCACGCCTCGCAAACCGGTGATGCCATAGTCATCGGCAACTTTTTGGGCAATGGCAAACAATTCTTTGGTCATCGACTCGTGCATCGGTGGGCGGTTCATTCCCCCACTTACTTCAACACGCGCACCAGCAAGCGTCGCGGTGAGACGCGACATCTCGGCCTCTAAACGATTTTTTTCTTCCGGGATCACGCACCGCACGTCGACGGCGATCGTTGCCGAAGCGGGCACCACGTTGTCGGCGGTGCCGGCCTTGGCCACGGTCGGTGTGACCGTGGTGCCCAGATCGGGTCGGGCGATTGCCACGATGCGCGGTACTTGTGCGGCAAGCTCCACCAACGCGTTGATGCCTTTTTCGGGTTCCAACCCGGCGTGCGAGGCGCGACCAGTGATGGTCACGTTGAACGTGCCGGTGCCCTTGCGGGCAATCTTCAACGCACCACCATCGGCACTGGGTTCGAGCACCAACACCGCACCCGTGGCGCGAGCGCGCTCTTCGAGCAAGGCGCGTGACGCGTGCGAACCCACTTCTTCGTCGGCCGTGATGAGCATCTCGACCTGACACCACTCCTTCACCGCAGCCACGCCGTAGATGGCTTGGATGATGCCAGCCTTCATGTCAAAGATGCCTGGGCCGCGACCGATGTTGCCCTCACGCGTAAACGGCCGGCGCGCCACCGTGCCGAGTGGAAACACCGTGTCGTGATGCCCGACGATGAGCACCTTGGTGTCGTCGCTGCCCTTCCAATGCACGTGTGGGCCACGGTCGCTCGCAACGAGCACCGGCGGCGAGCCCAACACGCGAGTCATGAGGTCGGCAAGAAATTGCGCACTGCGCGCGAGGCACTCGTGCTCGAGCGACGGCGATTCGATATTGACGAAGCGTTCGAGATCGGCGACCATCGCGGGTTGTTGGGCATCGAGCGTGGCGCGCACTTGTGCTGCCGTGCGGTGGTCGTCGATGCCAAGAGTCATGTGCCTCTATTCTGGCGGGTGCCCGGGGCGGGATTTGAACCCACACAGCCATTTCTGGCCAGGGGGGTTTAAGCCCCCCGCGTCTACCATTTCGCCACCCGGGCATAGCGACCAAACGTTGGCCCAGACGATGAGCCGTTGCTTAGGCTACGTGCGCGTTCGACGTGGCATATTCAAGCGATAGCCACAGAGCGGCCCGCACACGCGCAGCTTCAACCGCTGACAACTGATTCAAGATGACGACACCCTCGATCATGTCGGCAACCACTGCTGCCAACGGGCGATCTTTTACATTCACCGCGACTATTCCCGCCACTGTGCCCGCCAC
>JAEMQQ010000015.1:27009-37248 GCA_016463775.1 Ilumatobacteraceae bacterium | reverse complement strand
GCCACGTCTTCACGAGCAAAGCGGCGAATCGTGCGGTCTACGCCGATGATGCGAGTTGGGCAGCGGAACCCCGGTGCAACCAGCCCCGACTGGTGGACAGTTGATGCAATCGCGCGAGCCAGCGCTGCGAATTCAACTGCGGTGAGTGATGACGTACGTGGCTGCATGGGGTTGGACATCTTGACAGAGGGGTGCCACGCGGTGACGAGCACCCAGTTACTACTGTTGCCCCACGATGACTGATCCCACAACGGTGCCCGACGCACAAGGGCCCGGGCTCAATCCGATGCAACAGGCTGTGGTCGACACGCTCGGTAAATCACCCGACTGGGTGCCGCTGCCCACCAGCGTGGTGGATGCTGTGCGCACCATGTTGCACGACCAACTTGCTGCAGTGGCGGGTCGATTCAGCCGCAACAACGCGCTGTGGGTGAGCAAAAATAAACTCACCACCATTCATGGTTGCCAAGCCCATCACATGGCCACCAAAGACGACTTCGCTTGGACACCACTCACCGCGCGCGGCACGGTGCTACACAAGGCTGTCGAACTCGGCGTGCATTGGCGGGGTGAATCGACCCCGGTCGAAGTTGTCGACGAAGCCATCGCGCGGCTGTCTGATTCGAGCAACAGCGTCGCTGATTTTCTCGTCAGCATGACCCCTGGCGACGCAGCACAACTGCGCGGATATGCCGTGGATCTTTACACCCGCTTCGAAGAATGCTTTCCAAAACTCAAGCCCTCGTGGCGACCCGTCACCGAATCTTCGGCGCGCTACGAGTTGTTCGACGGGGCCATCGTGCTCGGCACACGGTCAGATCTCACCCTCGGCACCGCTGACCAAAAAGTAATCATCGACGTAAAAAGCGGTGGTCTGCACACATCACACCGCGAAGATCTGCGGTTTTATGCACTCGTCGAAGCGTTGCGCAGCGGCATGGCACCGCGACGCCTGGCCACTTATTCGCTGGCAGCCGCGCGCGCCGACGTCGAAGACGTATCAGAAGGTGTGTTGCAGGCTGCCGTGCGCCGCGTGGTGGCGGGCGTGCAACTGATCGTGGCCGTCGAGTTGGACAAACGCGAGCCGACCCGCAGCCCGGCTGCGCATTGTCGATGGTGTCCGCTGAATGACTCGTGCGCCGAGGGCATCGCGTTTTTGTCGCGTGACGAAATTGACGACTAGTTAGCGCGACATGAGCGCAAGCGGCACGCCCAGGCCAGCACCAGAACGCACCGTGGCGATTCGCCGACCAGGTTGCACCGCCGGCTTGGGTGCACCGATCACATCGGGGCCAAGATGGGCTGTGGCCTCGTCGAGTTGGTCGACGACCACTACCAACCCCCAATAAGTCGCTGTCGTAGCCACATCGCTCGGGGTAACCAGTCGACGCTCGACCACTTCGAGAATCACGCTTCCCCAGCGATGAAAACCCTGCACACCTCGGTCGCCTTCTTTCACCCGCTTGAGCGGCGCGCCAGATTGCTGTGCAATTTCGCTGCACGTTGCCCGCACATCGTCGGCTAACACGACCACGTGATCTACCCCGACAATGCGCAACGCAAATTCTGTGCCTGCGCTAGGGGTGCTTGGTGTGGTTGCTGGAGCATCGTCGATATGCACCACGGGCAAACCGGCGATGTGGCTGGTGCGAGTCGGGCAACCGATGAGATCGAGGTGTCGTAACCCGCTGGGCAGTGACTCGTCGATAACGAGCCGTACGTCGCCGAGTAACCCACCAACAATGCCGATGTCATGCCACGGTGCGGCGCGACCGCCGACGGTGATTGCTGCGACGCGAGTCAAATCAGGCGCGCCGAGAAAAGCCGAATAACCGAGCGGGCTAGCGACGACCCATGTTGGGCCGCTTGCCGTGGTTTGCTTTGGAGCGGCGCATCCGCGCCTTGCGCTTCTTGGTCTTCTTTGACATGAGCGTCAAGGATAGTGGTCGACTACCGCTTGTCGGCACAGATTTCCTACGTTTGTTGACGCCAGCGTGCGCGATTGCCCGAGTACGGCTTGCCAGTCACATCCGTTTTTGAGCACACATATGTGCGCCCGCCATAGGCACCCGTGGCACCCTCCGGCGCACAATACGAACCAGGTCGCACGCTCACTACAGACGATGACCCACTCGGCGCCACCGTCGTCGACGCTGCGGGCGATGTTGCCACGCTCGTCATTGACGTTGTTGAGGATGTCGTCGCGCGTGTCGTTGTCGGTACCGCTGATGTCGGTGCCGCTGTTGTCGGTGCCGCTGTCGTCGACACCGTCGTGGTCGTGGCACTCACAACGCCTGCTACTGCGTTCCACCCACGCATCGTGGTGCCGGCGCATTGACCGGTGAGCAGATTGTTGAGTCGGCCCCATTCACTTTGATCCATCGACAAACCCCAGCGTGCTTTTACTGCAATCCAGTTGGCGCTGTATGTGCACCAGTAGCCGCGCAGCGACGGCATCCAATTCGACGGGTCTTTGTCGCTCTTTGATCGATTGCTCGACGACGACACCGCAATGAGCGAACGCACATCGGAAGTGTCGTTGGCAAAGGCGGTTCGTTGTGCCTCACTCCACTGCCACGCGCCGGAATCCCACGCTTCTTTGAGCGCCACCATGTGGTCGATATCCACCCGCGTGCGATCCGAGGTGCGCACACCGTCGTAGACCGACAGCCAGTCGGCCTCAACGACGAAACATTTGAACGGATCGACCTGTGGCAGGCCGACAGCGTCACGCTTCAGCACTTGTTCGCGGGCATCACATCCATCGCCGTCGATGTCGAGCCAATGTTTGAACAACTCCCGCTTGTAGCCGCGTGTGTACTCGTTCTGCACGCTGATTGTCTTGAGCACCTCGATCGCCAGGTAGGTGTCATTCGCACCCGCGATACGCACGTCGACAGCTCGGTCGGCCTGCGCCGCACCGGTGCTTGCACCAATAGACAAAATCAGTACCGCGCCGGCAGCAGCGATACGGAGATTCACGAGGTGGTGGCTGCTCCACCGATGAATGTCAGGTGTTCGTCTTCGTCGCGCGTGTCGATGAAAATGCACTCACCTGGGCAGAAATCGGCGGCCAACACGACCGCGCCAACATGTTTGTCGGCCACCAAGGCGAGGCTGCCGGCACTGCCCGGATCGTTGAGAATCACGCCGCTCTCGACCACATACGCGATGCCATCTTCAAGTTGGGTGAAAACCTCGGGGCAGTGATCGACACATAGACCGTCACCCGTGCAGAGGTCTTGGTCGATCCATACGCGCATATCGACAGGCTACGAAGTAAACGCCACGAACACCAAGGCAAGCAGCACGAAGTTCCGGACGATGTCACGTGCGCCGATCGGCCGCTGTGACGACCCACCGAAACAAGCACACGGTGGTCGATGGTCACGCCGCAGATGAAACGCCAACAATGACGTGAACGCGATCAACAAAACGGCGGCAGCACCCAAGAACCCCGAGCGCCACGCGTCACCGAGCACCACACCGAGGCCAATGACCATTTCGGCGATCATCACCGTGATTGCAATGAACGGTGGAATGCCGAGTTGTCGTGCTGACGCTGGCCACTGCCGACCAGCCAGCAGTTTTGAGACTCCGGCGTACACGAAGATGGCGCCGACCACGGCGGCGGCGAGAAGTGCGATATTCACGAGTCGATTCGCGCGTCGCCAGTCTTACCCTTGAAAAACACCATCGCTGGCAGCGCCGCGTCGAGCACGCGTAGGTCGGTCACCGCGCCCACCACCAAATCGTGATCACCAATCTGGTGCACGGTCTGCACGTGGCAATCGACCGTGGCCACGGCACCCGGCAATACCGGTGAGCCGTTACGTGAAGTGCCGATGTCAAGCCCATCGAATCGCGAGCGATCAGCGGCGTCTTTGGCGAAACGCCAACACAAGTCTGATTGTGATGCTGCCAATACGTTGGCGCAAAAATCGCCACGGGCGGCCATCAACGGCCACGTACGCGAGGCACGCCCAATATAAAAACCGGCAAGAGGTGGGTCGAGGGAAATCGAGGCGAATGAACCGATCGTCATCCCGAGCAATTCACCGTCTACACCGAGACCAGTGATGATCACGACACCCGTCGGGAGGTGGCCGAATACGCGACGAAGATGGGCCGAGTCAGCTGGTGATTCGGCACCGTTGGTCACGCACTACACGTTACGACGTCGATGCTTTCACCTTCGCGTGCGGCAACGACCCGCGCCTTGGAGGTGCGGGCGACTTTTTCGGTCATCTCGGTCAACATCGCGTCGGTACGCGACGGGTCGTGATGGAAGAGGGCCAGTTGCTTTACGTCGCAGGTTTCGGCAATCCACTGCGCGTACGCATACGTTGAGTGACCCCAGCTGCTTTTACCCGCAAATTCCTCATCGGTGAACTGTGCGTCATGAATCAACAGATCAGCACCTGCACATAACTCGTGGGCGCCCTTGGTGATGGTGAACTCGTCCCCCACCGGTTGTTGGTGATCGGACAAGTACGTGACGCTGGCGCCAACGTGCGTAACACGAAAGCCAAGGGTTGGCCCGATGTGGGGTACGAAGCGGCTACGAATCTGCAGGTCTCCGATTGCAAAATCGTCATCACCAATTTCATGAAAGATCACCCGTGCCGCAAAGTCGGCCAGTGGCACGGGAAACATCGGCGGCTTGATTCGGTCGAGGAACAGCTCGCGAATACTGCTGCCGTCGGCTTGTTTCGGACCGTAAATTTCCAGCGTTGTGTCGGAGTGCAGCAGAGGCTCGAAGAATGGCAAGCCGAGGGTGTGGTCGTAGTGCAGATGCGTGAGCAGGCACACGGCACGAAACGCCGGAGTGCCGTTGTATTGCTTGCCGAAATAACGCAGACCAGTACCGAGATCAAAGATGATTGGTACTTGTTGTGGCACACGCAGCGAGACACACGATGTGTTACCGCCAAAGTGACTGGTCTCTTCGCCGTGACATGGGGTCGAGCCGCGCACCCCGTGGAAAGTTACGTTCATCATCGGCTCACAAGACGCTAAGGCGCCAACACATTGCCCGCCCGTGACAATCGTGGTGACGTTTGTCGCAAATGCAGCAAGCCGTCTACTGTCATTGCATGTCCAAGCCAGTAAAAAACTCGCACACGATCACATCGACGATTCACGCCGGCGAACTCGACGTCACGTTTCTTGAGTGCGGCTCGGGCCCGCTTGCTTTGTGTTTGCATGGCTTTCCCGACTCGCCCCACACCTGGCGTTATCTCCTGCCGGTTCTTGCCGAGCGTGGTTACCGAGCGGTAGCACCATTCATGCGTGGTTACGCACCGACAAGCGTGCCCGCCTCTGGTGTGTACCAAACTGCGGCGCTGGCACGCGACGCTGGCGCCTTGCACGAAGCACTCGGAGGCGACGAACGGGCCGTCATCATCGGACACGACTGGGGTGCACCCGCGGTGTGCGGTGCTGCACTCGACGCACCGCAACGCTGGAGCAAAGTGGTGAGCATGGCGGTGCCGCCTGGCCCGGCACTCGGTGCCGCATTCGTCAGCAATCTTGCCCAGATTCAGCGCAGCTGGTACATGTTCTTTTTTCAGCACGGTTTGTCGAACCATGTCGTCGCGGCCAACGACATGGCATTCATCGACATGCTGTGGGCACAGTGGTCACCTGGGTATGAGGCCACGGTCGATCTTGCACATGTCAAAGACGCCTTGCGCAACACCGACCACCTGCAGGCCGCACTCGGCTACTACCGCGCAACACTCGGCGATGGCAAGCGTGATCCCGAATTGGCGGCACTCCAACAACGCATGGGTAGCGAGGTACCCGCGCAACCGCTGCTGTACCTGCACGGCGAAAACGACGGCTGCGTCGGACGCGACGTAGCCCTGGCGGCACAGGCGATGGTGCCGGAACATGTGCAATTCGAGTTCGTGGCCGATGCCGGCCACTTCATGCAGCTCGAGCAACCCGAGCGCGTGAACCAGCTCATTGCTGATTTCGTCACGGGCTGAGTATCCAAAGCAACAAGTTCAAAAAGCGCTAGGCCAGGCGACAGGTCTCACCGTCAACTGCGACCAAACCATCCTGCACGAGCGTTTCCAGAAGTCGTGCAGTGCGCTGGTCATCGCCAGATAGCCCCATTGCGAGTGCGACCTCGTCGCTGTGCACACCACGTTCGGCGAGCACCTTCATCAATCGGCCGCGCGCCTGACGATCCGATCCGGCGAACTTTTTTTGCGGTTTACTCGTAAGCGCAGTGGTGCGCGCCGGGTCTGGCCCGTCATCCCACTTGCACTCGCGAGCAATTGGGCAAACCCCACATAGCGGCTTGCGCGCCACACACACTTGGGCACCGAAATCCATCATCACTTGGTTCCATTCCCAGGCCTGACCATGCGGCAACATTTCGTCGGCTAAGTCCTGCGACTGTCGCGCCGACAGCGGTGTGTTCGTGACCCTCGCCAAGACTCGCGCCACGTTGGTGTCGACCACCGCCACATCGGCGCCGTCGGCGAATGCCATCACGGCACGTGCCGTGTACGGCCCGATTCCTGGCAGTGACTGCAAGGTCTCCAAATCACCGGGCACCTGTGAGTCATGATCTGCAACGATGTGCCTGGCTGCGTCGTGCAGGTTCTTGCACCGACGCGGATACCCGAGACCACTCCACAATCGCAACAAGTCGGCGAGTGGCGCAGCTGCACAGTCGCCCACCGTCGGATACTGCGCCATGAATGCGAGGTACTTCGGTACCACCCGCGACACCTGTGTTTGTTGCGCCATCACTTCACTCACCAGCACCGACCAGCGATCACGGGTGGCTCGCCATGGCAAGTCACGCAACCTTGGCAACCCCCACTGCAAAAGTGGTGCAGCGAGCGGATTTACTCCGCCCAGACGTCGCGACCATCGTGGGGTCGCTCGCGCGTGGGTGCCGCGCTGCGCTTCCACACCATCACGCGACGACGGAAGTAACACACTTCCTTGCCGTCTTGATTGAAACCTTTCGTCTCAACGGTGACCACACCGCGGTCAGGCTTTGACTTCGACTCAGCCACTTCAAGCACGCGAGTTTCGGCGTGAATCGTGTCGCCGTGGAACGTTGGGTGTTTGTGTTGCAGGGTCTCGACTTCCAAGTTGGCGATTGCTGCGCCGCTCACGTCGGGCACGCTCATGCCCAACACCAACGAGTACACCAGGTTGCCCACGACCACGTTGCGGCCTTGCACACTGCGTGCAGCAAACCAGTCGTTGGTGTGGAGCGGGTGATGGTTCATCGTGATCATGCAGAACAAATGATCATCAGCTTCGGTAATGGTCTTGCCTGGCCAGTGCTTATAGATGTCGCCGACGACGAAATCTTCGAGGTGTCGACCGAAGGGGCGTTCGTGAATGGTCATGATGTCAAGAATAGGTGCGGGGCAACGTCACCGGCACGTAACGTCACTACTCGTCGCGCGGCCGTTGCTGGGGCTGCTCACCGGTGTCTTCGTATTGTGGCGTGGCAAACAAGCCGGTGCGGTCACGAGGTGCATTCTTTTCGATCCACTGCGCCTTTGACTGGCGCACCTGCGAACCGGCCTGGGTTGCTGACTGCAAGCGTTTCAGCCGCGAGCGGGGGCTTGGCACGGGTGCAACTGCACCGATGCGTAACGACGCGTAACTTACCGCCCCAACCAAGATCGGTAGCCAAAACTGCGCGATGCGGTACGTGAGCACGGTGACCGTTGCAGTTGCCAGCGGCACACCGAAGCCCACGAGTGTCGGGATGTACACACCTTCAACGATGCCCAAACCACCAGGCGTGAGAGGAATTGAGGCCAGCACGTTCGTCAACCCGAATGCCACGAGCAGGCCATCGACAGAAATGTTCCCGCCGAAGGCACGCAAGAACAGCCACAGCGCCAACAGATCGAGCAACCAATTGGCGGCTCCCCACACGATGACCCTCTTCAACACTTCACGCTCAGCAAGCAAACCACGAACGCGATCGCGCAGGTGATCCATCACACTGGCGACGGATTCACCATCGCGGCCGAGTCGGTCGTAGATCCAGCGCACGACTCGATGCAGACGGCCCTTGTCATCCACCAGTCCGAAAACGATTGCACCGACGATGGCCATCAATACGGTGCCGGCAACCGCCGCCGTACCGTAAATCGGGCTCGTCCCGCGCAACGGAATGGAAACGATCAGACCAATCCACAACAACACGTTGAGGATGACCGCCGAGCCGATCCCGGCAGTTGCCAACGCAAAGCCGGCGTCCGCTTTAGCGATGCCCGAGCTCGTGATCAGCCGAAACCCGAGGGCATTACTGGCCGCACTTCCCCCGGGCAAAACACTGCCGAGGGCGCGGGTGCTGAGTTGAATACGGAACAGGTCGAAGCGTGTCAGCCGATTGGCATCGGGGCCCAGTGCGGCGTGGGTGAGCAGCGAGTAGCAATACAGCGCCACGAATTCCAGGCCAATGGCGGCTGCCAAAAGCACTGGATCGATTTGGCGCAGGTCCCCGATGGCACCGCGAAAGGCAGGCACGAGTGGTAGCACGAAGAAATAGATGACCACGGCGAAAAGCACCCACCGCAGCGCCTTCAGCATGCCCCCAGCGTAAGAGGGCGGGGTGGCGTCTGGCACGGTTGGCTTACGGTCTATTTTCCCGTACGAACAGCCATTCAGAAAGACGTTTCACTACCGTTGAACATCGTGCACGACTCACTCAAAGACCTCACCACTGCTGCATCCATCGTCGAAGGCACTGCCCAACTGTTGCGTCGCGCAACCAAGCGACTCGCTGAAACTGGTGGCCCGGAGCGCCAACAAGTGCTCGCCTACGATCTCGCCCACACCAGCGCGGCACTCGAGACTGCCCGCTCACTCATCGACTACGGCG
Source organism: Ilumatobacteraceae bacterium (assembly GCA_016463775.1). Classification (GTDB taxonomy): domain Bacteria; phylum Actinomycetota; class Acidimicrobiia; order Acidimicrobiales; family Ilumatobacteraceae; genus F1-60-MAGs027. Next base: position 28,373 of record JAEMQQ010000015.1, on the reverse strand, counting down.
CCAAAGGCGAACTCGAAGCCGCAATCACCTGCGCCTTCGTTGCCGACATGGTGCACGACTTCGCCACACGACTCATCGGCCGCGAACAACTATGGACCGTCAACCTCACCGAGCTGTCAGGTTTCGACGCATTCATCGCCACTTATCGCGCACCCGAGCTTCTGGCATCACTTGCCTCGTCGCCAGGCCCGCGTCACCTCGACGACGACTATGAAATGGTGCAAGACACCTTTCGCAGCTTCGGCAAAAAAGTGGTCGGCAAACACGCCGAACATGTGCATCGCGAAAATGCCGATGTTCCCGAAGAGATCATCAGCGGTCTCGCCGACATCGGCGCCTTTGGTCTGTCGATTCCATCCGAGTACGGCGGCTTCAGTGAGGGCGGCGAAGGCGAGTACATGGCCAGTTGTGTTGCCACCGAAGAACTCTCGCGGGCCTCACTCGGCATCGGCGGCTCGCTCATCACGCGCCCAGAGATTCTCACCCGGGCACTCGTCAAAGGTGGCACCGAAGCCCAGAAGACCTACTGGTTGCCGAAACTCTCCACCGCCGAAGTAATGGTGGCGGTTGCCGTAACCGAGCCCGACTATGGCAGCGACGTCGCGTCGTTGAAGACCACTGCGGTCACGGCCCAACGAAACGGTGTCGACGGCTATGTCATCAATGGCGTCAAGACGTGGTGCACGTTCGGCGCCCGCGCCAACGTGCTCATGTTGCTGGCTCGCACCGACCCCGATCGCACCAAGTCGCATCGTGGCCTCAGTTTGTTCATCGTGCCCAAGCCACTCGGGGAAGCACACGGTTTCGTGTTCAAACAAGATGGCGGCGGAAAAATGGAAGGTCGCCCAATCGACACCATCGGCTACCGCGGTATGCACTCGTACGAAATCGCCATCGAAGACTGGTTCGTGCCCGCCGACCATCTGATCGGTGAACAAGATGGTCTCGGCAAGGGCTTCTACCTGCAGATGGAAGGTTTCGAAAACGGTCGCCTGCAAACCGCAGCACGAGCCGTGGGCTTGATGCAAGCGGCCTACGAAGCGGCCTACGACTATGCCAATAACCGCAAGGTGTTCGGCAAGAACATCATCGAATTCGAACTCACCCAGATAAAACTCGGCCGCATGGCTGTCATCATCCAAGCGTCACGACAATTCAGTTACGCCGTCGCCAAAATGATGGGCAAGGGCGAAGGTGCGATGGAAGCGAGCATGGTGAAGGCCTACGTGTGCAAAGCCGCCGAGTGGGTCACTCGCGAAGCGATGCAAATCCATGGCGGTTATGGCTACGCCGAGGAGTATCCAGTCAGCCGCCTCTACGTCGACGCGCGCGTCTTGTCGATTTTTGAGGGTGCCGACGAAACG
>JAEMQQ010000015.1:3028-26909 GCA_016463775.1 Ilumatobacteraceae bacterium | reverse complement strand
GGGTCAGGTTTGGCAAAGCCGATGACGTGCGAGTCGGTCACGATGCTCACCGGCACACCCGCGCCGGGGCCCACCTGGCAGATGCACAAATTGTTGAGCGTCCCTTCGATCTGGCCACTGGCGTTCGACACGATGCCAATCGGAACTTTGCGGTGATACAACTGTCCGAGGGCGGCCACCGATTCGAGCAACGGGAACCGCCAGTAATACGGCGAAAAGAGTCGTCGCATCACTCGCCCGGCAGCGACGATCTGGTCCTCGCTGATGCCAGCGGCGCGAAGATATGCATGGCGATAGGTGTCCCAGGTGATTTTGTCGATCGACCCGCTGGTGCTCAACCCTGCTGCTGCGTCAAGTGCCTCCATGCCGGCGTAGTGACAACGGGTCAGCACACTCAAATCGGTTGAGCCACCGAAGGGCGCAATCGCCATGCTCGTGGCCACCGGATCAGGTATCACAAAAATGCCACCCGCATCAAAAAGCACACCATCAAACCGTTTAGTCATTACGAGTGACTATTTCGAGCGAACAAGACCGGCGCGCGTACCACGCGAGATGAACTTGAGCGCCATCTTGCGACTCGCTTCGTCGATCATTTCGTCGCCGAACATGACGGCACCCTTGCCCTCGCCTTCGGTGGCGGTTTCATACGCGTCGAGAATCGCACAGGCCCGATCGAACTGGGCCTGGGTCGGTGAAAACACCTCGTTCAGAATCGTCACTTGATCGGGGTGCAGCGCCCACTTGCCGTCGTAGCCGAGCGTGCGGGTGCGCTTGCAATAGTCACGGAAACCATCAGCATCGCGAATGTAAAGGTACGGACCATCGATGACTTGCAGACCGTTGGCACGACCGGCCATCAAGATTTTGTTGAAGACATAATGGAAATGGTCGCCCGGATAATCGGGAATCTGTACGCCACCCGTCAGGACGGGCATTTCCATGCTGGCTGCAAAGTCGGCAGGACCAAAGATGATGGTCTCGATACGCGAACTTGCGGCGCAAATCTCCTCCACATTGATGAGCCCGCGGGCAGTCTCGATTTGCGCCTCGATACCGATGTGCCCAACTGGTAGGCCGTTGGCGATTTCAACCTGCCGCAACAACATGTCGGTGGCAACGATCTGGGCCGCCGACTCGACCTTGGGCAACATGATTTCGTCGAGCCGGGCGCCCGCGCCACCGACGACTTCCATGATGTCGTAGGCGGTCCACTTGGTGCTCCAGTCGTTGACCCGCACACACAACACTTTGTCGCCCCAGTCCTGGGTCTTGATGGCGTGCGCAATCTTGGCGCGGGAGGCTTCTTTTTCTTTCGGCGCAACGGCATCTTCAAGATCTAAAAACACCATGTCGGCAGCAATGCCCGGGCCCTTCCCCATCATTTTTTCCGACGAACCAGGAATCGACAAACAAGAGCGGCGGGGCAGGTCGCGGGAACGTGGAGACATGGGTTGCAGGCTAGATGACGCTGCGGCGCAGCAGTTCGGTTGTCGGCGGACATTCGGCGACGAGTTCGACCGTCGTGTCAGTGCTCGCACCCAACGGGCCAATGACTCGAGTGAAGCGAGCGACAGCAATCACGTCGAGACCTGCCCGCCAATCATCGTTCGTACCCAGCACGCCAAGCAGTCCGTTCCACAACACGGTCGGCAATCGCGTGCCGACGCCCGCCACCAACCACACCTCTTTACCCTGCGCACGGGCGGTATCGACGACCGCCCGCGAACCACCCACGGCCAAAACCGAGCCAGGCCCACACGCCAACGCCTCGATGATCACCAAGTCGGTCGTGCCGACGGCAGCTGCAACATATTCGAACGGCACCAACTCGGCACCGATGTCTGCGTCGTGCAGCCGGTCAACGAGTGCTTCACCCTCACCGTGGCTGTCCACGACGAGCATCAACGCATCACCACGCTGGGCCAGGCACTTCACGGTCGTGAACGGCCAGCCGACGATGAGGGCGCGTGCATCGTCGGCCAACGCATCATCAAGATGTCCGGGTGTCTCGTCGCGCTCGACGACCAGGGCCAATTCGCGTGCACGGGCAAAGGGTTCGGGTGATGCCAGCACGTTCGCACACAGCCACCACAACTGGGCCATCGTCGGATGACGCTCGACGATGCGGCGACAAGCCAGCACCAGCGACTGCGGATCAAAGTCCATGTCGCAGAGCGCCAACGCCGTTTCGCGAACGAGCACACCAGGCCCGGCGCCGTCGGCGCGTGCCACATAACGCAGTCGCTCGATCGGGTGCATTACGAAAACTGTACTTGCAACTTGCTACCGTCACAGTTGTGGTTACACCGTCTCCCGACACGGTGTTGCACCCGCTTCGTGGTCAAGCGCGAGCCTTGCACGAATGGCTCACGACCTTCCACTTTTTATCGGTCGTCATTGATCCGTTCACCAAGGAAAGTGCGTCGCTACTCAAAACGGCGAACCGAGTGCTCGCCCAGTTCGCTGGTTCGAACGCGCGCACCAACTACGTGGTCACTGCGGCGGCCGCTGATGCCCGCGATTTTTTGGGGCCGATGGCCGACGAGACACTCGTCTTTTGCGACGTTGATCGTGTATTCGTGAAGCAACTTGCGCTCACGCAATTGCCGGCCCTGGTTTTTTTACGAATTGATGGTCAGGTCATGGCGAGTGCCGAAGGCTGGAACCCACTCGAATGGCGCTCGGTCACTGACTACGTCGCACGCGCGGTGGCGTGGAGTAAACCGCTGATCCCCGCCCCAGGAGATCCTGGTGCCTTCACTGGAACCCCGGCTCTCATCTGATGCCTGTTCCCGAGCCGTTCAGCCACGTTGATCTGCTGCCGCTTGGCCCAGACACCACCGCCTACCGTTTGATCTCGCGCGACGGTGTATCGGTTGTCAAAACCGAACTCGGCGAGTTTCTGCGCGTTGATGCCAGCGCAATCAGCCGCCTGACTGCCGAAGCGATGCGCGATATCTCGCACTATCTGCGCCCGGCACACCTGCAGCAACTCGCCAGTATTTTGCGCGACCCCGAGGCGAGCGAGAACGATCGCTTCGTGGCCCTCGACTTGCTGAAGAATGCGTCGATTGCCGCCGGCGGCGTGTTGCCGATGTGCCAAGACACCGGCACCGCGATCATCAAGGCAAAAAAGGGTCAGTTCGTGCTCACCAGTGGCGGCGACGAGGCAGCCGTCTCACGCGGTGTCTACGACACCTACACCACGAGCAACCTGCGATACAGCCAATTGGCACCAGTGTCGATGTATGAGGAGGTCAACACCAACACCAACCTTCCGGCGGAGATAAAGATTGCTGCGGTCGACGGCGACGAATACAAGTTCTTGTTCATCGCCAAGGGTGGTGGCTCGGCAAACAAGAGTTATTTGTTCCAAGAGACCAAAGCGCTGCTCAACGAAAAGACGTTGTTGCCGTGGCTCTTCGAGAAGATGAAAACCCTCGGCACCGCGGCATGTCCGCCGTATCACCTGGCGGTCGTGATTGGTGGAACTTCGGCCGAATACGCGGTTGAGGTCGCAAAACTCGCGAGCACGGGCTATCTCGACTCGCTGCCGACGCAAGGCAGCGCTAGCGGTCACGGCTTCCGCGATCTCGAACTTGAACAACAGGTATTGAAGCTCGCCCAACAAACGGGCATCGGCGCACAATTCGGCGGGAAATATTTCTGCCACGACGTGCGCGTCATCCGCCTGCCTCGTCATGGTGCAAGTTGCCCGGTTGCCATGGCCGTTTCTTGCAGCGCCGATCGACAGGCACTCGGCAAGATCACCCGGGACGGCATCTTCCTCGAACAACTCGAAACCGATCCCGCTCGGTACATGCCCGACGTGACCTTCGATGACCTCGCCGGCGCGGTGGTGCAGATAGATCTCAACCGCCCGATGTCTGACATTCGCAAAGAACTTGCCAAATATCCGGTGAAAACACGGGTGATGTTGAACGGGCCGATGGTGGTCGCCCGTGACATCGCCCACGCCAAACTCAGAGAAGTGCTCGAGCGCGACGGCACGCTCCCCGACTATTTCAAGGATCACTGTGTGTACTACGCCGGCCCCGCAAAGACCCCCGCCGGTTTCGCATCCGGCGCCTTCGGGCCCACCACCGCCGGCCGCATGGACTCGTACGTGGCCGACTTTCAACGGGCTGGCGGAAGTTTGGTGATGCTGGCGAAGGGCAATCGATCACGCCAAGTCACCGATGCGTGCAAACAGTTCGGCGGTTTTTATCTTGGTTCGGTCGGCGGCCCGGCGGCACGTTTGGCGCAGGACTGCATCACCAAGGTGGATGTACTCGCATACTCCGAACTCGGCATGGAAGCCGTCTGGAAGATCGAGGTGCGTAACTTCCCCGCCTTCATCGTGATCGACGACAAGGGCAACGATTTTTTCGACATGGTCGATGCGACGCGCGCGACGCCGGTCAACGTCCGCCCGTAAACCACGCCGGCGTCGGCGTGGTGCGCCACCGGCACGGGTCGCCGGCGAACTGTCGGCGCTCGAGCGCGAGCGGATTACTTGCCCACTCTCGGCTTGGCAGGGTGAGGCGGGCCGCTGTCAGTGGTGCAACACACCCATCACTTCGGTGCGTCGTCGCACGTGGTGCAACAACGCCTGTGCGCGCAACTATCAGCGCAACCACATCTGGCGTTTTGCGCGGGCCGCCGCCAAACGTCGTGCCAAGTATTTCTGCGAACACAAAGGTTGTGCGGCGCAGCGTCGTGACTGTGAGGTCAACCACCGCACGGCGCGCCAAGGTGCTGGTTACGGCCCTGGATGCCACCACCACCTGAGCGCTGATGCACATGGTGTCGGTGGTTTAGAGGTGCTGTGCCGCGCCCATCACCGCGAGATCACCACTGCTCAGGCCAAGGAACGCGCGGCGCGGCGGCGTGCGGTGCGCGAGGCTACGGAAGAGTCGTCGTAGCCGACTCGATGTCGATTCCCGAATCGTCGCGGAACCGCGGGTCGAGACACGATGGTTCGCGATACGGCGCGTAATCGAGGGCCCGGGCGATCGTCTGGGCCAATATCGCGCGACCCGTGTCTGACAGATGGACCTTGTCCTTGCCGGCGACACCCTGCAACATTGCCACGCTGGCCCAATCGAGCACATGCACATGGTCGTAATCAGCCGCGGCACTGTTGATCGACTTGTTCACCGCTTTTTGGGAATCACGAAATACCCCCGTCGTCAACACGATGGTCTCTACACCGCGCGTAATTTCGAACATTTGTGCGAATTGCGCACGCAATGACGATTCGTTGCCTTCGTAGTTGGTACCCAAATAGATGATCACGACATCCCACACCGCATCGATGCGGGCCTGCAATACCCGCACACCGAATTCGGCAAAGCGGCCCGGCTCGGCTTCGATCGCCACCTGCCAGCCAAGTGGCTTGAGTGCGTCGCACATTTCGTTGCCGTAGCGCTTCGCCGTCGAGGCCAGGATCGAATCGCCCACCAGCAGCACGCGATTGCCGTCGACACGACCACCGAGCGGCCCCCCGGCGGGCAACGGCAAATCGAGTTCGACACCGTCAGGCAAGGTGACTGGTGCCCAAAAGTCGTAGCCCGGCAAGCGACCGATGCCATCGAGTTGCCCGGACTGCGAATTGCCTACATCGTTACTGCACGACAGAGTGCCGAGGCTCACTGCAACGAGCACCACTGCCAACGATCGACGAATCATGCGGGCTTCAAATCCTCGAAGCGGTCGACATCGCGCATCGACTTGAACTTGAACCACCACACACCAACGATGCCCAACGTCAGGATGCCACCACCCACCACGGTTGCCGGCACGCCGACCGCCTGAGCCGCGACACCCGACTCGAACGCACCAAGTTCATTCGTGGCACCGATGAACACGTTTTCCACCGCCGACACACGACCACGTTTGTCGTCGGGTGTCACGAGCGGCACGATCGACCCGCGCACGAACACACTCACCATGTCGGCACCGTGCAACACCATCACCGCAACGAAGGCAATCCAATAGTTACGGGTGAGCCCGAGCACGATCGTGCCCACACCGAAAACGGCGACCGCCACGAGCAACCACCGACCGACGTGACGTCGCAACGGTCGCACCGCCAACAGAATCGCGACGAGCCCCGCGCCGATACCCGCAGAGGCACGCAGCCACCCGTACGCGATGTTGCCCACACCGAGCCGCTCTTCGGCAATCACGGGCAACAGCGCCACCGCGCCACCGAACAACACCGCAAAAAGATCGAGCGATATTGCAGCGAACAAAATTGGCGAGCGACGGATGTAACTCAAACCTTCCACCGCCGAACGCAGCGTTGGTCGCTCGTTGCCCTCGGCACCGCGTTGGGTGGCAGGAACGCGCACGTTGGAAAAAAGCAGCAGAGCCAACACGATCAGCACCGAGCCGACGCCGTAAGCCAGCACCGGCGAGGCGGAGTACAAGAATCCGGACATTGCCGGGCCAATGATGCCTGCCGAAGTCCACACCGTGGAATACAGCGCAATCATCTGTGGCAGGCGACCAGCGGGGGCTATTGCCGCTGCGATCGGCCGCATCGCTGGCGCCAAAAAAGCCCGTGAGGTGCCGTACAAAATGGCGATCAGAAAGATCGGACCGACACCCGTTGGTTGCGTCGATGCGAACCACATGAGGAGCAACGCTGACGCAAGTTCGCCACACATCGCGAATTGCGAAATACGTTTGCGGTTGAAGCGGTCGGCAACCGTGCCCGTGACGAAGACCAGCAAGGCAATCGGCAAGAACTCGGCCAACCCGAGAAACCCCAGGTCGATCTCGCGCCGAGTGATGTCATAGACCTGCTTGGCGAGGGTGGTGACTTGCAGCGAGAGACCCACATACAGCAGCACGTTGGCACCGATGTACACGCCGACTGATGGTGCGCGCAACACCTCGAGCACCGACGCACGCCCTGATGAATGTTGAGACGACACAGCCTCGTTAGGTTAGTAAATTGTGGAGCTGTCCTCGTTCGCCCGTGAGACACGCTTCATGTCGGCCCTCGACCAAGCACGGCTTGTGCGTGACAAAAAAGTTTCGGCAACCGAACTGCTCAACGCCGCTATCGAGCGCTACGAATTGTTCAACCCGCACATCAACGCGGTGAACATCATCTGGCTTGATCACGCCCGCCAACTCGCGAAGGTTGCCGATGCGCAACGCAGCGATGCACCGTTGCATGGTGTGCCGACGCTCTTCAAAGATCTCGGCATCTTGTATGCGGGCCAACGAATTTCCAACGGCAACAAGGCCACGAAAGCGATCAACTACGTTGCACAACAAACGTCGGAGTTGGCTGCGCGTTTCGTTGCCGCCGGCCTCATTCCGTTCGGGCGCACGAACAGTTGCGAATGGGGCAGCCTGCCCGTCACCGAGCCCGAGGCCTGGGGTGCGACCCGCAACCCGCACGACTTGTCGCGCACCTGCGGTGGCTCAAGCGGTGGTGCAGGCGCCGCAGTCGCAGCCGGCATCGTGCCGCTTGCGCACGCCAGTGATGGTGGTGGCAGTATCCGCATTCCGGCATCGTGCAACGGTCTCGTTGGTCTGAAACCAAGTCGCGGTCGCGTTTCGCTGGCACCGCTCGGTGACGAAGCCGGGTTGAGTGTGCAACTGGCAGTCACCCACACCGTGGCCGACACCGCGGCACTGCTCGATGCCGTGCACGGTGCCGGGGTCGGCGATGGTGTGGTTGCACCACCACCAGTGCGACCATTTCTGAGCGAGGTTGGCGCACCAGTCGAACGACTGCGCATCGGGCTACTCGACCACGACCCGCATGGTGTGCGTGTCGATGACGAATGCCGCGATGCGGCACGCGCGACAGCCACATTGCTCGAGTCACTTGGTCACCACGTAGAAGAGTCGTGGCCTGCAGCAATGGATGATGCATCATTTCCGCCGCGCTTTGGGGCCATGTGGGCCACAGGCCAGGCAGTGAGTCGTGATTCGTTGTCGGCTCTGCTCGGTCGCCCCACCACGCAAAACGACATCGAAGCCGTCAATTGGGTGCAGGCCGAGTACGCAGCCAAGTCTTCGGCTGTGGATTATGCAAAATCGGTGGCTGCCGCAGCAATGTTCCGCCGCGCACTCGCCCAGTGGTGGCATGACGGTTTTGATCTGCTGCTCACCCCCACTCTGGCGCGCATCCCATTCCCGGTCGGATCGTTCACGAATGATTCGAGCGATCCGATGAAGCCATCGCGATTGGCGGGCGAATGGGTGCGGTTTACGGCCCAGTTCAACATGTCGGGCCAACCGGCAATCAGCCTGCCGCTCTGGCGCACCGCGACCGGTCTGCCTGTCGGGGTGCAACTCGTGGCGGCCTATGGGCGCGACGACTTGTTGTTGCGTGTGGCGGCCCAACTTGAAGCCGCCGCGCCGTGGAAGAGTTTTACCCCGACTGCGCTCGGATGACGAGCCACAAGTAATCTGAAGCCATGCGTGTACGAGTCGACGAAGCCTCGTGCCAAGGCCAACAAATGTGTTCGATTGCTGCACCAGAAGTGTTCGGTAGCGACGAACTCGGGCACGCGACGGTGCTCATCGTCGGTGACCTACCCGCCGAGTTGCACGCCAAGGCCCGCCGCGCCCAAGCCAACTGCCCTGAAGACGCCATCATCATCGAGGAGTAACCATGACCACACTTGAAGAGAACGCCGGGCCGGTCAACGACCCAACCACCGACTTCAATATCTTTGACCCCGAGTTCGTGCGAGATCCGTACCCCACGATGAGCGAAATTCGCGAATCGGCATGCCCAATTGCGCATTCTGACCGTTGGGGTGGCTCGTGGTTGCCGACTCGCTACCAAGATGTCGTTGCCATCGCACAAGAACACGAAATTTTCACTTCGCGTGACATCGTCGTCGTGCCCCGTTCGGGCCTCGGCGTCGAGGGCCCCTACGCGGGTGTCGCTGCTCCACCCATCTCGAGCGACCCACCAGACCACCACTGGCACCGACGCCTGGTGCTGCCGGTGTTTGCACCGCAGGCCGTGGCGAAATATGAACAGACCACCCGCGATTTCTGCAATCAACTGATCGACAAGTTCATCGCCAACGGCACGGCCGATGCGGGCACCGACTATGCACAGCAAATCCCCGTGCGAGTCATCGCCACGCTGCTTGGCGTGCCCCTCGAGATGGCCGACGAGTTCACCTCATGGGTACGCGGCGTGCTCGAGGTGGGGCTCACCGACCCGAAAGTACGGTTCGAAAGCCGTCTCAAGATTCTGAATTTTTTCCAGACCCAACTTGAAGACCGCAAAAAGAACCCCCGCGAGGACGATCTCATCACCGACCTGCTCAACTCGGGCGACAAATATCCGGTCACCGATCAGTACGTGCTCGGGGTGTGCAACCTCATGCTCGTGGCGGGCATCGACACCACCTGGAGCGCCATCGGCTCGTCACTCTGGCACCTGGCCGGACACCCCGAACATCGCGCGCAGTTGCGCGCCAACCCCGACCTCTGGCCGACCGCCGTAGAAGAGCTGTTGCGGGCCTATTCGCCCGTCACCATGGCCCGCATCGTGGACCGCGATACTGAGTTTCAGGGCTGCCCAATGAAGGCCGGTGACCGCATTTTGATGGCGTACCCAGCCGCCAACCGCGACCCACGCCAATTTGAGCAGCCCGACGAGGTCATCTTGGATCGCGAACACAACCGCCACGTGGCCTTTGGCTCGGGCATCCACCGCTGTGCGGGCTCGAACTTGGCCCGACTCGAACTGCGGGTGGCACTCCAGGTGTGGCTCGAGCGCATCCCTGAGTTCAGCCTCGTTGACCCTGCCGGGGTGACGTGGGCCGGTGGCCAGGTGCATGGCCCACGCGTGTGTCGCGTGCGCTTCTAGGAAACACCAAGCAATCCACCAGCCGTGTAATAGGGTGTAGACCTATGAAGAAAAACGAACTAATCAACGCAGTAGCACTCCATTCCAACGTCGAGAGGAAAGTGGCGAAAGCCGTCATCGAGGGAACTGTCGATGTCATCCTGGCCAATGTGGCCAAGGGTGAGATCGTCAATATCTCAGGCTTCGCCAAGTTCTTCAAGAAGAAGCGCCCAGCACGTATCGGTCGCAACCCAGCAACGGGTGAGCAGATCCAGATCAAGGCAAAGACAGTTGCCAAGATCACCGCGCTGAAGGGTTTCAAAGACGTGGCACTCGGTGCAGTTTCTGCTCCAAAACTCAACACCACCGCGCCAAAGGCTCCGGCCTCAGCGAAGAAGCCCGTAAAAAAGAAGCGTTAATTCGCTCTTTCTTCGTCGCCGACGGTGGCGCACGCGAGCAATCGCCGCGCACCGTCGGCGCGAGGGTGTTCTATGGCCCTCGCTTCACGCACTGATTGGGTCTTGGACCCTGCGGTTCACTACCTCAACCATGGGTCGTACGGTGCTGTGCCGCATGCCGTCAACGGGGCCCAACTGCTCATCCGCGAGCAGATGGAACGCAACCCGAATCTTTTCTTCCGCTCGGAATTGCCTGCGCTGCTGCGTGCGGCTCGCGCCAGGTGCGCCGCTGAACTTGGTACCGACGAACAGCGTGTGGCATTCGTGCCGAACGCATCCCAAGGCGTGATTGCCGCAGCCGCATCCGTCATTCGACACGGCAGCACGATTGCCACGATGACATCAAACTACGGCGGAGTGGTGCTCGGCTTGCGGGCCTTGGCACGTCGGTTCGATGCCGAGGTGCGGGAACTCGACGCCGCCCCACCAACCGCGGCGACGCCCGAGTCATGCGTGGCTGAACTGATGGAACACATCGGGAATGCAGACGTGTTGGTACTCGATCAAATTGTCGCTGCAAGTGCCCAGTTGAACCCCGTCGAAGCAATGGTGCGCGAGGTGCGTCGCTGGCGCCCCGATTGTTTTATCGTGATCGATGCCGCACATGTCGCTGGGCAACTCCGCCAACCCATCCCCGCAGGAGTCGACGCCTGGGTGAGCAACTTTCATAAATGGGTGGCGGCTCCCCGACCATCGGCGGCACTGGTGGCGGTGTCGGAGCGGGCCAGGCACGAACTGGCGCCATTGGCCGGCAGCTGGAACACCGAACTTGGGTTTCCACTGTCGTTCGACTCGCAGGGCACGGCCGATCTGTCGGCATACCTCGCTACACCAGCGGCGTTCGACTTTTTGGCGCGCTGGTCGTGGGAAGCCCGCGAGCAGCATTGTCGCAACACGGTGACCGAGGCTGCGGCGCTGTTGGCCGGCGCGTGGGGCGTGCAACTTCCCACGCATCCCGAGTTGTGTGCACCCAACATGCGCATCGTGCCCCTCCCCGGCAACCAGCGCCTGACGACGGCTGAAGAAGCCGCACTCATTGTTGCGGCGCGCAAACACCTGCTTGCCGAGATTGCGGTGACGAGCCCCGGGGGCGTGACTGGTGTGCGACTTTCGGCGTATCTCTACAACGACGCTGCCGACTACGAATGCCTGCGTGACCTACCAAAACTGCTGAGCACTCCCAACGGGATTTGAACCCGTGCCGCAGCCTTGAGAGGGCTGTGTCCTAGGCCGCTAGACGATGGGAGCCTGAACGGCTTACGACGCTACCGCTCACGTTTTCTCGTCGTTGGAGGCAATTCGTTGGGGAGCAAGGAATCGAACCCTGAATAACAGATCCAGAATCTGCTGTGTTACCAGTTACACCACTCCCCAGAGTGTTGCGATCTTCATTGTAGCCAAGCTTCGAGTTGACGAAACCCGGTGATGCGTCCGACCATAATGCCAAGTGACTCGCGCACATTGCGCCTCAGTGCGCCGGTACCCCGTGTAATGCCCGAGCGTGTTGCGGATGATGTGGCGTCAAAACCCAGTTCGCGGGCCACCAACTGGGCCCGCATCACGTGGTACGGATCGCTCACGACGACCACCCGTTGCAGTGTGCGAGTGACATCGTCATCGCGTACCGCGGCAAGTGACTCAAAAGTGGATGTACCACGGGGCTCGACCACGATGGCCCCGGCTGGCACACCACGGGCGATGAGATAGTCACGACTCGTTTCTGCCTCGGTAAAACGGTCGCCTGCACGCTTGCCACCGGTCACCACGATCAATGCAGCCGCGTCGCGTTGCCACAACATGAGTGCGTGGTTCAGTCGCGCCCGCAGCTGTGGCGATGGCCGACCGTCATATTGCGCGGCGCCCAACACCACGAGTGCATCCACTTGCCCGACCCCCTGGGCGAACGAATCGTCGCGGCCCGTTGACCACACCTGGAGCAGCGTGACCACGAAATATGCAACGAGCGACACCGCCATTGCGGTTGCAACCAACAGGGTGCGCCGCACGATGTCAGCCGGCGCGGGCGAGCGCGGCATCGATGCGTCGCAGTGTTTCGTTTCGACCCAGTACCTCGAGTGATTCAAAGAGGGGTGGCCCGACGCTGCGACCGGTCGTCGCGACGCGCAACGGGGCCTGCAGCTTGCCGAGCTTCACGTCACTCGCCGCACCAATGGCCTCGACTGCAATCTTCAACGCATCATGGTTCCACTCGACGTCAACGAAGCGGTCACGGATGCTGCGGGTGAGTGGGCGGGCCCAGTCGGCCGAAAATGCCTTATCGAATGCCGCCGCGTCGATGACCACGTCGGCAAGAAAAAGAAAGTCAACCATCGCTGGCACCTCAGACAGCACCGCTACGCGTGTCTGCACGTGCGGTGCGATGCGCAGGAATACACCGCGGTCAAACCGATCGGCTGGCCAGGGGGCTTTGTCTGACGTGAGCCACGGTTCGCAGGCAGCCAAAAATGCTTCGACCGGCATCTGGCGCAGGTACTCACCGTTGAACGCATTGAGTTTCTTGATGTCGAAGAATGCCGACGAGTGATTCACCGACGACAATTTGAAGTCTTTGACGATCGTGGCGAAATCGACGATCTCGGTGTCACCGATTGGTGCCCAGCCGAGCGTCATTAAATAGTTGACCATCGCTTCGGCGACCACACCTTCGTCGCGATACTGCTCGACTGCAACCTTGTCGCGTCGCTTCGACAATTTCTTGCGCTGTTCGTTGACGAGCAACGGCACATGCGCCCAACTCGGTGGGGTAACACCGAGTGCAACCCAAATCATCTGTTGTTTCGGGGTGTTCGGCAGATGTTCCTCGGCGCGCACCACGTGCGTGATGTTCATGGTGATGTCGTCGACCACATTCGCCAGCACGAACAGCGGCTTGCCGTTGCCCCGCAGCAACACGAAATCTTCGATCGTCGCATTGTCGAACTCCACCGCACCACGCACTTCGTCGTGGACCACCGTGACACCGGGGGGCACACGAAAGCGCAGGCTGCGACCCGGGCCCGCAGTGAGCCCGCGGTCGCGCGAAAAGCCGTCGTACCCCGGGCGACCCGCCACTTTTGCCCGATCCTGGATCTGTTCAGAGGTCAGATCGCAGTAGTAGGCGTGTCCAGATGCGAACAATTTTTCTGCGGCGGCCACCTGATTGGCGGCATACGCCGATTGAAAATACGGGCCCTCGAAATGTGTGTCAGTGCCGTCGATGCCGATCCAGGCCAGTGCATCGATGATCCCTTGGGTCCACTGTGGTTCGTTGCGTGACTCATCGGTGTCCTCAATGCGCAGCACGAACACACCGTCGTTCTGCAGGGCAAGAATCCAGTTGTAGAGCGCGGTACGTGCACCACCGACATGGAAATAACCCGTCGGTGACGGCGCAAAGCGATAGCGGGGAGTGCCAGACACCACATTTGATACTAAGCGCGACCAACGACCTCCAATGGCGGGTAACTTTGTGGCATGTCCGAAACCGCGCGCGCCGAACACGACGATCACCCAGACCACCGCGCTCTTGCTGGTGGCACGACTCGTGCCGGCATCTTCGGCCTCAGCGACGGTCTCGTCACCAATGTCTCGCTCATCATTGGTTTTGCTTCGAGTGGTGTCGGCAGTGACATCGTGCGACTGGCAGGCATCGCATCTGCAGTGGCTGGTGCAGCGAGCATGGCCGCCGGTGAATGGGTGTCGGTGAAGGCCCAAAACGATCTGATTCAGCGCGAAATGGCCCTCGAGTTGCGGGAACTGAAGCACAACGCACAAGCCGAAACATCCGAACTTGCCGGCATGTATCGCTCACACGGGATGTCCGCCACGCAAGCCACCGCCGCCGCCACCGAGGTGATGCGCGACCCAGAACGCGCCGTGATGGTGCACGCCCGCGAAGAGTTCGGCCTTGACCCGGCGAACTTACCGAACCCGGTCTCGGTGGCCATCGTGTCACTGCTGAGCTTCCTCGTCGGTGCACTGTTGCCGGTAATTCCATGGATCGCTGGTTCGGGTGATGGTTCAGGGGATCGTGCGCGTATCGCGTCGATCGCCATCGGTGTCGTCACGGCCGCTTTGGCCGGTGGCACCATCGCCAAACAATCGGAGCGTCCCATCGTCGTTGGCGCCGCGCGTCAGGTAGCAATCCTGATTTTGGCTGTCGGTGTCACCTATGTGATCGGTCGCCTCGTTGGCATCAACCTGTCATGAGTGAGCACCAATCAACCCAACCCAACGTGCTCGGCGAGCCGCTCCAACCCTGCAATCTTGATCCTGTAACGGGTTGGTATCGCAATGGCTGTTGCGAAACGGGTGGCGACGACACGGGCGTACACACCGTCTGTGCGATCATGACCGATGAGTTCCTCGCGTTTTCCAAAGCAGCAGGCAACGACTTGTCCACCCCGATGCCGCAATACGGCTTCGCCGGGCTGAAAGCTGGCGATCAGTGGTGTCTGTGTGCGGGTCGCTGGCAGGAGGCGTTCGACGCTGGCAAAGCGCCCCAGGTGCGGCTGGGTTCAACCCACGTACTGACGCTTGAGTTCGTGCAACTCAGCGATCTGAAAAAATTCGCGATCGACTAAGCGCCAATCAATTAAGCACCGACGAGTGCGCGCCACGAATTGGGCATCGACTTCGAGACCATCGCGGGGGTCATGGTGATCGTCGATTGCGGCACCATGTCCACGATGTAACGCGCCTCCACATAGTGGTGCACGACGTTCGCCACACCGGCAAATAATTTCGACCGCAGAGCACCCAGTTCAGCCGGGGGCGTATCAAGGAAATAGCCCCAGATCGTGAGCGCAATTTCCATATCGTGAATCACTGGTGCCCGCCCGAAGTGTGAGGCGCGCCGCAGCGCAATGCCGATGCAACCCTGAATGGCGTCATCGACATGCTCACCTGTTGTCACCTTGATGCGCGGGCGGATGCGCTCGGCAAGCGACAACACGTATCCCTGATTCGGCCCGGGATGTCCGAGACGCTCGGCGCGCGGCTGGGGGCCGGTTACCGAGGCTTTGCGCGTGTTGGTCCAGGGTGTGGGCACGAAGTCTGGCGAGCTGTACGCGCGCGGACGATCAGTTGGGTCTATAGGGGTATGTTTCGGTGCCGCCACGACGACGAACCCTACCCAACCAACCCCTCGTGCAATGAGACTGTCGACGCGACGGCACGTGACATTGCAGTCATGGGCGCCTTACGCGGTGGGCACCACCGGCACCATCCCTGGTTTCCAGAACTGATACAGGTCAACGATGACCGCTGCCAACGTTTCAGCGCTGCCACCAGGCACCACGTCGACTGTGACCACACTCGAGTAGATGTGCACCGTGCGCACCAAATCTGTGGCAAACAAGCGTTGGGCGAGAACCGCCCCGAAGGTCTCGGCCCGTTCAGGTGCCGCCTCGTAGTTCTCGTGGGCCTGGCCAGTCAATGACCGATTCAGCTCGAATCGCACGCGGCCCGGCTCGAAAGAATGCTTGATTGTTACCGCTACAGGCTGGCCCATGTGCCCAGACGCTAGTTGCTTGGCTTGTCGTGCGTTGCACCACGCCAACTACGGTGAAGTTCGTGGAAATCACCGAGTTCACCCAACAAGCAACTACGTTCCTCGACGCCAATTTGGAGCGCAAAGAAGCCGAGAAAAAGTTCGTGTGGGGCGAAGGCTCCGACACGATGTCGATGTTCGAAGAAAAATCCCGTGAGGCAGAAAAAGAAATGGTGCACTTGGCCAAGGCTTGGCGCACACAAAAATTTGATGCTGGTTTCGGTTGGATCACTGGTGCCAAAGAATTCGGTGGTGCCGGGCTCACCGCAGCCCACGAAAAGGCATACGCCAGCGTGGAAGCCAATTACAAGGTGCCCAATCAAAGTATTTTCACCATCGGTTTAGGCATGGTGGCACCGACGATCCTCGCCCATGGCTCACCGGCAGCCAAGGAGAAGTTCCTGCGGGCGATGTGGCGTGCCGATGTCGTCGGCTGTCAATTGTTCAGCGAACCTGGCGCTGGTAGCGACCTTGCATCCTTGCAGGCCAAGGCCGTGCGCGACGGCGACGAGTGGGTCATCACCGGGCAAAAAGTGTGGACATCCGGCGCGCACTACAGCGACATCGGCGAAATCATCTGCCGCAGCGATCCGTCGCTGCCGAAGCACAAAGGTCTCACCGCTTTTTTGGTTGACATGAATGCACCCGGGGTCGAGATTCGTCCGCTGCGTCAGATGACGGGTGGAGCAAGTTTCAACGAAGTGTTCTTCAACGAAGTGCGCGTGCCCGACTGGTATCGCCTCGGTGATGAAAACTCGGGCTGGGGTGTGGCGCTTACGACACTGATGAACGAGCGGGCCGCAATCGGCACGGGCAGCAGTGGTGGCGAAACCTCGATGATGACCCGCATCACCGCAATGGTGCGGCATTTCGAGCTGGAAAATGATGTGCTCGTCCGCGAAATGGTGGCCAACCTGTACATCAACTATCGCGTTGCCAACCTCAACAACAAGCGAGCAATCGACAAGATGAAGGCTGGTCAAACGCCCGGCCCAGAGATGTCGATCTCCAAAATGGCGCTCGTCAACAACCAGAAACTGCTCAACGATTTCCTCTGCCATGTGCTCGGTGCCAAATTGCAGGCCGACACTGGCGAGTGGGGCACCTTCGCCTGGCATCAACTCATCCTTGGTGCCCCCGGGCTACGCATCGCCGGTGGTTCAGACGAAGTGATGCGCAACATCGTCGGTGAGCGCGTCTTGGGATTGCAAAAAGACGTTGGCATCGACTCGAAGTCGGCATTCAGCGACCTAAAGATCGGCACGCAGAAGGGCTGACCCGCCTTGCGTTATCGGCGTAAGCCGAGATTTTCCATGAAGGCCCAACTCACGCGGTGCAGTGGCGACACGCCGTGCTCGCGCAGGCCGTTGCGGTGTTTGTTGCACGGGTAGCCCTTGTTGGTGCCGAACGCCCAATGCGGGTGACGAGACGACTCTTCGCGCATGAGGCGATCGCGCGAGACCTTGGCGAGCACACTGGCGGCAGCGACGGACAGCGACTCGGTGTCGGCTTTCACCCGCATGAGCACCCGCGGCACGTTCGGCGACACAAAATTCCAGCGTCCATCGACGATCGCCGAATCGGGCCTGACCCCGCGGGCGGCCAACGTGTCGAATGCACGCGTCGTCGCCAAGCGTTGGGCTGCGCTCATACCAAGCGCATCACATTCGGTGTTCGTTGCACTGCCGAGCGCCCATGCGGCACACTGACGGGCAACTTCGTCAAAAATAAGTTCACGCCTCTTTTCGCTCAGCGACTTCGAGTCGCGGGCCAGAAAATCTGCCTCGTTCACCTCGCCTGCCAACACCGCGACACACACCACGAGCGGCCCGGCCCACGAGCCTTTCCCCACTTCGTCGACGCCGCACACCATGCCGGGTAACGACGCCTCGATGCTGAGCGATGGGCGCAAGCGCGAACCACGCTCAACTTTCATCGCGATGGTCACGGCGCGACCTGCAACAACGCCTCACCCTGTGGTTGCGTTGTCGCAAAGTTCGCGTCAACGAACGGTGCCGAAAGCGACAGCCCCGGCGGCCCCTCGACTTCCCACAGCAACGCCACGTTTTCGCCATGCCAACGCAGGGCGAGTGAGATGCGGTGATGCGGGGAGGCAATCACACCGTGGGCCTCACCATTGACGCCGCGCCACGCGGTGGGCACACCGAGCGGCAGAACGTGCGCCTCGTTGGGCCGTGCTGCACGGATGAATTGGTCTTCGGCCTGCGCTGCGTACACGACACCGGCCGCCAACGCAGCCCCTGGCGTTGCGCCGGAAACTTCGCTGGGCAACGACTGATCGTCGACTAGCTGCTGCCACACACCACTCACGTCACTTGCTGCTCGTGACTCATCGGCAGCAGCCAACGTGCGCGCAGCCATCACGAGGGCACGGCCAGACCAGGCCGACTCGCGGGGCTTGCGCGCGATTCGACGCACCGCATCGGCGAGTTGCGACACCCACTCACCGGCTGGGTCACCCATGCGCACCCGCTCACCGATCGCCAGCACGCCGAGCGCAGCATCATCGTGCAAGAGGTCGTCAATATCGTGGGCCGTTGCCAACAACACCGCGCAGCGGGCAGCCACCAGTTGCTCGTGCGCGACGGTCACGCGGCTGGCACGATCACAGGATTGTGCCCACCCGTGCACCACTTGTTCGTATGCCGGCAACAACGAGGCGTTGATCGAATCTGGTTTGCGCCACCGCGAACGACGCAGTGGCCAGGCAAACGTGACGCTGCTGCGATGCGCGAGTGGAAACGCCCGTACGCCGGTCGGCACTGCAATACCCTGCGGCGTCGTACCACCCGCCGCCGCAGTCGAAGACATTCCAATAGTCGAAACCGCGACCACCACAGGCTGTGGCGACTCGTTGCTCATCTGCACCACCAAACGTCCGTCTTGATCGGCTACGACGAATGCGCGGTGCACGACGTCTCCGCCAGGCACTGCAAGTTTCGTTTCGATCACTGGTGTGCCATCAATGCGACGCTGGCGGATGCTCGGCGCTTGCTGTGGGTCGTGCCAGCGGTCGCTAGCAGCAACCCACCACGCACATTCGTCGCCCACCCAGTCGTCAACATGAATCGCACCGCCCGCGTCGACCGTTGCATGGGCAGCACCGTGCAGCCCGATCCGCGCACCTGTCGGGGAGGCTTTCATTGGCAAGAACTTCATGGGCACGAACTTCATGAGGAACGTTTGCTACTCGCGCTCAGACTTACGTGAGCGGGACATCAGTCGCATCATTCCATCAGCGGCACTGAGTCGACCCTCGCACACCTCGGCCACCGCCTCGCAGATTGGCAGCTCCACACCAACCTTGCGTGCCAAGGCCACCACCGTGCCGGCACTCCGCACGCCCTCGGCCACCATGTGGTTCATCGAGGCATTGACCTCGGCGATCGTTTCACCTTGACCCAGTCGCACCCCCACCGTGGTGTTGCGACTTTTCATCGACGAACAGGTGGCGATGACATCCCCCATGCCCGCCAGCCCAGAAAATGTGCCCGGGTTGGCCCCCAGCTGGGCACCGAGGCGTCCCATCTCGGCCAAGCCGCGAGTGATGAGCGTGGCTCGCGAGTTGTCACCGAAACCCAAGCCGTGGGCGATGCCGGCCGCGATGGCAATCACGTTTTTCACCACGCCACCAATCTCACAACCAACCACATCGTCGTGGGTGTACACCCGAAAAAATGGTTGGGAAAATACCTCTTGCAACTGTTTCACCGCAAGCGGGTCGGCACACGCCACGACGCTCGCCGCCGGATGCCCAGCGGCGATTTCCACGGCCAGATTCGGCCCAGACAACACCGACACCACGTGGTCAGGTGCGAGGTCGACGAACACCTCACTCATTCGACGCCCCGTTCCCCGCTCCAAACCTTTGGTCACGCTCATCAGCACCGCGGTGGGTTCCAAGTACAGAGTGAATGACCGCACCACGTCACGAAAATTTGCCGACGGTACCGCAACCACCACCAGCGATGCATCAGTTACTGCATCCGTGATATCGCTCGTCACCTGCAATTCGTCATGCACCCGCACGTCGGGCAAATATCGCGAGTTCATGCGGGTGGTGCGCAATTCGTCAGCCAACTCAGAGCGCCGAGCCCACAACACCGTCGGTGCATTGTGCGCCAGCAGCGATGCAATGGTCGTGCCCCACGATCCCGCACCGATCACTGCGACGCGCACATAAGGCAATCCCACGCCCAAATCGTAGGCTCAGACGAGTGAGCACACCCACGGGCATCGCCGTCGTGCTGCCCATCAAGTCGTTTTCGGCGGCCAAGGCCCGACTGGCTGATGCGTTGTCGCCGGACGCCCGCCGACAACTTGCGAGGCGGTGCGCCGACGCCGTCTTTGCCGCTGCCGGCACGTTGCCCATCTTTGTCGTATGCGACGATGCCGAGGTCACCGCCTGGGCCACCCAGCACGGCGCCAAGGTGGTCACCCCAACCCAGCCCGGGCTCAATCACGCCGCCGATGCCGGGCGCTTGGCGGCCCGCGACGCTGGCTTCGCCCGCGTGCTGGTCGTGCACAGCGACCTACCGAATGCCGAGCACCTCGCAACACTCGCCGACGAGCCCACCGACGTGGTGATCGTGCCCGACCGCCACAGCCAAGGCACCAACGCGCTGCTTTTGCCTGCCGACGGCATATTTACGTTTCACTACGGGTTGCACTCGTATGACGCCCATTGCTCAGAAGCACGGCTTCGCGGGCTGAGCCTGTGTGTCGTGCAGCGACCAGATTTGGCGCTTGACCTCGACACACCCGATGACCTGCGGGTCGCGGGCCTGTTGCCCTAGCGAACCGTGGTGCGGGGACCTCTTTGTGATTGCCCCAAAAAACAAACGAACCGGGAGGCTTTCGCCCCCCGGTCGTTACGTACTCCGAACCGAATAACTTCACCCCGAAAGGTGAGAGTTAGTTATTTCTTTTTGGCCTTTTTGCGACTCTTTGTCGCTTTCTTGGCCTTCTTTGGTGCCTTTTTGGCTACCTTACGCTTCTTTGCCATGTTATTGCTCCTTGATTTGGTTGGGTATTGCTTGGGTATTACCTGTTTGGATTCAGCGCAGCCTTGAGTGTTGAACTCGGGCTGAATTTCATCGCTGTTGAAGCGGCGATCTGAACCGGTTCTCCCGTTCGGGGATTACGGCCCGTGCGCGCCTGGCGCTTTGATGTCGAGAACGAACCGAAGCCCGGCCACGACACCTTGTCACCCTTCGAGGCAGACTCGACGACCAGATCAACGAATGCCTGAATGACCCGATCAGCTTCCGCTGACGGGACATTGGCCTTCGCTGCGACTGCTGCGAGCAGGTCTGCTTTTGTCATTGCGCTTCCTTGCTTTCTCGGAATCGGAGTTCCGTGACTTCTAAGTTGACTGCATACGCGCGCAAATTGCAAGTATCCGTGCACGTCCAGCGCCACCCGCATACGACACCCGAATCGACATCGTCACCTGTGAGAAAATAGCGCGTAATCATGTCGCGATTCTGTAATTTGTCGGATTTTCGGAATCATCCCCAGGCAGCATGTGACCGAAACGATCACCAGCGTTTTCGCCGTGTGTCTTACTGAACCGATATCTATTGACTTATCAGTGGTTTTTATCTGGGCCACAGCATCTGCATCAGATTGCGATCTACATCAATGCGTACATTTAGTCGGGCGATTGTCCTGCTGCTATCAGCGCGCGATGGGCCGTTCATGCACGCTTCGCGCGCCACCTCGACGCCCTGCCGAACGCATCCCCAAAAATATTTTTGTAAAGTTCGGAAAATTCACCGAAAAGTTGCGCAACAATCCACCATTCCCCCGACCACAGGCACCATGCTTGGTTTGTTGTCCACGTACATCGCTAGACAGAGCTCACCCGCTGAAGATCGCTCAGCATCGGTGCGCACGGGCCCGTCACTCGCACTTGTCCCCCAACGCATCGTGCTCGACACGTCGGTCTTGATCGCCGATCCGACTTCGATCCACGCGTTTCCTGGTTGCGCCGTCGTCATTCCACTCACCGTTGTGGAAGAACTTGATGGGCTAAAAACCCGCATGGACGACGTCGGCCGCGCGGCGCGTACCGCCCTGCGCAACATTGAAGAGTTGCGTCGCCGTGCCGGCGGATCGCTCGCCGAGCCCACCCCGCTGAGCGACGACCCCGATTCGGGCACCTTGCATATCGAGGTGAACAGTGTCGATCGCGAGCGCCTCGAACACCATGGGCTTGACCCGGCGATTCCCGACAATCGCATCATCGGTGCCGCACTCGGCCAATCAAAGATTGCACCGACATGTTTGGTGTCGAATGATGCAGCGTTGCGCATCAAAGCCGCCCATCTTGGCCTGACTGCCGAAGAGCACCGGCCACTCGCACGCTCAAGCAGTGATCGCGCGATGGGCTGGGTCACGCTGGAGGCCGACGCCAGCGCCGTCGACACGCTGTATTCCAGCGGTGCCGCCGAGCTTTCTGCCGTGGTGGGTGCGGAGTCGCTGTACAACAACAACTTTGCCGTTTTGCGCCACGGATCACAATCGGCACTCGCCCGGGTGCGCGACAACAAGCTGCGACTACTCGAGAACAAGACCCCCGAGGCCTGGGGGCTGCGTCCGCGCAACAAAGAACAACGCTTCGCCCTGGAATTGCTGCTTGACCCCGCAATTTCGGTGATTGCCCTCGACGGCCGTGCCGGCACCGGCAAAACGGTGATTGCGATTGCCGCCGGTCTTGAACAGGTGGTCGAACAGCGCCGCTTCGAGCGCCTCTCGGTGTATCGCCCGTTGGTGCCGGTGGGTCGCGCCGACGTCGGTTTCCTACCGGGTGGGCTCGAAGAAAAACTCGATCCATGGATGTCGGCGATTCACGATGCAATCCTGGCCCTCACCGAAGAACGGTCGAGTCGCGACGCGCGCAGCCTGATCGAAGACCTCACCGATCGCGGTCAGTTGACGCTCGAGTCGGTTACATTCTTGCGCGGCCGTTCGCTGCAGGGCCAGTTCGTCGTCGTGGACGAAGCCCAAAACCTTGAACCCACCACGCTGAAAACGATCCTCACCCGCATTGGCGAGGGCACCAAGGTGGTGTTCACTGGTGACACGAGCCAAATTGACGCCCCATATATGGGTGAAAGCAACAACGCGCTGGCGGTCTTGATCCATGCGTTTGCCGGACAGTCACTCTTTGGCCACATCACCCTGGCTTCCTGTGAACGGTCGGAAGTGGCGAGCCTCGCCGCCGAACTGCTCTAACCCCCGACGCCTGCACCCCGCCGAGCCGAAGCCCAAGTTTCGTCTGTCTGGTGTCGACCGTCTATGTCAACCGTCTCGTGTTGCAGTCAAACGTCACACGTTTTCCCTTGAAATTTCTCTGCCCATCTATTTAGTGTTCGGTACTCGAACAAGGTCTTCTCATCCGATCCACCCCCTCCCAACGGGTCGGATGAGATTCCAGTTTCCAGCGTGGGAAACATCAGACACTGATCGAGCAACCCGTTGCTTTCAACAAAGGCTCAGTATGACAACCTTCGACACGCGCACACCATCAAAAGCTCCTACGCCGCTCACCGTTTCGCCAGACGATGCTGAGCACCGCGGGCCAATTGGTGACATTGATTGGACACAATTTTCCAACTGCCGAGGCAAGACGCACTTATTTTTTGCCCCGAAAGCCGAGCGCCCGCAGGCGCGGGCCCGTCGTGAAGCCAAGGCACGATCGCTTTGCGATGTGTGCATCGTTCGCGATACCTGCCGCGATTTCGCCCGCGTAAACCACGAGTACGGCCTATGGGGCGCAGAGAGCGAAGAAGAGCGTCACCTTGCCGGCTTCACCATTGCTGCCCCAGTCGGGCTGCGAAGTGCCAAATATCGAAACTTGCGCGACAACGGTGCCTCGATCATCCCCGAGGCAGAGGGGCCCGCCGCACAGGTTTAGGTCTGGCCACCACGTAACGCGAGTAGCCGCTCGAACATTTCTGGTCGCATCGAAATAAAGAGGCCACTCGCTTCGGCACACAATGT
>JAEMQQ010000015.1:0-2928 GCA_016463775.1 Ilumatobacteraceae bacterium | reverse complement strand
TCGACGGTTGCTTGTGCACCTTCTTGCAGCACCTGAACCGCCAATGGCACTGCGATGGGGTTCATCGACCCCAACATCGGGCTGCGCGCCAAAAAGTTGCGACCGCGCTCGGCCAACGCTGCTTCACCAATGCCCTGCGCCCTGCCGTGCGCTTTCGCAACGAGCATCTCTACCCCGGCATGCACCTGGTCGCGAACGCGTTTCACTTCGTCGATCGTTGCCTCGGTAGAGATGACTTCGCGAATCATCGCCCGTATTTCTTCGGCGAGATCCACCCGGGCACGATCGAGTTCTGACAGCGGCCCAGCCTGAATGTGGAAGCCCCCAAACTCGGTCATGTCGACACCTCTATTAATACGGGTGCATGATCACTGGGCTGTTCGCCTTTGCGGGCGTTGCGGTCAATTGCCGACCACATCGTGTTATCGGCGATGTTGTTGGTCACCAATGCGAGGTCGATGCGCATGCCCCAACCGCGATGAAACGAGCCGTTGCGATAATCCCACCACGAATAGATGCCTGGTTCGGGGTGCTGCTCGCGAACGATGTCGCGCAAACCCCAGTCGGCGAGTGCCTGTAGGCGTGCCCGCTCGGGGGCACTCACATGGGTCGAGCCGGCGAGTGCTTTTGTGTCCCAGACGTCGGCATCGGCAGGTGCGATGTTGTAGTCGCCTGCCACCACCAAGTTGTCGGTGGGTTTGGCAATTGCTGCCACATGACCGGCGAGCCGGTCCATCCAGCCGAGTTTGTATTGGTAGTGCTCGTGATCGAGCGCCCGCCCATTCGGCACGTACACCGACACCACCATCACACCGCTGCAGTCAGCGGTGATAATGCGTGCTTCGTGATCTGGCTCGCCAACCACAAAGTTGTTGCGCACGTCAGACAGGCCGACCTTCGACAAAATTGCCACACCATTCCACTGGCCCTGCCCGAAGTGTGCCGACTCGTACCCCATCTCACTGAAGGTGAGCGCTGGGAACACTTTGTCGGTCATTTTGGTTTCTTGCATGAGCAGCACGTCTGGCTGCACATCCTCCAACCAGGCCTGAACGCGCGGCAAGCGAGCCTTCAGCGAATTCACGTTCCACGTGGCAATCAGCACGCCCCAACGGTAGTTGTCGGCATCGTTGTTCCCATAGCCTCGGCGCATGGCGGTGCGTGAACTTATCGGTGTCTACGACGCCGACGCCACGTTGTGGGGCGAGATGTCGTATTGGATTGGCGCTCGACTCGGCCAGCGCCATTGCAGTTTGTGCGACATCACCCATGGCCTGTTCACCGAAAAATCGGAGTGGCAGGCGTGCGCCGCCGCACTACCCGTGCCGTTTACCGCGTTTCATCGCAATGATCAACCCGCAGATGTGCGGGCGTGCATCGGCAATCAACTACCAGCGGTGGTGGCCCGCACCGACACTGGTGTGGTCATGTTCGTAACCGCCGACGAACTCGAAACCTGCCACGGCAACCCCGAGGCTCTCGCGGCACTGCTCACCTCGCGGCTGGCCGCGCACTAGAGCTGGTCTACAGGTAATTACCACGGTGGGCTGCCGCGGTTGCTGACTCGCCACCTTTGATTGGTGCAGGAATCACATCGGCAGTGATCATGGTTAGGTCAAGCTGGCTGATCTCACCATTGCGGGTGGCCAATACCGCATGACGCCGCACGATCTCGTTGAATAAGTTGCGCATTTCGCGGCCGTTGCCAAAGCCACGCACACGCGGTAGCGAGTTCACGTATTCGAGCACTTTGTCTTTGGCGTCGGGTGTGAGTGAAAGCTTGAACTCGTCGAGATAGAGGTCAAAGATTTGGCCAAGTTCGCTGGTGGCGTAATCGGGGAAGTCGATCACCACATCGAAACGGCTACGCAACCCCGGGTTGGCATCGAGGAAGCCCAGCATCTCCGTGGGATACCCAGCAACGATCACCACGATGTCGCCACGGTTGTCTTCCATGAACTTGAGCAGCGTTTCGATGGCTTCTGGGCCATAGCCCTGGTTCTGATGCGACGTGAGCCCATAGGCCTCGTCGACGAACAACACCCCGCCGCGGGCCTCTTCGCACAACCGCTGTGTTTTGATCGGGGTCTGGCCGATGTACGCACCGATGAGTTTTGAGCAGTCGGCTTCGACCACGTGCCCCTTTTTCAGAATGCCGAGGGCTTTGTAGAGATCGCCCACCATTCGGGCCACGGTTGTTTTGCCTGTACCGGGGTTGCCCGTAAACACGAGGTGCGGCGACTGTTCAATCGCCGGCAAACCTTTCGCCACTCGCGCGTTGGTGAACTCACGGGCAGCAACCAGGCGTTCTACCTCGAGTTTGACCGGCTCTAAACCGACCAATCGGCGCAGGTCTTGCAGGATTTCGGCGGTCGTTGCCGTCGTCGAGCGAACTCGTGGTTTGCGGGCTCGCGCCGCACTTGATGAGTCATTACCAACATCAACAACGTCGTAGACATCTTCGACGTCGTCGTCGATGGAGTCGCTGATGTGCTCTTCGCGACGCTGATCGTCACGTTTCTTAGACTCTTCACGCAGTAGCTCTTCTACTTTTGGTGACAGTTCAGCACTGCGTGACAGCAGTGGGCGCTGTTCAGCCACCTGAAACACGATGCTGTCAAGCGATTCCATCAGTTGCTCAACGTTCACCGCCGACACCGATAGGGCATGCGTCGCCGTAATGGTGTGCTCGGCATTGGCCGCCTTGCTCACCTTAAAGACGGTGAACGGCAGTTGGCCATTCAAGCGATTGATCAACTCTTGCTTGGTGCGGGTCAGCTTTGTGGTGCAAACTTGGGCCTCGAAAGCCACCACCACGTGGTCGTTGAAGCGTTCGTACACGCGACCAACAAACTCCTGATCTTTGTAGGTGAACGAAAAGTCTTCGCCAACCTCGATATCCCCTTTTAGGTCAGAGACCATTTCGGT
>JAEMQQ010000065.1:414-2659 GCA_016463775.1 Ilumatobacteraceae bacterium | reverse complement strand
TCGGCTCGGCCTGTGGCGCGCAAATATTCGGCCATGTGCGAGTCGTAGCCAAACACGCTGCACGTGGCACCAATTTCGGCACCCATGTTGCAGATGGTGGCTTTGCCAGTGGCCGAAATGGTGTCGGCGCCCGGGCCAAAATATTCCACGATGGCCCCAGTGCCGCCTTCCACCGTCAGCACGCGGGCAACTTCCAGAATCACATCTTTGGGGCTCGACCACCCCGAGAGCGAACCCGTCAAGCGAACGCCGATCACCTTCGGCCAGCGCACGTTAAACGGAAATCCCGTCATCACATCCACGGCGTCGGCGCCACCCACACCAATGGCCACCATGCCCAAGCCACCGGCGTTGGGGGTGTGGCTGTCGGTGCCGATCATCATTCCGCCGGGGAACGCATAGTGCTCGAGCACGACTTGGTGAATAATGCCGCTGCCTGGGCCCCAAAACCCGATGCCGTATTTGGCCGACACGCTGCGCAAAAAGTCGTAGACCTCTTTATTGGTGTCGATGGCCACGCCCATGTCGATGCGCGCACCGACTTTGGCCATAATCAGGTGGTCACAATGCACGGTGGATGGCACGGCCGTGGCGGGCAAGCCGGCGGTCATAAATTGCAGCAACGCCATTTGCGCGGTGGCATCCTGCATGGCCACGCGGTCGGGGTGAAAGTCGGCGTAACTGCGGCCGCGTTCAATTTCTTGGCCGGCCGGGTCGGCCAGGTGGTTCACCAAAATTTTCTCGGTCAACGTCAGCGGGCGCCCCAGGCGTTTGCGGGCGATGGCTACGTTGCCGGGCAACTCGTCATACACGTCTTCGACGAGTTCAATCGGGGTGTTGGCACTCACTGCATAGTTTTCGTCGGCACCAGCCACTGCTACCACTTGTCCCAGTGCATCACCTTTTCCAGCGGCAGGCGGCTGGCAGGTTTAAAGTCGGTGCCCTTGGTATACGCAATGGGGAAGAGCCCGCCTTGGGTGACTTTGTCATACGGGATACCCAGCAACTCAGCGGCCTTTTTTTCGCCGTCGTTGATGAGGTGAATGGTCGTCCACGCGCTGCCCATGCCACGCTCGCGCAAGGCCAACATAAAGCTCCACACTGCGGGCAGTAGCGACCCCCACAAACCAGCGCCAACGAACGACGGCTGGTTCTCAAATCGTCCGTCGATGGCGGGGATCAACATCATCGGCGAACGATGAAAGTTCTGCGCCAGATAAATCGCCGAGTCGACCACCTTGTCTTGGCGTTCGGCGCGAATGTCGCCGGCTTCGCGCTCGGGGCGAGGCATCGAGGCATACAGCTTGAAGTTCTCCATATATATGTCGGCGAGGGCCTTTTTCTTGGCCGCATCTTCCACGATGATGAAGTGCCAGCCTTGGCTGTTGCTGCCCGTCGGGGCTTGCAGGGCAATCTCTAAGCATTCTTCAACCACCGATCGCTCGACGGGTTTGTCGAAATCCAGGCGCTTGCGCACACTGCGGGTGGTCTTGAGTAGGTCGTCGGCTGAGAGGTTGAGTTTCATGCCACCTAGTCTGGCACCCGGAGGCATCATCCATGGCATCACAGGCAGACATCGCCGCACGCGTAAAAGTCACCATCACCGACGGCGTGGCACACGTGTGTTTGACACGCGCCGACAAGCGCAACGCCTTGGATGACGCAATGTTTCAGGCCATCGCCGCCGCAGGCGAACGAGTGAAGAACGACACCAGCGTGCGTGCCGTGGTGTTGTCGGGTGACGGGCCGTCGTTTTGTGCAGGGCTCGACTTCGGCGGGTTTCAAGCAATGGGCAGCGGTGGTGCCGGCAACGGCAGTGCCACGGCCGCAGGTTTAATGAAAGAGGGCCGCATCACGCACCTGGCCCAGCAGATCTGTTGGGTGTGGCAAGAAGTGCCCGTACCGGTGATTGCTGCGTTGCGTGGCCATGCACTCGGCGGTGGCATGCAACTGGCACTCGGTGCCGACATTCGCATTGCGCACCCCGACACCAAGTTGTCGATGCGTGAAGTGCACTGGGGGCTCATCCCCGACATGACGGGCACGCTCATGCTGAGCCGCCTCGTGCGCGACGACGTGATGAAAGATTTGGTGTTCACCGACCGCATCCTGCCCGCCAGCGAAGGTGCACAACTGGGCTTAGTCACCCGTTTGGCCGATGACCCCGTGGCCGCCGCCATGGATGCTGCCAGCGAAATTGCCGGCCGCAGCCCCAGCGCGGTGCGCGGTGCCAAGCAACTCATCA
>JAEMQQ010000065.1:0-404 GCA_016463775.1 Ilumatobacteraceae bacterium | reverse complement strand
ATTGGCAAACCCCATCAGGTGGAAGCGATTACCGCGAACTTTGAGAATCGCGCGCCCGTGTTTAAGGATGTTGGGTAGGGGCACTTCAGGGTACGAGGTTTCATTGCGAACGTTCGAGTACTTAATTCGATAACAACCAATTGGCAGGGAGAGCCCATGCGTATCCAGGCCTGCCGGGAATCTATGCTCGAGGAATGGTGACAGAGCCACTCGTTATTGAGTATGTCATAGCGCAAGATCAAGACACATTCCCGCCGGCGGATGAAATCCCAATTGGAATGCAGCACTTCCAATCATTCGGCTCCACCCAGGTGTGGCGCTGGCAGCGTGAAATTACTGGGCGAAGCCTCAGGTGCCGACACGGCGCTGCCCCGGCCCGGCAGCAAGCCGTTTCGCCGCTTGGT
>JAEMQQ010000014.1:19856-39962 GCA_016463775.1 Ilumatobacteraceae bacterium | reverse complement strand
CTCAGTGGTAGAGCATCACCTTGCCAAGGTGAGGGTCGCGGGTTCGAATCCCGTCGTCCGCTCCATTCGGTTCTTGTCGCGCATCTGCTCACGGTCGATCGGTGTTCTGCTCATTGCCGCACTTTCGGCCTGCGGTGGCGCAGTGCGCTACGACGCGATGGTCGCCGCAGCTAGCGACACCCGTGATGCGTTCCAGGAA
This sequence comes from Ilumatobacteraceae bacterium, assembly GCA_016463775.1. Classification (GTDB taxonomy): domain Bacteria; phylum Actinomycetota; class Acidimicrobiia; order Acidimicrobiales; family Ilumatobacteraceae; genus F1-60-MAGs027. The sequence continues at coordinate 39,763 of JAEMQQ010000014.1, read as the reverse complement.
GTTGCCGCGCTGGTGAAAAAGAACGACGGTGTCGACATCGGGTTTGTGTTTGGTTCGTCGGGTCTGCTGCGTGAACAGGTGCTCAATGGCGCGCCGTACGACGTCTATGTGTCGGCGAATGCGGCGTACGTCGACGAGGTCATCGTTGCCGGTCTCGGTATCGAGTCGTCGCGCCAGTCGTTTGCCGTCGGACGCCTCGCGCTCATCACCGCCACGGGTGTCGCACCACCAACGGACCTGCGCGACCTGCGCAACCAATCGTCGTATTCGCGAATCGTCATCGCCAATCCGGCCCATGCGCCGTATGGTGTCGCCGCCCGCGAAACTCTGCAGAGTCTCGGCATCTACGACCAAGTCGCCGGTCGACTGGTGCTGGCCGACAATGTTGCCGATGCAGTTCGCCTCGTACAGGCTGGTGAAGTTGACGCAGGGCTCGTGGCGCTGCCGCTCGTCGTGCGCGACAGGCATCTCGTGGTTGCCGCTGATCTGCATCAGCCGATTCGCCAGACTCTCGTGATCACCAGTCGCGCCAGCGACAATGATGCAGCACGGTTGTTCGTGGCAGCGCTTCGCTCGCCGGTCGGTCGGGCGATTCTCGTGCGGTACGGCTTTACGGTGGTCTCATGAGCGACTGGTTTCCACTCTGGCTTTCGCTGCGGGTGTCGGTCATCGCCACCCTGCTGGCGTCGTTGTTCGGCGTGGCCCTGGCGTACCTACTTGCCAAATGGCAGTCGCGCTTCACCGCAATCGTCGAGGCGATTTTTACCTTGCCGATCGTTCTGCCCCCGACGGTGCTCGGTTATTACCTGCTGACCCTGTTGGGCACCCGTTCAACGTTGGGTCAGGGCTGGGAAAGCATCTTTGGATCACCATTGGTGTTCACCCAATCGGGGGCGGTCGTTGCCGCAACCGTTTCGGCGTTGCCCTTCGTCATTCGCGCCGCACGTGCGGCGATCAGCAACGTCGATGCACGGGTTGAAGAAGCGGCACGGGTTATGGGGTTGTCCGAGTTTCGAGTGGCGCGGGTCGTCACGTTGCCGCTCGCCTCGCGGGGTATCGGGGCGGGTGTCGCGCTGGGGTTCGCGCGTGCCCTCGGCGATTTCGGCGCAACGGTCATGGTCGCGGGCAACATTCCCGGGCAGACCCAAACCCTTCCCGTGGCGGTGTACGACGCAGTTCAAGCCGGGGATGACGCCACAGCCCGCACGGGCTCGCTCGTGCTTGGTGCAATTGCGGTGGTGGTGCTCATCTTGGTGACCCAGGTATTTGCGAGACGACGATGACCACGCTCGGGGTTGACGTACGGGTTGCGGTGCCCGGGTTCGTGGTCGAAGCATCGTTCAGCGCACGGGGTGGCATCACCGCGCTTTCTGGTCCGTCAGGTTCGGGCAAGAGCCTCACGTTGGCGGCCATCGCGGGCACCCTTCGCCCGGCGCGCGGCACCATCGTGTGCGACGACAATATTTTTGCCGACACCACCGCGGGTGTGCACATGCGCTCGCAAGATCGTCGTCTGGGCATGGTGTATCAGCATGCGGCACTGCTCGATCACCGATCGCCCCTCGACAATGTGGCGCTTGCCGTACGCCAAGCGAATGTGGCAATGGCGAAGGAAACCGCGACGGCCCTGCTCGAACGAGTGGGTTTGGGTCGGGCGATGTCGGCCAAGACCCGGTCGCTTTCGGGTGGCGAACGCCAGCGAGTGGCGCTGGCCCGAGCATTGGCCGGCGAGCCACGCATCTTGCTGCTGGATGAACCGTTCAGTTCACTCGACGCCGCAAGCCGCGACTCGATGCGTTCGTTGGTGCGTTCGCTCGTGGATGAGCGGGGGATTATCGCTCTCTTGGTAACTCACGACGCACAGGACGTGACCGCACTGGCTGACCACGTCGTGGTGTACGAGCCTGGCCGAACCGTCTCGGCATCGGGATGAAGCCGCTCGTGCGCTCCATATATTCGGCGTAGCCAGGTTTGCGCTTGGCCAGCAGACGATCAAGCAACGCAGCACCAGAGACACGAACCAACAACACGGTCATCACGACTGCGCCGAGAAACGCCCACGGGCCGGCGCCCTGCGCTGCGCCGACGATGGCAAGGCCCCACCACACGAGGCAGTCGCCGAAATAGTTCGGGTGACGGGTGAGACCCCACAGGCCTTGATCCATGATCTGGTCGGTGTTGCGCGGGTCGCGCTTGAATCGCGCGAGCTGGGCGTCGCCGACCACTTCGAAATATGCACCGATCGCCCACACGATGAAACCCAGCAGTACGACGAACCCCGCACCGGCATTTGTATCGCGTTGGCCGAGCGTGACCGGGAGCGACACCACGAACATGAGTGCACCTTGCAATCCGAACACCGAGTACAGGCTGACGATTGCAAAGCGTTCGCCATGCTTGCGGCGCATCGCGCGGTAACGAAAATCTTCGCCGGTGCCGAGGTTGCGTTTGGCGAGGTATCCGGCCAGGCGCAGCCCCCAGACCGTCACCATCATGAGCAGCAACCAGTTGCCAGCACCCGACGCACCAGTCACGAACTTTGCCGCCCAGGCGACGACCACGAAGCCCAGCCCCCACACGATGTCGACGATCGATGCGTCGCGTCGCAAGAGTGACACCGACCACGAGGCCAGCATCAAACACGCAATGGTGACGGCCGTGCCGATGAGCACGCTCGAGCTGCCGGCCACACCGCAAGATTAGGGGTGAATAGTGGGCCGTTCGGGGATGTCGCCGCGCAACGTTGTGGTATCGCCAATGTGGTGCGAGCCTTGACGAGTGCTTCAGGTGAAAAATCTCAGCGTCGAGGTCGGTGCGCGCATGGTGGTGAGCGAGGCGACGTTCGCCGTGATGCCCCGCGACAAGGTGGGTCTCGTCGGTCGTAATGGTGCCGGCAAGACGAGCCTCTTCAAGGTGCTGGGTGGCGCTGCCGAGTCGAAATCTGGCACGATCACCCGCGGTGGCGCATTCGGTTACCTTCCGCAAGACCCCCGTATCGCTGGTGCTTTTGATGGTCGTACCGCGGTCTCGCATATTTTGTCGTCGCGGGGCATCGATGACGACATCATCCGTCTGGAAAAGCTGCGCATCGCGATGGAAGAGCGTGCCGACGAACAAAACATCGCGCGGTTCACCAAAGCGCAGGACGAATTCGAAAGTAAGGGTGGATATGCCGCCGACAGTGAGGCGCGGGCCATCGCCGCCGGTCTTGGTTTGAAGCCCGACCGCCTCAATCTGCAACTCGGTGTGTTGTCCGGTGGTGAGCGGCGTCGCATCGAACTCGGACGCATCCTCTATGGCGGCAGCGAAACGTTGCTGCTTGATGAGCCCACCAACCACCTCGACATTGATGCCAAGATGTGGATGCTGGATTTTCTGCGCGGGTACAAAGGTGCACTGCTCGTGATCAGCCACGACCTCGAACTGCTTGATGAAGCAATCACCCGGGTGTTGCACCTCGACCGTCCGAGTGAGGCAGACGCCGGCAACATCGTGGAATACCGCGGCACCTATTCGCAGTACCTGCGCGCTCGCGAGGCTGACGAGGCGCGTGCGGTGAAGATGGCAACGCAGCAGTCAAAGGAAATCGACCGCCTGCAACGCGTCGTTGATCGCTTCGGGGCCAAGGCATCGAAGGCGTCGATGGCCAAGAGCATCGAAAAACGCATCGGTCGACTGGATGCCGATCGTGTGCATGCGCCGCGCGCCAAGCGCACGCTGGCTGTCAAGTTTCCTGATGCGCCGAGTTGTGGTGAAACGGTGCTGACTGCCAGCGGGTTGCGCAAGACCTATGGCGGCCCCGACGTGTTTCATGACGTGAGTTTTGACCTCGGTCGTGGCGAGCGGCTGCTCGTGCTCGGGTTGAACGGTGCCGGCAAAACGTCGCTGCTGCGGATTCTTGCCGCAGAGTCAAAGGCCGATGACGGTGACTTTTCATTCGGCTTCCAGGTGCAGATGGGTTACTACGCACAGGAACACGACAATTTGGTCGGAGAAAAAACGCTCATCGACCATATGCGTGAAATGGCGCCCGTACGTCTGGGGCTCACCGAGACGCAACTGCGCGGCATGCTCGGCTCGTTCGGGCTGTCTGGTGACAAGGTGTTCCAAGAGTCATCGACATTGTCGGGTGGCGAAAAAACCAAGTTGGCACTCGCCATGCTGATGGTCGGACGCAACAATGTGTTGCTGCTGGATGAGCCGACCAACAACCTCGACCCCTCCAGCCGTGATGCCGTGGCTGCCGCGTTGTCGGAGTGGAACGGCGCCATCGTGCTCGTGAGCCATGACACCGACTTCGTCGAACAACTCGCACCCACCAAGGTGCTCGTGATGCCCGACGGCCAGGTCGACTACTACAGCGAGTCGTGGCTGGACATCGTGAGCCTGGCGTAACGCGTTCTAGTGTTTGCGCAGTGAACACCAAGGCGTCGGCCTACCCAGATGAGTCCGACGGCTACTGGATGCACTATCACGATCAAGACAGCCAGCAACTCGCCGATGCAATCATCAAATATGCCGTAGACCGCATGCGGCTCGACCCCCCGCCGCTCGATGCGCCGAAGTCGCTGAGCACGCTGCAACGCGAAGTGGGCCAGACGATCACGCCCGAAGGTCTCGGGGCACTGAAGGCACTCGAGATTTTCACCGAACAACTCGCACCGTCGTGCATCAGTGTCGACCATCCGTTGTTTTTGTCGTTCGTGCCGGGTGCACCAACCGAGTCGTCGGTGCTCTTTGACCTTGTTGTCGGTGCGTCCAACGTGTATGCAGGTTCATGGCTCGAAGGTGCCGGTGCGGTGTATGCCGAGAATCAGGCCTTGTCATGGCTCGTCGGATTGGCAGGTTTGCCCGAGACCGCTGGTGGTGTGTTCGTCAGTGGGGGTACCAACGGCAATCTGTCGGCACTCATCGCTGCCCGTTGGTCGTGGCGGGCGCATCGCAAGGGTGCCGCCGATCGGGTGCGGCCGGTCATCATTGCATCGGGTGGGGCCCATTCATCGATTGGCTTGGCCGCCAGTGCGATGGACGCCGACCTGGTGACCGCAGCGGTCAACGACGCTGGTTGCCTGACTGCCGCAGCAGTTCGCGAGACGTTCGCCGGCCTCAGCCAACAAGACCAGCAGCGGGTGTGTGCGGTGGTGGCCACCTCGGGCACCACGAACATCGGTGTGATCGACGAGCTCGACGGCATCGGCAACTTTGCGCGCGACAACGGCATTTGGTTTCATGTTGACGGTGCCTACGGCGCAGCCGCACTGTGTGCCTCGAGCGTGCGGCATTTGTTCATCGGCATCGAAAAAGTTGACAGCTTCATCGTCGACCCACACAAGTGGTTGTTCGGGCCCTACGACTGTTGTGCGCTGATTTATCGCGACGTGCGCATCGGCAAGGCAGCGCACACCCAGAAAGCCGAATACCTCGATGTGCTCGTGCAAGATGCCAGTGCAGCGCTCGATGAGGCGTACAACCCCGCCGACTTGGCGCATCACCTCACGCGTCGCGCCCGCGGCTTGCCGTTTTGGTTCAGCCTCGCCACGCACGGTACCGAGGCCTACGAAGAAGCAATGGAAATCACCCTGCAGGTCACCCGCGATGCGGCAGACATGGTGCGGGCCTCGTCGTACCTCGAGTTGGTCGTTGAACCATCGCTATCGATCATCGTGGTGCGGCGTAAAGGTTGGCAGCCTGCCGACTACACACGCTGGAGTGACCGCATGCTGGCCGACGGCGTTGCCTTCGTGGTGCCCACCACGCACAAAGGCGAAACCGTGCTGCGCATGTGCTTGGTCAACCCACGCACCGACCCTGCCCAAATGCAGATGCTGTTCGATTCAATGCAAGGCTGAGTGGCGATGCTCAAGACACTGCGCTCGGTCGTGCGGCTGCGAAAATTCGATTGGAACAGCCGGCGGAGGCGTTTGGCCCGCTGTGGTGACATCAACGACCTGCGACTGCTGGCCAAGCGACAACTGCCTGGTGGTGTGTTCGATTACTTCGACGGTGCCGCTGAAACCGAATGGTCGATGGCCAACAACTCCGACTCGTTCGAACACGTGCACCTCAACCCGCGGGTGCTGGTGGATGTTTCACACATCGATACCTCTACGACAGTCATGGGTCAGCCCATGGCGTACCCGTATGCATTTTCGCCGACGGGTTTCACCCGCATCGCAACGTCGGCAGGCGAGTTGGCGGTTGCTCGCGTTGCTGCACGACGTGGCGTGCCATTCACGCTGTCCACCTTGGGCACCCGCAGTATCGAAGAAGTCGCAGCGGTGTCAAACGGCCCGCTGTGGTACCAGCTGTATGTGTGGAAAGACCGTGGCTTGTCGCGCGAACTTGTGCAACGCGCCAAGGCGGCCGGCTACAAGGCAATCATGGTCACCGTAGACACCGCAGTTTTTGGCCGCCGCGAACGCGACGTGCGCCGTGGGTTCACCCTGCCCCCCAAGATTGGGCCTGAGACGTTCATTGACGGTATGCGCCACCCGCGCTGGACGCTGGATTTCCTCACTCATGAACCGATCACATTTTCGGCAGTGTCCGGCCGCGGCGATGTCGACGGTTCAACTGCCATCACGTTGTCTGACTATGTCAACAGCCAGTTCGATGCGTCGTTGTCGTGGCGTGACCTCGACTGGGTGCGTAGCGAGTCGGGTTTGCCAATCATGCTGAAGGGCATTCAGTCGGTGGATGACGCGCAGCGAGCAGTCAGCGAAGGTGTCGAAGCAATTGCACTATCAAACCACGGGGGTCGGCAGTACGACGGGTCGCCGGCCCCGATTGCGCTGTTGCCAGCGGTGATGGATGCAGTCGGCGGCGGTATCGAGGTGCTGGTCGACGGCGGTGTGCGGCGGGGCAGTGATGTGGTGAAGGCCTGTGCGCTCGGTGCTCGTGCGGTGATGTTTGGCCGGCCGTATTTGTACGGGATTGGTGCAGCAGGCGAAATGGGCGTGGACTGGGTTGTTGACTATTTCAACGCCGGCATCAACCGCACCATGGCGCTCGTTGGCGCAACCGACTTGGCGTCGTTACGTGGCACGGCACGAATCGGGAACTAGCGACAACACTCAGCGAGTGTTGGTTATTTCTTGGTGCGACCGGTGGCCTTCGGCTCGGCTTTTTTCACGACCTTTTTGCGCGCCCCGTAGCGCTTGTTGAAGCGCTCGACGCGACCAGCCGAGTCGATGATCTTCATCTGGCCGGTGTAAAACGGATGACTGGCATTGGAGATGTCGAGCTGCACGAGCGGGTAGGTGTTGCCGTCGGTCCATGCAACGGTTTTGGAAGCATCGGTCTTGACGGTGGAGCGGGTTAGGAAGCGGTAGTCGGCGCCTGAGTCTTCAAAGACGACGAATTGGTAGTTGGGGTGGATGTCCTTCTTCATGGCTTGTCAGCGTAGCGGGGACCGTGCCACACCCCTTAGACTGTCGCAATGCCAAACCGTTGTGATGTGCTCGACAAGAAGCCGGGGCGTGGTCATTCGGTGTCGCACTCGAACATCAAGTCAAAGCGTTCGTGGCGCGTCAATACCCACAAGCGTCGTTTCTGGTTGCCATCCGAAAAGCGTTGGGTCACCATGTTCGTGAGCGCCAAGGGCATCCGCACCATCGACAAGCGTGGTATCGAGTCGGTAGTTGCCGAAATGCGTCGCGACGGCAAAAAGGTCTAAGGGGTAAATCGTCATGGCCGCCAAGAGCAAAGATCGTCGCCCCATCATCAAACTGCGTTCCACCGCTGACACGGGCTACACCTACGTCACACGCAAAAACAAGGTCAACTCGCGTGAGCGCATCGAACTCAAGAAGTATGACCCCATCGTGCGCAAGCACGTGATCTTCAAAGAAGAGCGCTAAATCTTCGCGGCTGAGGCCGCTACGCGAGTGCCGCTGCGAAATCACCGCGCAAGTCTTCGAACGCTTCAAGCCCTACTGACACTCGCAGGAGTGTTTCGCTGATCCCCGTTCCTGCCTTCACCGCTGGATCAACCGACAGGTGCGTGCTCGTCGCCGAGTGAGAGATCAACGTGTCAGGGCCGCCGAGAGTTACGGCATTTCGCACTAGTTGCAGGCGTTTCGTGAGTAGACGCACATCATTGATGTCGCCACAGAGTTCAATCGACATGATCGAGCCGAACCAACGCATCTGACGCTTGGCTAGGGCATGTTGCGGGTGCGTGGCCAACCCCGGATAGTTCACACGTTTGATTGCTGGGTGAGTCGACAACCATTCTGCGAGTTGTTGCGCGGTCTCACTCTGTTGGCGCAGGCGCACACCGAGCGTGCGGACTCCGCGCAGTCCATTGAGGGCGTCAAAGGGCGAGGCAGTCGCACCGTGCAACACCGAGTAACCCCAGATGGTGTCGATGAGTTCTTTGTCGGCAGCGATGACCCCGAGGGTTGCATCGTTGTGGCCGGCAATGCCTTTGGTGGCTGAGTGCATCGTGATTGATACACCGTGTTGGCAGGGCTGCTGGGCGAGTGGGGTGGCCATCGTGGAATCCACCAAGGTGAAGGGGCCCTTGATGGCCCCGAGTGCATCTAAATCGACGACGTCAAGATGTGGGTTCGACGGTGATTCCGCCATGACCAAAATAGTTTTGCCTGGTCGTACCGCAGCAGCGAATTCGCCAGCGTTGCGGCCATCAACATAGGTGACGTCGATGCCCATGCGTTTGCACGGGCCGTCGAGAAAGCCAAGTGTGCCGGCATAACAATTCCGCTGGGCCACGATGTGGTCGCCAGTGGAGCACAGGGCAAAAATAGTTGCAGCGATGGCGCCCATTCCCGAACTAAACGCCAAGGCTGCCTCGGTGCCTTCAAGTTTGGCAATGGCTTGTTCAAATGATTGCACTGTGGGGTTGGCATAGCGCGAGTAGAAACCGGTGCCATGCACCGTGGTGGCGCCAGCGTGTGTGCCGTCTAAGTCAGTGGTGTCCCAGGTGCTTGATGCCCAGAGCGCCGGGGCGAGCGAACCCGACTCGTCACGACCTGCGGTGACCGCAGTGGTTTCGGGTTGTTGCTCGCGCTTGTTGGTCACGTAGCCACGCTACTTACGCCCGCTAATGTCGGGTCTGTCACCAGTTGGCGGCGTGAGGGGCACAAACGATGGGCGAGTGGGAGACGGGTCTCAACGTCGCTCGTGATCGCGGCGTCATCGACGATGCGTTGCGCGACCGTCTCGTGGCGATGGAATTTGAGCGTGAACCACGAGCCGAAGGCTTCCCGATGCGAATTGCCCTCATCGTGTTGGGGGCAATCTTGTTGGTCTCGGCTGGGTTGGCCATTTTCGTTCGCCTCGTGCCTGATGACCCTTCACAACTGATGATCGCAGCGCTGCTCTTTGTCGTTGCGGCAGTTGCCGAGGGGCTTGCGTGGCTCGTTCGCCGTACCAAGGCCGTCACATTCTTGGCGGGCATCATCGGCTCGTTTGCAGGTATCCCACTCGGTGTTGCAGTGGTGGTGTTGCTACCAGGCGATATGAATGATGGTTCGGGTGCACTTGGTGCGCTGATCGCATCCGGGTGGTCGGTGCTGTGGTTCGTGCGCACCAAGAGCGGTTGGCCGGTGGCTTCGGCGGTGTTGAAGGTTGCAGTGTTCATCACACTGGTGGGCGAGTGGACGAACCTGACGACAGCAACAACGGGTGTGTTGCTGTGTATTTTCGGGGTGCTCACGGCAGTCGCGTCAATCTTCGGTCGCATCAGCCCGAACTTGCCACCACTTGTTGCTTCGCTCATCGTGGTGGGTAGCGGATGTTTGGCCCAAAACTCGTATGGCGGAGATGTCATTGCAACAATCGGTATCGCAATTTCGGCGGGGCTGTTCTTGCTTTCTTATCGGCGTGGTGATGCACTCATGTCGGCAGCAACCGCAATTTCAACTGGTGTGTGGGCAGTGGTGTTGACCGGCGCACTCACCGATGGCGCGATCGCGCCGCTCATCGTGGCTGCAGGCGTCGGGGCAGCTCTGGTGTTCTGGGGTATCCGACTTTCACGTCGGTAGCCTGACGGCGTCCGCGTCAGCGAACGTGGCGACGTGGCCGACTGGCTAGGCACGGGCCTGCAAAGCCCTTTAATCGGGTTCGATTCCCGACGTCGCCTCAACTCATTACTGATGGTGACGAACGGCCGTTGTGCCACGATGAGGGGGTGCGACAGGCTTCAAAATGACCTCTCGCAGCTTCGAGCCGAACGATAAACGCACCGTGGTGTCGCCAAATGGCGCTCGAGTTCACGAAGACCATCTCGCCCAAAGTGCTGTGTTGCGGCGAAACTTCTACGAAGTTTGCCCAGGGGCATGGTGTCTGGTTGGAAACGGATTGTCCAACCAGACCTTCATCGATGCGCCAGGCGGCATCATCGCTTTTGACACGGGCGAATCGGTGCAGGAGATGGCCGTTGCGTTAAAAGAACTGCGAGCCCATACCGACCGCCCGATTGCGGCCGTGGTCTACACCCACTTCCACTATGTGGAAGGAACGCAGGCAGTGCTCGACGAAGGCAATCATGCGAACCCATTGCCGGTCTATGGGCATCGACGCATTGCAGAGAACAAGGCGCGAACTGCAGGGGAAATTGCCTCGGCTTATGCCCGTGGCCTCGTCGAACAATTCGGCATCGTCATGCCAGCCGATGGGCCCGACGGTTTAGTGAACGTCGGGCTTGGTCTTTTTTATCGCAACCCTGCGCATGCACCGGCAACATTCGGTTTTTTGCCCGTCACGCACCCGTTGCCCGATGAGGGCGAAGTCATCATCGCCGGGGAACGCGTGTTGGTTCGCCATTCGCCGAGCGACAGTGACGACTCGATCAATTTCTTTTTTCCTCGCAGCAAGGTGTGCGTTCACAACACTATTTGGCCGGTGCTTTTCAACGTGTTCGCCATACGTGGCGAGGAGTATCGCGACCCGTGCGTCCTGGTGCCAGGGATTGACAACATCATTGGGTGGTCACCCGAACACCTCATCGCCACGCACGGCCCGCCACTGTCAGGTCAGGAACGTATTCGTGAAACATCGGAGCGCTACCGCGACTCCCTTCAATTCTTGTGGGATCAGACCGTGCGGGGTATCAACAAGGGCTGGACCATGGATGAAGTGGCGTCGCGAGTCGCACTGCCAACCTTGTACGACCAAGACCACTTCACAAGTGAGCGTTACGGCGTCGGAGAACATCACGTACGACAGATTTATGCCGGCCTGCGTGGCTGGTTCGACGGCGAAGAATCCAAGTTGTTTCCGTTGCGGCCTGAGGAACGATTCGAGAAATTGATTGCTGGGTTTGGCGGCAGAGGCGAAGTCGCCAAACAGGCAAGTTCGGCGTTCGACGCCGATGATGTGCGTTGGGGTGTGGAGTTGGCTACCTGGCTCGCTCGCTCTGCTGATGCAACGGCTGAAGACAAGAAGTTGCTGGCGCGAGGGCTTCGCCTCGTTGCGCAACGTACGCCCGCAGCGAACATTCGCAACTGGGCGATTACCCGAGCCAGACATCTCGATGGCCAGACTCCCATGGACCGATTCATGAAGCATTCGTTTGGGGCACGAACCATCGCCCACGTAAGCGCAAAAGACCTGATTCACACTCTGCGCGTGTTGCTCGAGCCGGCGCGCGCCGAAGGAGTGACGGTGCACATTCGCTTCGTCGTTGATGGTGAACCAGCGGGTCTGCTGCTGCGTAATTGCGTTGCGGTGCCCACCGACGGGGCGGGGGCTGTGGTTGAAGTAGCGATGACGCGCACCACGCTCGTCGCAATCTTGTCGACCAAACAAGCGTGGTCGGCGGCCAACATCGCAATTACGGGTGACTCAGCGGTGGTCGATGCTTTCCGCAGATGCTTCGACCACGTGGGTCTGCAGGGCTGATCGCGTGGTAACCACGCCCAGTGGGCCGAGCCTGCCATTTGCTACGGCACCGTTCGCGGGCACCACCACACGGCTCATCGACCAGTCGGTGCCAGCGCGACCTTCGGTACCGCTGCCATCACCTGATGCGCCCAACATCGTGTTGGTGCTGCTCGACGATGTGGGTTTCGGAACCTGCGGCACCTTTGGCGGGCCGATCCCGACTCCGGCGCTCGACCGCGTTGCGGCTAACGGCTTGCGGTTTAATCAATTTCATACCACTGCACTGTGCTCGCCCACACGCGCCGCGATGCTCACTGGTCGCAATCATCACGCCGTGCACATGGGCAACATTCCCGAAGGCGCCAGTGCATTCCCTGGCTACGACTGCATCATCCCTAAGGAAGCCGCCACGTTCGTCGAGATCTTGCGTCAATACGGTTACTCCACTGGCGCATTCGGCAAATGGCATATCACGCCTGCGCATGAGCAAACCCTCACCGGGCCGTTCGACCGATGGCCAACAGGCTTGGGGTTCGAACGCTTTTACGGAATCTTGAGCGCTGAAGCCAGCCAGTACGAACCACCGATGTTTGACCAAACCACACCGGTGATGCCATACGAAGGCCGCGACGACTATCACATGAGCGAAGACATCACCGCGCGAGCCATCGAGTGGATTCAATTGCAGCGGGCGTCGAACCCGCATCGGCCGTTCTTCGCGTATCTCGCCACGGGTGCCATGCATTGCCCACACCATGTGTGGCCGTCGTACAGCGAGCGCTTCAAGGGTCAGTTTGATGATGGATGGGACGCGCTGCGCGAACGCATCTATCGACGCCAATTAGAGATGGGTGTTATTCCTGCGGGTACCACGTTGACGCCACGACCACCGGAGGTTCCCTCGTGGGATGAGTATCCCGATAAGTACAAGCCGGTTGCAGCGCGCTTGATGGAAGTGTTTGCTGGCTTCATGGCCCATACCGACGAACAGGTCGGAGGTTTGCTGAACTCACTCGACGACCTGGGGGTAACCGACAACACGCTGTTCATCTATATCACTGGTGACAACGGAGCATCGGCCGAAGGCACGGTGAATGGCGCGTGGAGCGCGCCGTCATTTCAGAACGGTTTGCCTGAAGACCCCGAATGGCTGCTTGCGCACATGGGCGACTTTGGCACGGCTCGTTGCGAGAACCACTTCAACCTCGCTTGGGCGTGGGCACTTGATGCTCCATTCCAGTGGATGAAGCAAGTGGCGTCGCACTTCGGCGGCACCCGCAACGCATTGGCGGTGCAGTGGCCAAAGCGAATCACCGACAAGGGCGCACTACGCAGCAATTTCCACCACGTCACCGATATCTTTTCGACGGTGCTCGACGCGGCGGGCATCCAAGCGCCTGCAGCGGTGAACGGGCTCGCACAAATGCCGATTGACGGTGTTTCAATGTTGCCGACGATGACATCTGCGGCTGCGCCCGAGAACCACAACACGCAGTACTTCGAGATGTTCGGTAACCGGGCGATCTATCACGATGGTTGGATTGCGTCGTGCTACCACGGCCGTGTGCCATGGAAGCGATTCGACTCCGTGCCGTTCGATGGCCCACAGGAGAAATGGGAGCTGTACGACATTCGCAACGACTTTTCGCAGGGCAACGATCTTGCTGGTGCGCACCCTGACAAGTTGCAGGAACTGCAGCAGCTCTTCGATACCGAAGCACGCAGAAACAACGTGTATCCGTTGAAAGAGCCGATTCAAGGTTTCGGGCCGAACTTCGCAGTGCCCGATGCGCTCGGTGACCTCACCAAAATGACCTACACCAGCGTGCACTTTCGGATGCCCGAGCGCTCGGTGGTGAACCTGAAGAATTGTTCGTTTCGCATCACTGCTGACATCAGTGTTCCGGCCTCAGGTTGTGAGGGTGTCATCGCGGCACAAGGGGGCAACATGGCGGGTTGGTCGCTCTATGTGGGTGGTGACGGCAAGCCGCGGTATCACTACAACTGGTTCGGTCATGAGCACTCGGTGGCAGTGTCGGCGCGCAAGCTTTCGCCGGGCCGTCACACCGTAGCGATTGACCATGCCTACGACGGTGGCTTTGGCGCAGGTGGCGACAGCGTGATGAGCATCGATGGCGAACCAGTTGGGCATGTGCGAATCGAACGCTCGGTGCCGGTGATTTTTTCGATAAGTGGCGAGACATTTGATGTCGGCCTCGACAGCGGGGCAGCAGTGGGCGACTACCCACACATCTACCGATTCACCGGGGCAATCCATGGTGTGACACTCGAGCGATTGAGCGAGCCCTCTGCGCAGGTGAAAGAGCTGATTGCCGACGCCGAGTTTCGCGCCAGCCTCGCCGTGCAGTAGGTGGCGACAATTAGGTGACGTGCAGAATGCGGTAACCCTGTTTGCTCGAATGGCGCTGCACCGTGTGGCCCTCGGCAGTCAGCCATTTCGCCAACGAATCCGCCCCCAGGTTTTTATGCACGACCAAATCCGCACAACCACCGGGTGTCAGTCGGGCCAACCAATCTTTCAACAAGCGATGTAGTTCGTCCTTGCCAACACGGATTGGCGGGTTCGACCAGATGGCGTCAAAACGTACATCGGCCGGCACCTCACTGGTGGCAACGACTCGCACATTCGTGGCGTTGTTCAATGCAACGGTGCGACGGGCGACCTCGAGGGCGCGCTCGTTGATGTCAACCGCCCACACCGTTGCATCAGGTCGGAGTTTTGCCAGGGCCACCGCGATCGCACCACCCCCACAGCCGAGGTCGAGCAGCACGCCACCAGCCGGAATGTCGGCATTTTCAAGCAACACACGCGTACCCCAATCGAGTTCTCCCTGATTGAAGACACCGCGGTCGCCAGCGAGCGTCAATTTCAGTTTGCGCACGTCGACATGATGCGTGGTTGGTGCCGTCGCCGATGTCGGCTGTTCGGAGAAGTAGTGATCTGACGACGACATGTTCATCGGTAGCCTTACATAGCGTGACGTACGAAATTCGCACCTTTGGCGACCCCGTGTTGAAGGCAGTCGGCGAACCAGTCACCAATATCGATGCCAAATTGGTGCGACTCACCGAAGAAATGTTCGAGGTCATGTACAAGGCACCTGGCATCGGGCTGGCGGCCACCCAGATTGGTGTGCAACGACAAATCTTCGTGTACGACATCGACGAAGAGCGCAAGGTCATCCTCAATCCGCAGATCGCAGAATCAAGCGGGGAGTGGGTCTACGACGAGGGCTGTCTTTCGATTCCGGGTCTGTATGTGGAAATGCTGCGCCCGCAGAAGGTGCTGGTACGAGGTATCAATCTGGACGGCAACCAGGTGGAATTCGAAGCCGACGAGTTGTTGGCCCGGCTGTTCCAGCATGAGGTTGACCACCTCAATGGTGTGTTGATGTTCGATCGCATGACCCCTGATCAACGACGCGAGGCCGTCAAGTTGTATCGTGCGCGCGAAGAGCAGCCCAAAGACGCCGAACCGGTGTATTTGAAGCTGGTCTGACGCAGATTCGTTGCCCGTGACCACGCTTGCTGCTCTGCCGGTTGGTGCCGCGCGACGCGTCGTGTTCCTCGGTACGCCTGAGGTGGCAGTGTTGCCACTGCAAGCGTTGGTTGCCGCTGGTGTCGATGTTGCGCTCGTGGTGACCCGCCCCGATAAACGTCGTGGCCGTGGTGGTGCACTGTCACCGAGCCCCGTAAAGGTGGCTGCCGCTGAATCGGGCATCCGGGTAAGTCACGACATGAACGAAGCGCTTACCGTTGGCGCTGATTTGGGTGTCGTCGTTGCCTACGGCCGCATCATCCCCGTGTCGGTGCTCAGCCAACTACCGATGATCAACGTACATTTTTCGCAGTTGCCGCGTTGGCGGGGTGCTGCACCAGTCGAGCGGGCGATCATGGCCGGTGATGGCGAGACGGGTATCTGCATCATGCGTGTGGAGGAGGGTCTTGATACAGGCGTGGTGTTTGACCGCGCGAATCTGGCAATTCGAAGCGACCACACCCTGACCTCGCTGCGTGCCGAGTTGGCGCAGCTTTCCATTGCACCATTGCTGCGGGCGGTCACCCAAGGTTGTGGTCTTGGCGCACCCCAGGTTGGTGAGCCCACACACGCCGCCAAAATCACACCAGATGAGCTGCAGGTGCGGTTCACCATGACCGTGGCGGAGGTGGTGGCTCGCACCAAATTGGAAACCGCATGGTTTGATTACGGCAGCAAGCGGATGCGTCTCGTGCGTGCCGAACAGTCGGCAACGATGCCACCGAGTGGCAGCACACCTGGTGATGTTGTGCTTGTTTCGTCGACCGGTGTGCACGTGGCGTGCAGCGACGGAGTCATCGCACTGCTGACCGTAAAGCCCGAAGGAAAAACAGCAATGCCAGCAGCCGACTGGGCCAATGGTGCACGTCTCCCGGCATCTTTGACCGCCGCGTCGTTAGCCTAAAAAGCCATGTTGCGGCTCGTACTTCCGAAAGGCTCACTCGAAGCGGCAACCTTCGACTTGTTTGACACAGCTGATCTGACGGTCAAGCGGTCGTCCGAAGTCGACTACCGCGCCTCAATCGACGACCCGCGGGTCACCGAGGTGCGCATCCTGCGCCCGCAGGAGATTCCGGTGTACGTCGCTGAAGGCTTGTTCGATATCGGCATCACCGGTCGTGACTGGATCGAAGAGACCAGCAGCACCGTTCAGTCACTCGGCAAATTGAACTACTCCAAGGTCTCGAGCGACCCGGTGCGCATCGTCGTGGCGGTTGCCAACGACTCGGCATTCAAAAAAGTGGGGGACCTGCCCAAGGGTGTGCGGGTCACCAGTGAATATCCACGGCTTACGAAGCAATTCTTTGCCGATCGCAAGATTGAGGCCGACGTGCGGCTGTCTTACGGTGCCAGTGAGGCGAAAGTGCCCGACATTGCCGACTGTGTCGTAGACCTCACCGAAACCGGGCGCGCGTTGCGGGCTGCGGGCTTGCGGATTATCGACACGATTCTCACCAGTCACACCGAATTCATCGCCAACCCGGCCGCCTACGCCGACCCGACGAAGCGTCACGCAATGGAACAGTTGCTCACGCTGCTACAAGGCGCTCTTGAAGCCCGTGGCAAAGTGCTCGTCAAGCTCAATGTAAGTGATGCCTGTTACGCAGCAGTGTTGCAGGTATTGCCGGCAGCCAAGTCGCCGACAGTATCGAAGTTGGCGTCAGGTGATTGGGCAGTGGAGTCGGTGGTCGAAAAGCGCACCGTCAACACGGTGATTCCAGCGTTGAAAGATGCGGGTGCGACCGACATTCTTGAAATACCAATCTCCAAGATCATTCACTAATCCGTCGTTGAGCCGGTAACCGAACTTCGACGACCAAGTCGGGGAACTGCAACGTGATCTCGCCGAAGATCATTTCGTGTTCATGAATGATGGGTGCGTGTGATGCCACGACGGTGAGTGCAGCAACATCATGTTTCACGGCGGGCCCGTTGCGTCGGGCACTGCGCAATTCATAGACACGCGGCGCCACCTCGAGCACGTCGACCCAGTCGGTGTCCGGGCGGGTGCGCACGCCAAGATAACCATCGGTTGAATACATCGTGAATGGCGCGTACTGATCGAGGGCGAATCTGCTGCGCCGGCCATGCTCAAAACCAATCACGATGTTGGCTTCGATGAGCGATGTTGCAACGACCGTATTGAATCGCTGCACATGACGCCGAGCCTCAACCACCGGCTGCACGGTGAAAGCTTTGCGCAAGCGCGCACACAACCTGGTGAACAGCGGCAAGAAATACAAATCATGTACATGAGTGGTGTCGTTGTCGAGCCGTGTCGGCCCGGCCGCCGGCACGTCGATGGCCGCCATCAACACCGACATCAGTGACACGTAGGCGTGGGGATCAAGCCCGTATGACCGCACGTGTGGCCCGGCCTGCAGTGCAAAACCCGGGTGCCACACCTTACTCAGGCGAGCACAAATGCAATCGATGACTTGACCACCAAGCTCGCGGGCAGCAGACGACTGGGCGAAATCGGCGAGCAAACACCCCGCCAAGAGTGAGATGGCGTCGTACGTCGGCGAGTTGTATTCGGCAATATCGCCGTCGCGGTGGAGTTGTGCTGCGACTGCGTCGCCAAGCGCACAATTTTGGTCGGTTACATCACACAGCCAGGTGTGCATGAGTGCGATGTTGGTGTACGCCGCAGCCACTCGATCGGTGGGTTCGCTGCGTGCGGCGTTGCCGACGGCCCGTTGCATGTCGCTGCGCAGATCGTCGGCGAGCACGTGGCCGTACAGTCGTTCGGTCACCCACAGGATCATCGCCAAGAACTGGCGCCAGTTGGGGTCGTAGTCGCGCCACTCGCGGTCACGCAACCGGCCGTCAGCGTCGGGGGTACCGGCGTCGGCTTGGTCGGCATGAGTTTTGAACGTGCCCGCCCAGCGCGGGTCGGCATTCGCCGGATACTGGCATTGCAACACTGCACGCAAGGCCCGTTGCGCACGTGCTACCTCGCCATGTTCCAGGTCGAGGAATGCGCCGAGTGCGGTTTCACGCACCAGATGCAACCCGTAGAGGCGCACCATGCCGCGCTCGTCGTCCCACAGTTGCTCGTGCATCGTGGTGAGAGCATTGGCGAGCCCCGGCACGTGTGCGACGCTAACAAGCGGGGGTTAGTTCAAATTGAAGCGGGCCCGAATTGCGGCTTCGATATCCCGTTTACCAGGCGACACCCGCCACTCCAATCGCCAGTGCGACACCCCGGAGCGCACACACGCGGGTACGTCGAGGAAGTGCGTTTCAAATACCATCCACAGGGAATCAACGATGAGGTTGGCGATCGATTCGGGTTGGCAACCTTCGGCCTCGCGAAACTGCGTCCAATTGCCAAAGTCATCCCCGTGCTCAAAGGGCGGTGCGTAGCCAAGGCGAGTCAGCATTCGTTGTTGCGGGGCGCTGTAGGGCTCGTTGCGATATTGATCGCCTTGCACTTCAATCTGGAGCCGCAGGTCGTCGCGCCACGCAAACTGCGCGAACCCCGGGTTGTCTGATGCAGTGCCGACGAAGGTGTTCTCGTGGGCTGTCACCACGACGTATTCACGTCCCTCGCGCACGTATTTGGCCAGCCGCGTTAGGCACGCCTGGCGGCGACGCAGTCTCTGATGGTGTTGTTCTAGGTCGAGTTCAGACATGGCTAGCCGGCCACTTTGGCAGCGAGCCGCTTGGCGAGGGTCAACAACATCTCGACGTCGATGGCCAACGCCTCTGGCGTGAAGTCTGAATGGCTTTCGTAAGTTGCGGCCACCATGACCGGCGACCCCGGTTCGTCGGCAGAGATGTCGACTTCAAAATGGGTGGGAACCTCGTCGTTCAATGCAGCCGCTAAGTCGCTGAAATCTGCCTGCGGATCAACCGAAGTGATCACCACGAGTATTTCCAGGCGCAGCCCGTCGTAGGCAACCTCGTCGTGGGCCAATGGGTCGTGGGCGTGCACGAACACGTCGCGGCCCTGCCAGCGCCATTCGGCGGTATTCGCCGCCGTATCGCCGTCGTCATCGTCTGGCCATTCGCCGCGCGTCTCGGGCGGTGTTTGGGGCCCGATGGCGTGGGTTACTGCGGCGACGAGTTCACCAAAGCGATCTTCGGTGGTCATTGCGGGCTGCCAGTGTCGGCTACGTCACGAAATATCTCTTCGACCGCCGTGGCCAGTCGGCGCACGAGGGGTTGAGCGTTGACGTCACGGCTGAGTTTTTCGCCGAACACCGCAGCCAGGTTGGTGTAGTACCACTTCTGATCGGCTGCCTTGGCGTTGAACTCGGCGCCGGCGTAGATGTTGTTGGCCGACTGCCCACCGCGCACCTGGGCCAGAGTGGCTTCGGCGTTGTGCACTTTGTCGGCCAGCGAAACCAAGAGTGCGGGCTCGCTCGCCACTTTTGCGACAAGGCCATCGATGTAGGCCTGTTTGCGTCGCCGCCAATCCGAGGTGTTGCGCTTGTCGCTGGCTTGGCCGTCGGTGGTGGCTTCGACCATCTGTGTTACGCGTTCGGCTACGGCC
>JAEMQQ010000014.1:1528-19846 GCA_016463775.1 Ilumatobacteraceae bacterium | reverse complement strand
GGTCGGCACCACGTTCAACCAGCAGGTCAACTAATTCGGTGGCCGACACATTGCAATCTTCGATGATGTCGTGGAGCAGCGCGGCCGCTGCTTGTTCTTCGCTGCCACCATGTTCAATCACGAGTGCCGACACGGCCAGCAAGTGCGAGAGATACGGCGTGTCACCACCTTTGCGGGCTTTGTCGGCGAACTGTTCGGCAGCCAGCCCGAGCGAAGCGGTGGTGAGCACACCAGATGTCCAGCGAGGTTTGCTCTTTGCCACCTACTTGAGTATGTCACTTGGGTGTTACGCACGTGTGGGGTTGCGGGGTGCTTAGTCAAACTCGGGTGCTTAATCAAAAAACACCTTGCCTTCGAGGTCAACTGGGCGTGCTGCTTGCACCGCTTCGATGATCGTGCCGGCTTGCGGGCCACGGCCACCTGGCAGCGCAAGTTTTCCCTTCAGCCCTGAATGGGTAAAGACGGTGTCGTAGGCAATCGCGCGATCCCACACCACGTGATACTTGGTGTCGTCGCTGAAATAGAACGCCGCTACCTGCCAATGGCAGCGCCCGCCGTGCGGCGCACCAGCCGCACCATTTAATTCGTCAGGGGTAATGCGAATGCCTGCGGTATCGAACAGTCGAATGAGACCACCGAGTGTCCAGCTCGGGTAGTACTCAGCGAGCATCTGTTCGGTGAAGCCACGCCCGACAGGTATCCAGTGGGTGTAGTGCAACACGTGGTCGACGTGCGCCCGGGTGAGCTGCCAGAGGTACTGGCTCGGGTCGACCCCGCCACGAGGCTCGGGGGATTGCGGTGAATGGGTGGTCATTGATAACTCCTCATCGATCCCGGCTTTACCACCGACTTGAGACCGGTTGGTGACCTTCAACGGGCCGGGGCCCTCGGGTCGTCTGGATGAAGTTCGTACCCGTTATGGGCACATGGCAATGATGCCACGGGGGTGTTACGCACAAAGGGGGCGTTGTGTGATGTTGCCGATCACCGCACAGAACCGGCTCGTCCGTGCGTATGGCAGTAGCACCTCACACCCCTGAAGGAGAATGAGCTAGTGACCAAGCACCACCTCACCAAATCGAACTTCAAGCTCGGCATCGAATGCAAGCAGAAGCTCAAGTACTACAAGGCCAAGTACCCGAGCGCGTTGCAAGACAACGACATGCTCGAATTTTTTGCCGAGGGTGGCTTCATGGTCGAAGCCATCGCCCACGGTGTGATGCTGCACGGCAACCCCGCCGCCGAGTTTGAAGTCACGCTGAAGCACGATCGTTATCAGGCCCGCGTTGACGGGTGGGAGCAGTTCGCCACACATGCGGTGCTCACCGAAATCAAGGCCACCAGCGTCGAGTCAAACGACCCGGCACAGTTCTTCACCAAACAAGGTGACGTGAACAGCCATTGGCGGCCGTATCTGCTCGACATCACGTTTCAGGTCATGGTCGCGCGGCTCGTGCACCCCGAACTAGAGATTCACCCCCAGTTGTGCGTGGTGAACAAAACTAAGCGCACCAGCCTGGAAGGCATCTACAAAAACATCGACATCGTCGAAGACAAAGATGCTGACCGCAACAAACCGCGGGCAGTGTTCACCGGCGATCGTGCGGTGCTGGCGGCCGACCATTTTCTGGAATTCATCGACGTTTCGAAGGCCGTTGATCAGCTCATGGGCGAAGTGGAAACCTCGGCACAAGACTTGTTGGATTTCCTCGACGCCAAACAGCCTGGGTACAAGCCCGAGCGGCCCGCCACGTTGTGTCGCAAGTGCGAGTTTCGCGGGGCCAGCCTTTCGCCGAATGGTTTCACCGAGTGTTGGGGGCCGTCACCCACCGATTCGCCGCACATCCTCGACATCCATCAGGGCTATCGCTCAAAAGACCAAAAGGCTGCCTACGAAGCCATGCGCGACGCCGGCAATTATCGGCTGGTCGAACTGCCCGACAGCGTCGTTGATGCCGGGGGTTCTTGGGGCCCACCACGCCGCAACCAAGTAGGGGTGGCGCGCACGGGTGTCGAGTTTCAAGACGCTGAATTACTCAACGAGCTGAATGCCGTCACGTATCCCATTCATTTCATCGATTTCGAGGCGTCGCGCATCCCCGTGCCGTATTTGGCGGGCATGAAGCCCTATGAACAGGTGGCGTTTCAATTCAGTTGCCACACGCTGGCATCGCCCGAGGCCACCACGCTGCAACATTCGCAATGGCTCAACCTGCGCGATGTGTACCCCAACGACGAGTTCGTGCGCGAATTGCGCAAAGTGGTGGGCGAGACCGGCACCGTTCTGGTGTGGAGCCATTACGAAAAGACAACGTTGCGCGGCGTGCGCCGTCAATTTCACGAGCGTGGCGTGCTCGATGCGTCGTTGGCCGGCTGGTTTGATGCGCTCGTCGGCCGCGAGGTGGCAGAAGGCGAGGACGAAACCCCGGTCAAAGAAACACGAATCGTCGACATGCTCAAGTTGTCGCAGCAATTCTTCAGCCACCCGGCCATGAACGGCAGCCATTCCATCAAACGGGTGCTCGACAGCATCTGGGCCACCGGGGCTTTCCTCTGGACCGATCCATGGTTTGCGCAGTACTACACCACTGACGCAGCCGGTCGCCCTCTCGACCCGTATCAGACCCTCAAGTTGGCTTCGCAGTCACCTGAACTCGACGAATCACTCGACGCCGACGGTTCTGGTGAATCCGTCACCGACGGCGTGGGGGCGATGCGTGCCTACCAGTCGATGATCTATGGCGCGCGTCGGGGCGACGAGGCCCACCGCACGCAGTTGGCCGAGGCGCTGTATCGCTATTGCGGTCTAGACACCGCCGCCATGGTCATGATCTGGCGCTACTGGCACACGAGCCGGCATTCGTAATACGTCATCACATCACACCCCAGTGACAAACTTGCGTAGGTCTCTTCACCCCCTCATCAATTAAGGAGCATTTCACCATGGAAGTATTCGTCGGTCTCGCCGGGGGCCTCGTTGTCGCAGTTGTTGCAGTGTTGGTGGTAATCCAACGAAAGCCAGGTGCGGCTGCACCGGCCCCTGTGGCTGGCGCCCAACCCACGCTGTCGGCCGCCGACATTCGTGACGTGATTCGCGAGATTCATGGCGAAACACTCCGCGACCTAGCCGACCAAAACAAAGACGACCGCCAAGATGTGATCAGTACGGCAGCGCGCCAGGTGGGCGAAGCAATCGACACCACCAAGAAGCAGATTGACGAAAAAATGGGTCGACTCGAGACCGAGATTTCCAAATTGCGTGAAGCCAACTCAGAAAAGTTCGGCAATGTCGACTCGGCCGTCGCCGGTTTGGCGCAACAGACCCAGGCACTCAACAAGGTGCTCTCCAGTTCGCAGGGCCGCGGCAACTGGGGTGAAAAAATGCTCGTCGACATCCTCATGCAGGCGGGCTTTGAACGTGGCATCAACTACGAGATGCAAGAAAAGCTCGAAGGCGGCGGCAAGCCCGACTTCACGTTTCATCTGCCACCCGACCGCGTGCTGTACCTCGACTCGAAGTTTCCGATGGAGAACTACATTAAGTACTTCGAAGCACAAGACGACAACACCCGCAAGATCATGAAAGACGCTTTCATCGAAAACGTTGAAGATCGTGTGAAAGAACTACAGGATCGCGACTACGTGCAACAGTCGAATGCCAATGCGCTCGACTATGTGCTGTTGTTCATCCCCAACGAGGGTGTGCTCGGTTTCATCCAGCAGCACAAACCGAGCCTCATCGACGAAGCCGTTGCCAAACGGGTGGTGCTGTGTTCGCCACTCACGTTGTATGCGTTCTTGGGTGTGGTGCGCCAAGCGACCGCGAGTTTCGCCATGGAAAAAAATGCCAACGAGGTGCTGCGTTTGCTCACCAACTTTGGCAAGGCGTGGGGCAGTTATGTAAAGAACCTGAAAGAGATCTCGGGTCACTTCGAAAAAATGCAAAAGAAACTCAAGGCCGTCACCACCGGCCGTGTGTTCAGTGGAGTCAACAAGCCTTTGCGTGAAATCGAAGAACTGGCCAAGAGCCGTGGCATTTCGTCTGACAACTCAGCGATGAAAGAGTTGGATGCTGCACTTGCTGAGGCCGATGCAACCGAGGCTGACGACGACGAGTAATCGTCTCGCGGTAAACGGTTAGGCCTTGGCCTGCATCTGTACGAACACCATCTGGATATTGGCCAGGGCATCACGCATCGTGTTGATGTCGTCGCCGAGGCGATCGCCAAGTTTGTCGACCAGGGCAGCCAAGGCATCGATCGCCAGTGAGGCGTCATCCAACTTGGGTGGCACCGCCGACAGGTGAATTGCCGCCAATTCATACAGCCCCATCAAATGATTGACCACCACCACTTGGGCGGGTGCGTCAGCGATGCGCCGGCGAGCATCTTCGAGCGCTTCCTGTGCGTCTGACAGGGCAGTGGATTCGTCGGAGTCGCCTAGATCGTCGGTCGCATCGTTCGTAGTCATCGCCGCTACGCTATTGGAGGCGTTGCCACCGCTTCGGCGGCCAATGCCACGGCTAAGTGATCGGCAATGAAAATTGCCTTTCCACCTCGCCACAAGATTCCAACGGATGTTCGTTTACGGGCAAGGGTTGGTGAGTGAGTGTGGGTCGAGTGCCAGCGGTGCATGTCGCCGCCTCTCGCCCCCTTGCGCACCCGCACTTCCTGCAGCGGGCCTCTACCCATTCCCACTACGTAGGAGGCACAGCCGCTTGAACAGCAGTGACCAGTCATAGCACCGCCATCAAATGAACCCAGGTACAACGAACGCATTCGCGTAGCGAAAGTGCGTCTTGTTGACGCCGATGGTTCCCAGGTGGGGATCGTGCCAATCGAAGATGCGCTCGCCAGAGCGCGTGCAGCAGAACTCGACCTTGTCGAGGTTGCTGCACAGGCCGATCCGCCGGTGTGCCGAATCATGGACTACGGCAAATTCAAATACGAAGAAGCCCAACGTCTGAAAGAATCTCGCAAGAAGACCATCCAAATCACGACGAAAGAAGTGAAGTTCCGACCCAAAATCGGCAAGGGTGACTTCGATACGAAGGTTCGGCACATGCTTGAGTTCCTTGAAGAGGGGCACAAGGTAAAGGTGTCGTTGCAATTCCGAGGAAGAGAAATGGCTCACCCAGAACTGGGTAAGAAAGTTCTCGACGAGGTGCTGGAACAGCTTGGCCCTATCGCCAAGGTGGATACCTCACCTCGGCTCGACGGACGCAGCATGACCATGGTGCTTTCGCCAGACAAAAAAGCAGCTGCTGCCAATACCAGGAAGCCAGCCGCCACTAACGACGTTTCGAAAACCGCATAACACCACCACGACAGGAGACAGCAATGCCGAAGATGAAGACATCCAAGACAGCGAAGAAGCGCTTCAAGAAAACTGGAACCGGTAAGTTGCGTCGTCAACAAGCCATGCGCCAACACTTGTTCGAAGCCAAGCCGTCATCGCGCACCCGTCGGCTCGACGGCACGGTCGACGTGCACAAGGGCGATGCCCGCAAAATCAAGCGTCTGCTCTGCGAGCGCTAGACCAATCCGATCGACCCGCACCCACCCATCCATCCACATCACCGTCCCAGTCACAAATAAGGAGCACACACCATGGCACGCGTAAAGCGCGGCGTTCACGCCAAAAAGAAGCACAAGGCAATCCTGAAGAAAGCGAAGGGGTATTACGGCGATCGCAGCCGGACCTTCCGCAGCGCCAACGAAGCGGTAATGCACGCCGGGCAATATGCCTTTCGTGACCGTCGCGCCAAGAAAGGCGAGTTCCGCAGGCTGTGGATTCAGCGCATCAACGCCGGTTGTCGGGTGCACGACATGTCGTACAGCCGCTTTATCAATGGTCTGCAGAAAGCCGGAGTCGAAGTTGACCGCAAGGTGCTCGCTGACCTTGCCATCACCGATGACGCAACCTTCAAGAATCTGGTCGACACCGCCAAGGCGGCACTCGCCTGATCGAAACGCTGGGGTTTTCTCACCAGCGCGTTCAACAACTGCGGCGCTTGCTGTCGCGCCGCTCGGCTCGGCTTGACGAGGGTCTCTTCGTCGTTGAGGGTGCGGTGCTCATTGCTGAAGCCATTCGTGGCGGCTGGGACGTGTTGGCGCAGTTTGTCACCATCGATGCATCACCTGTCCATGATTGTGACGCGCCTGTATTTACGTTCGGTGAAGGCGTGCTCGAGCGTGTTGCATCGACTGAATCTCCGCAGCCGAACATGGCCCTGGTGTCGCGGCGTATGGCGTCGCTGGCCAAACTCGAAGTCGCAGCCACCGGCGTTGCTGCACCATGGGTGATGTTTTTAGATGCCGTCAACGACCCAGGCAATCTGGGCACCATCGTGCGCAGCGCCGAGGCCATGGGGGCGTCTGGTGTGGTGCTGGGGTCGGGCTGTGTTGATGCATTCAACCCAAAAGTGGTGCGGGCGTCGGCCGGAGCCGTGTTCCATGTGCCGGTGGTCGAAGCCGTGCAACTCAGCGAAGTAAAAGCGCTCGGTTATCGGGTGCTGGCAACGTCGTCACACGAACAGACGAACTCGGTGTCGTTGGCCGACGCCGACCTCACAGGTGCTGTGTGTGTGGTGTTGGGCAGCGAAGCCCACGGCGTGAGCCAAGACAATTCTCCGTTGGTCGACGGATGGATTCGCATCGAGCACGCCGGGCGAGCCGAGAGCCTGAACGTGGCTATGGCCTCCACTATCTTGAGCTACGAACTCGCAAGACGCCGCACATGATGCCTGTACCAGCCGCCCACTTCATCAATGGTTCACCGCTTGTCGGGCCGTGGCCGGCAATGTACGAAACGCTCGTCGTTGGCATGGGTTGTTTTTGGGGTGCCGAGCGCAAGTTTTGGCAGGCACCCGGTGTGCATTCCACATCGGTTGGTTACGCCGGTGGCTCGACACCGCACCCGTCGTACGAACAAGTCTGCAGTGGGCGCACCGGCCACACCGAAGTGGTGCTCGTGGTGTTTGATACTGCCGCAACGTCACTTGACGTCATGCTGCGGGTGTTCTGGGAGAACCATAATCCGACCCAAGGCAATCGCCAGGGCAACGACATCGGCACGCAGTATCGCAGCGCTATTTACTTCTCGCATGATGCGCAGCGTGCGGCAGCCGAGGCATCGCGCGAGTTGTTCCAGCGCGAACTCACTGCTGCGGGATTCGGTGCCATCACCACCGAAATTGCACCGTTAGACGAATATTTTTACGCCGAGGAGTATCACCAGCAGTATCTAGGCAAGAACCCCAACGGCTATTGCGGCATGGGCGGCACAGGTGTGACCTGCCCGATTGGTTACGGGGAGCAAATTTACTAGTGTTTGTTGTGAACCTCACTGTCCTTGGCTCGCTGCAGAATGCATCTGACGAGACCGGCATTGCCATCGTGCAGGGCTGAGCAAGACAACACGCAATCTCAAGTAATCTCGTACTGATGTCAAGCGAGAGCAATGTTGATTCCATTGGTCAGGCCCTCGCAGCCGCAACCGCAGCCGTAGCAACAGCGGGTGATGCCGATTCGTTACGTCGTATCGCCAACGAGTACTCAGGCAAGCAGAGTGCCCTTGTGGCCATCAAGTCGTCGCTTGGCGCGATGACCGATGTCGAAGCCCGCAAGGTGGCCGGGCGCGCGGTCAATGCAGCGCTGCAGACTCTCGACGCGGTGGTCGCTGAGCGCCTCGTTGCGCTCGAGCGAGCGGCAGCCGGACACGCTGCAGCCAGCGAGGCGATGGATCTCACCGAGCATCTGGCACGGCGTTCACGTGGGCACGCGCACATCGTGACCCAGGCCTGGGAGCGACTTGAGGACGTATTCGTCGGAATGGGTTTTAAAGTTGCCGAGGGACCCGAAGTAGAAACCGATTTCAACAACTTCACCGCTCTGAACATGCCCCCGAATCATCCGGCGCGCAGCAACTTCGACACCTTGTTCGTGAAGTATGGCGAGCCTGGCTCAACCCTGTTGCGCACCCACACATCACCGGTGCAAATTCGCGTAATGCAAGAGTGGGATCTGCCGATTTATGCGGTGATGCCCGGCCGCGTGTTTCGTCGTGACACACCCGATGCCACGCACATGCCGGTGTTTCACCAGATTGAAGGCCTGGTCGTTGACAAAGGCATCACTTTTGCGCATCTTGCGGGCACCATCGAAGCGTTCACCAAGGCCTTTTTCGGCAGCGAGTTCACCAGCCGTCTGCGGCCGAGTTATTTTCCATTCACCGAACCAAGTGCCGAGTTCGACGTGCGCAGTGCCAACGGCAAATGGGTCGAGCTTGGAGGCTGCGGCATGGTGCACCCGAACGTGCTGCAAGCCGGGGGCATCGACCCCGAGGTGTACACGGGTTTTGCGTTTGGCTTCGGCATCGATCGCATGGCCAAAGAGCGTCATGAGGTTGCCGACCTTCGCGATATGTATGCCAATGACTTGCGCTTCGTGAGACAGTTCTAATGCGCATCGTTCGCTCGTGGCTTGAAGAATTCGCCGACCTGCGTCGCTGGAGCGATGACGAGTTGGCAGTGGCCATCACGTCGCTCGGGCTATCCGTGGAAGCAACCGAGATGGTCGGCACACCGGTCGACGGTGTGGTGGTGGCCAAGGTGTTGCGCACCGAACGGCATGCTGACGCCGCCAAGGTGCACCGTGTGTGGGTAGATGCCGGCGACGGAGTCGAACGCCATGTGTGGTGTGGTGCGTTCAACATGCAGGTCGGTGACTTGGTGCCGCTCGCCACGTTGGGCACCAAGATGCCCGATGGTCGCGACATTTTGAAGCGCGGCATTTTGGGCATCGACTCCGAGGGCATGTTGTGCTCGGGGGCCGAATTGGGTGTGGCTTCTGATGCCTCGGGCATTTTGATCTTGCCGGCGAATGCCAAGTTGGGTCGCAACGTGTTCGAGGCACTCGGCATGCAACGCGACATCGTGTTCGACCTGGATGTGACCCGTAATCGCCCCGACTGCACCGGGCATCTGGGTGTTGCTCGCGATGTGGCGGCACATTTCGGGGTGAAGTTCACACCTCCCAAGGGTGGCGGCGCCAAACCAGGCAGCGCTCGCAAGGTGGCGGTAAAGATCGTCGACGAGCAAGCATGTGCGCGCTTCAACGTCACGGTGATGAGCGGCATCGTTGTCGGTGACTCACCCGATTATTTGGCGCGGCGCATTATCGCGGCTGGCATGCGACCAATCAACAATGCGGTGGATGCATCCAACTTGGTGATGCTCGAAACCAATCAGCCGAATCACGCGTATGACGCCACGAAAGTCGCCTCGGGTTTTCGTATTCGCCTCGCCATGGCGGGGGAGCGCCTCGTGACCCTCGACGGGGTGGATCGCGCCCTCGACTCGGCCGACCTACTGATTTGTGACGGCAACGATCGGGCGATTGGCATTGCCGGAATCATGGGTGGCCAAGACACCGAGATCAGCGGCAGCACCACCGAGATTGCACTCGAGACGGCCTGGTTTGCCCCCGACGGCATCCGCCTCACTAGTCAGCGCTTGGCGCTGCGCACCGAGGCCTCGGCACGGTTCGAGCGCGGTGTCGACCCGCACGGGGTGGCGCACTCGGTGGCGCGATTCGCTGCCATTCTGCGCGAATCGTGCCCCAAGTTGGTGGTGCACGCCGGGGCCAGTGACCCCAAGACCAAGCACTTGCCTAAGTCCGCGACCATTTCGTTGCGCGTCGCACAGGTGAACCGAGTGTTGGGCACGGCACTCAACGTGCGCCAAGTCTCGACGTTGCTCACCCGTATTGGTTTCGTGTGTGCGCCGAAGAAAATTGCGGTAAAAAAAGGCTCGCTCGTTGCAGATGGCGCCGGGCTCAGTGTGAAGGTGCCATCGTGGCGCCCCGACTGCACCGACGAAATCGACTTGGTCGAAGAAGTGGCTCGCCATGTTGGCTACGACTCGCTCGGCAAGCAGGTGTCGCAGTCGACGCAACCCGGTGGTCTTTCGCCGCTACAACAGCGTCGCCGCGCACTGCGTGATGTGGTGCTGTCGTTTGGTGCCAGCGAAGCGATGCCGAACCCGTTCTTGGCACCGGGCGATCACGAACGCGCTGGTGTCGGCGCTGGTGTCGGTGTTGGTGGCCCCGTGTTGACCTTGGAGAACCCGCTGGTGGCCGAAGAAAGTGTGCTGCGCCACTCGCTGCGACCAGGCATGTTGCGGGCCGTTGCGTTCAACGTGGCGCATCGCGCTGCGCACATCTCGCTGTTCGAACTGGGCCACGTGTACCCCGCACACCATGGCGTCGACGCAAACGTGCCGCACAACCTGCCCGATGAACACGAGCAGCTGTGCATCATGATGGTGGGCGCTGATGCCGCCACGGCCATCAATTGGTGGTCGCAGATCACCGCAGTGTTCGGTGTTGGTGCCCAAGTCGACCAAAACCGAGTGCCGGCTGGCTACCACGCCACCCGCAGCGCCACCTTGGCGCGCGGCAAGCAAGTGGTCGGATATGTGGGCGAACTCGATCGTCTGGTGCTGGCCGCCCACGGCATCGAAGAGCGCGTGGCATGTCTCGAAGTCAACGCCTCGGTGTTGCTAGGTGAAACACCCAAGGTTCCGGTGGCCAAACCCGTCAGCCGGTTTCCGTCGAGTGACTTCGATTTGGCCTTTGCCGCCCCCACTCGGATCACAGCTGCTGTACTTCAACGCGCGTTGCGCCAAGCCGCTGGTGCCCTTGGTGAAGAAGTCAGCCTGTTTGACGTGTTTCGCAAAACGACGGGTGACGATACGCGCAGTTTGGCGTTCGCGGTGCGCTTGCGGGCGTCTGATCGCACGCTCACCGAAACCGAAGTGGCATCCACCCGTGCCGCGTGCATCGCTGCGGGCGTCAAACTTGGCTGCACTTTACGCGGCAGCTAATCGGCAGTATCTCTTAGGCGGGCGGGATGAGTGCGCCCGTGAACACCTGCCAGGCAAGAGCCGACTTGGCCACGAAGCTCAACACGATGTAGGTGCGTTCGCCAACCAGATAGTCGGCAAACCGCCCCTTGGCGCGGTACTGCAACCACTGCACGATCGCAAAGCAGTTGAAGAAGATAAACAACGACACCACGATGCCGTAGACGAACCCCGGCACCACGGTGTTGGCTGCACCTTTCGGCGAGAACAAATTGATCACCATGGCAATCCACGGCACGATGCCCGCGATGCAACCGAACCAAAAGGGCAGGAGTTGACCGTCACCTGGGGTAGTGAACTTTTCCTGCAACCAACCGAACAGAATCATCGTCACGTTGACCCCGAACACGGCGAGCAGCGCAACGAAGTCAGCCACCCCGTTGAGTTGCAAAATGAGCACGATCATGATCGATGACGACAGCGAATATTCCACCCAGCGGTAAACGTTGATGTGCTTGGTGAGCCCGGCGGCATATTTTGTGAAACCAATTGGTGATGCCACGAGAAAGTGGAAGAACGCCGAGAGCGCCATGAACGCAGCGACCGTCCACGAGATGTTCAGGCTGAACAACTCAATCGGGGCAGCGAAGTTGCCGGTGCCCGGGGCCTCGGAAAGATATGTGGCCCGCACGGGCAGCGATACGTCGTTCGACAACCACAAAATGGTGATGAACGACACCAGATGCAACACACCCGCATAAATATTGAGGCGCCGTAGGCGAATGATGCCGGGGTTCATGTCTTGCAGCAGGTTCATGGGCTCAACCGTAGGTCAGCACACGGGTAGTTTTGGCGTATGAGTGTCGACGATCAGGGCCGCCCCGAACCCCCGATTGCGGCCGATGAAGAAGCAACGTTGCTCGGGTTCCTCGAGTTTCAGCGGGCGACACTCGAATGGAAGACGCGCAGCCTTGACGCCGATGGTCTGGCGCGCACCACGGCTGCCTCGGCAATGACCTTGGCTGGTTTGTTGAAGCACATGGCGTATGTCGAAGACCATTGGTTCGCAGGCTGGATGCTGGATGCTCCCAGACGCCCACCCTGGTCGGAGGTGGATTGGGCTGCCACGCCCGATTGGGAGTGGGATACTGCGGTGCAGGATGCACCCGACGAGGTGCGCACACTGTGGGCTTCGTCGGTGGGGCACTCGCGGGCCGCCTTGCAGACGGCGTTGGCCTCAGCAGACCCCAACGACCGCCTCGGCACATTGGCCAAGCGTCGCTGGCCGAGTGGCGAGCAGCCGAGCGTGCGCTGGATTCTCGTGCACATGATCGAGGAGTACGCCCGCCACAATGGGCACGCCGACGTGTTGCGCGAAGCCGTGGATGGCCAAACAGGGGAGTAGTGCTGCCAATTGCGCGCCGGGTTGTAGGCGCCCTTTAAGTGAGTTGGGCGAATGAGGCGAGCACCACCATGATCGAAAAATAGTCAAGTCGAGAAGCCTGTGAGACCATGGGGTTCAGCGTGAGATAACCGTAGCCAAGCGCCTGTTCCATCGAGGCGATTTGCGCGATGGTTGCGTGTGGAATCTTGGGGAAAGTCACATGCAGAATTGAGTCGGCACTTTGCACGTACTCCTTTAGTTCGCGCAGGGTTGACGCGCGGTGTCGGGATGCGATGACACACTCAAGTCGGAATTTGTGACGCAGGCGTCGCGACGGCATCAGGCCGAAATACCAGCTGTCAGTGAACCCGAAATCACCGCGTGATGTCAGGGACGCAGCCGTTTTGGCGCGTGCATTCTGACCGAAGTCGAGCAACGACGTCTCATGGATCGCTTCATCGAGCATTGCATCTTTGTCGGGCCACATTTGATAGATCGCACTGGTTGAAAATCCGGCACGGCGAGCGATGCGGGTGACGGTGGCATTTCTGAACCCGACCCGCCCGACTATCTGCTCGGCGCTCGTCAGGAGCAGGTCGCGAATCGGGTTACCTGTATTGATCTGATCGCCGGGTATGTCATACGGAAAGGGCTCGTGGGGCAATGGCACGGCGCGGGCCGCTGCGGCGCGAATGGCCAACAGGGAACCGGCCCAATTCGGATTGGTGCCGGTGATGAACGAGCGGGAAGCAGTGCCAATTGCCGCCGATGCAGAAATCATCACGATGGCACCAGCCAGGGCGTCGGAGTGTTCGTTGAGGCCGAGATCATCCAGTACGGCCACTACTGCTGGGGTGACCACTTCGGCAACGGCGTCGTTGCGTGCTGCAACGACGAGGAATTCCGCACCGAGCCGCAACGTTGCGGACGGCCTTTCGAGCATCCGCAGCACTGGGTGCTTGGTTGGCAGGACACCCTGTACGTACTGCACGACGTCGCGAATGTGCTGCAGGAAGGGTGTACCGACCCGTTCCTGCCACAGCGCTATGAGCATCTCATCGGCGTTTTCGTAGCGGCTGTAAATGGCACCAGTCGTGAGCCCCGCAAGTGCCGCCACCCGTGCCGAGCGCAGGTTGTCAAGACCGAACTTATTCGCCTCGTCGAACATCGCATTAAGGAGGTTGTCGGCATTCTTTTTTTGTGCGGCTGATTTGGACCGCCTGTGTTTGTTGGTCGGCAATTTCTTGGTCGCCACAGGTTTGGTCTTGGTGCGACGGGTCATTGCTATTCCAGTGTGCCGTACGAACCGAGTGCACCGCTGCTGTTGCCGACTGCATCGAGCGTGGCAGCTAAATCGGAGAGGAATTGCGAATAAGTTTCGGCGTGAATCGCATTTACCGTGAGGTGAATTGACGGCGGGGGAGCCTGCCGGTCGACATACCAGCCACGGGCAGCCAGCCCGTCGGCCACCGCGTAAATATCGAGGTCGGGCGTCGCCGAGCCGAACGACAACAGTGTCGCGTCAGGCTCGGCACGCAACACCAAGCGAGGCTCGGCCTTGATGGCAGCAGCGATGCTCAACGTTGTGTCGCGTGCACTGCGAGCCACACGTAGATAGCCGTCATCACCAAGATGATGCAGCACCGCCCAGGCAGCCGCAATCGGGCCACCCGACTTGGTGCCGAGCACGCCCGACGAACCGTAAAAACCACCGAGCCAATTATCGGTCACGAAACCCTGATGCGAGCGCAACGCGGCGTTTCGGTACATGATGACCGACGCACCCTTGGCGGTGTAGCCGAATTTATGCAGATCGACACTCATCGAAGTCACACCTTCCACGGCGAAATTCCATTTGGGGAAACGTACGCCGAGTCGCTCGAGATAGGGCAGCGTGACCCCACCCATGCAGGCATCCACGTGACAGTTCACGCCACGTTCGAGCGCTACTGCTGCAATGTCGGCAACGGGGTCGACGACACCTTGCGGGTATTGCGGTGCCGAGGCAACGAACATGATCGTGTTGGCATCACTGGCGCGGGCCATAGCTGAAGCATCGGCGCGCCACGTTTCGCTACACACCGGCACGCAACGCAGCTCTACGTCAAAATATGCACCCGCTTTATGGAATGCGGCGTGGGCCGATGTGGGCAGCACCACGTTGGGCGACGTGATGCCAGTAGCACGAAACTGACCGCGGGCAGATTTGAGGGCCATGAGGATGCTTTCGGTGCCGCCACTGGTGAGAAAGCCGCGCGCCGTGTCTGGGGCACCGAGCCAGCGACCAGCGATGGCCAACACATCGGTTTGCATTGCCCGCAGTGACGGGAACGCCTCCACATTGAGTGCATTCTCACCCGAGAACCGCCGGTACGCCTCGGTGGCGAGGTCATGGGCCTCGGGGCTGGCCTGGTAGGCGAGCGAGAACGCGCGCCCTTCCTTCCAACGCACGTCGGTGACCCGCAGCGCTTCGAGGCGTTCCAGCGTTTCGTGCGTCGACCACCCATGCGCGGGCAACTCAGGCGACGACGGGAGAGCGGCCCGGCGTGGCTGGTCTGTGGCACCCATGTTCATTGCTCCTTCTGAACTTTACATAACTAACATTATGGGCGGTGGCTAGGACGTAGCGGTTCGGCCACCACCGGCTTGGCAGCTTCCAGCAGCCACTTCAACGCTGCACGGTAGTCGCGTGTCGTTGGATCGATGCTTGGGTCAAGGTCTCGCTCCACATCGTCGATGGCGCACTTGAGCACGAAGATGACGTCACGAATCGCGTTGAGTTCACCCCGGGTCATGACGAGCTCGTCTTCGTTCAACTGCAACTCTGTTGCGCGCTGTTTGGCCACCCAGTCCCACTGGCGACACGCCTGCGAGCAAAAACGGCGAGGCCGCCCCACACCTTCCCTACTGGGCAGCGGCGTGCGACACCACTCGCAACGTAGACGCTCTCCCGTGCCTGATTTCGTCATGACGAAACCCCCAACTCGAATCTTAGGATGAAGCACATGTCCCGTGCATCCTCGTCGCCACAAATAACGATGCCGGCGGCGCCCAGTCGACTGTTCACGTCCGACAATGCGGCCGGCGCCCACCCCAGCGTGATGGCGGCTGTTGTGGCAGCCAACGAGGGCCATGTGTTGGCGTACGGCACTGATGCCTACACCCGTCGGGCCGAGCAGGCGTTCAACGAATTGTTCGGGTGCGATGTGCGCACCTTGTTCGTGTACGGCGGCACCGGGGCCAACGTGCTGGCACTGGCGTCGGTACTGCAGCAGGCCGAGTCGGTGATTTGTTCTGACTCGGCGCATATTCATGTAGATGAAACTGGCGCGCCGGAAAAAATACTCGGCGCCAAAATGCTCGATGTCCCCTGTCTGCATGGCAAGTTGACCCCACTAGAAATCCGGGCGGCAGCCGGCGTTCGTGGCAGCGTGCATCATGCACAGCCAGGTGTGGTGTCGATCACCCAACCGACCGAACTCGGCACGCTGTACAGCGCGAGCGAAGTGCGCGCGATCTGTGACACCGCCCACGAATTGGGCATGCTCGTGCACATGGATGGCGCCCGCATCGGCACCGCGGCTGCAGCACTCGGTGGCACACGGGCCGCACTGCGTTCGTTTACCGTCGATGCAGGTGTCGACGTGTTGTCGTTCGGTGGCACGAAGGCCGGCGTCATGTTTGGCGAAGCCGTCGTGTGGTTCGATCCGCGCCGGGCGACGCGCGCCGAATATTTGCGCAAAAACGTGACACAGCTGCACTCCAAGATGCGCTTCATCTCGGCACAGTATGAAGCACTGCTGGCCGATGACTTGTTCATTCAGCTCGGTCAATCGGCCAATATCGCGGCACTCGCGCTGTACGAGGCCACCCGCCATCACGCCGCGCTCGGTCTCACCACTCCCCCAGTCGTGAACAGCCTGTTTCCGACCCTGCATGACCCAGCCAAAACGCGATTGCAAGACTGGTCGTTCTTCTGGGATTGGGATCAGTCGTCTCACCTCGTGCGCTGGATGACCTCGTGGGATGTCAGCCGTGACGACGTGGCCCTCTTTGCTGCCGGTGTTACGGCTGCGCTGGGCGCTTCAACGGCTAATTGACTGATCAGTTAGTTCTGGTCTACGCTCCGCATATCGGGAATACCCGCTGCAAGGAGCATCCAGTGTCTGCATTTGATTTCAAGTTCCGTCAAGAAACCGACGACGACTGGATGGCGACCGGCTCATGTCGTGGCTTGTCAGAAATCTTCTTTGCGCCGCTGGCTGAGCGCCCTCAAACACGTCTGCGCCGCGAAGAAAAGGCCCGTACTGTGTGCTTGGCATGCCCTGTGCTCGATACCTGTCGCGACTTTGCGCGAGCGCATCGCGAATATGGCTTTTGGGGCGGCGAAAGCGAAGACGAACGGCATCAGGCCGGTTTTCGCTTGATTGCCCCGATTGGTGTGCGCGCCTAGGCAGAACCGTTAACGGTTGTGGTTGGTTGCAATGATCACAACGACGAACCCACTATTGGGTGACGCCGAGCAGATTGTTCATCAGGCTTGGCGCGGTTATTCCGAAGCGAGTGGAACGTCGCGCACCATCACGGCACTGCACGAGTTGAGCGCGCACGTGTCGACGAACCGTGTATTTCAGATTCGGTTCAGTGACGCGAGCACCCTCGTTGCCAAGGTGTCGTCGTATGGCTCGTACTTTCTTTTTGCAGAAGACCATGACCGCCTCGCCCGTTGCAGTTCGTTGCTGCGTCACGGTCGCTGGGCAGGGTTTTTGGCTGATGTGTTGATGGTCGACAAGCGCCCGTACACCTGGTACGACGGTCGCTGTTGGTGCGCGTTCTATGGTGAGGTGCAACGCGCCGAGGCCCTGCCCCGCGTGCTCTCAACATCCGACATCGCAGCCTTGGCCCGCGAGATTGCCCGCTTTCATCACGCCTGCGAAGAAATTGCCCCGGCCCTGCCGACGGTATCGAATTCGGTGAAAGGTGACGCAATACATTTGCTCGACCAACTCACCAATCCTTTTGCCCCACGCAACTTCGATCTGCCACCCGAAGACATCGGTGTGCTCGCCCGCTTCACCCACGGGCTGCTGGAACGTCTTGAGGATGTGCACTACGACGAATGGACGAAGATTCCGATTCTCGTCGACTGGAATTTGGGCAATTTCAGCGTGGTGCGTGATGGTGGTGAGGTGCAGTTGTTCTCGCGGTGGGATTACGACTGGTTTCGTGTTGAGTCGCGACTGCTCGACTTCTACTTCCTGTCCCGCGTGTCATCGAGCACCGGAGATCGCACTTCGTTCACCTACTCGCCGCACACACTGACCGAACCACGATTTCTTGATTTCGTGCGGGCCTACCACCAGATAAATCCCCTCAGCGTCGGCGATATCGAATTTTTGCCGTTCGCCTATCGCATTTTCATCTTGAACTATGTGATTCGTGAGGGCGCCCGATTCTTCCGTGACGATCTGTGTGCCCAATTTCGCCGTGACGCCGCCCACGGCTATCTCGAAGCATCCACCCGCCTCAACCTGCGGCCATTGCTCGACATCGTGGCTGGCTGAGCAACCCGCAACCAGCACTTCGACTAGTCGAGGCGCCGCAGGTCGCGTTTGAATCTCGCGGTGCGCTGCACGTAGTTGGCCGCCCCAAAAGCGATGTCGGCGGCCCGCGCCCGCCCGGCTTTGATGACAGCGGGGCTTCCGACGGCCAATGCATTGGCGGGCACAATGGTGTCGTTGAGGATCACAGAGTTGGCGCCGACGATTGCACCGGTACAGATGCGCGCGCGATGCAATACGAACGCCCCCGAACTGACCTGTGCTCCATCCTCGATGATGCAGGCCTCGAGGTGGGCCAGATGCCCGATCAGACAGTCGTTGCCGACGGTGGTCGGCCACTCCAATGTGGTGTGCACGACCGTGCCATCTTGAATGCTGGTGCGCGCACCGACGTGAATCTCACCGTCGTCACCACGCAGTACGGCGGTGGGCCACACGCTGGACTGCGGCCCGATGAACACCGAACCGATGATGACCGCATCGGGGTGTACGTAGGCCGTTGCGTCGAT
>JAEMQQ010000014.1:0-1428 GCA_016463775.1 Ilumatobacteraceae bacterium | reverse complement strand
GAAATAGTTCTACTAGCGTGGGCTCTTCATGACACGGCGGATGGACATTGAGGTCACCAGCACACGCCCCGACGGCACGTTCACCTGGCGTCAGGCTGGCGCGAAAGCCCCGAAGGGCTCGGCTAGTGGCGACGTGTTGCCGGCCGGCGCCAAGATCGGCGATGTGCTGCGCGCCGAAATTGATATCGACATGGACGGCCCCGTCATTCTTTCGTTGACCACTGCCAAACAGCGTGAACGTAATGTCACTTTGCTGGCCATCACCGGTTCGGGTGCGGCCTTCAAGCCGGTGACCGAGGTGTCGACCAATCGTCGTTCCAAGCCGGATCGTGACGCCAAACGCGGCGATAAACGCGGTGAGAAGCGTGGCGACAAGCGTGATGATCGACGCAGCCGCAGTGGCGACGGCGCTGACCGAGCCGATAAGCGCGGCCCGAGCGACAACGGTCGAAGCGGTGCCTCGGCCACACCCCGACGCCAGTTCACTCCTCCCCCACCAGAATTGCCGAAGCGTCCGCGTGCCGCCCGTTTGCATCCAGGTAACACCCACCGTCAGGCCGTGCTGGTTTCGTTGAAACCCGAAGAGCGGGTGTTGGCCGAAAAAGCGTTGGCCGGCGGTATCAGTGCGGTGCGCCAGGCAGTCAACAAACAAAATGCTCAGTTGGTGAAAGACGGCAAGCCGAAGGTGAACTCCGACGGTCTGGTCAATCTCGTGGTGGAGCTGCTGCCTCGATTGCGTGTGGCGGAATGGCACGACAGTGTGGAGGCCGTCGAGAAGATCATCGACACCGTCGACCTGCGTGACTTGCGGGCAATCGTCGCGCGATCGAATGATCCGACACTGATGAAGGATGCCTCACTCAATGCTCAGCGTGAACGGCTGCGCCTCGCACTCGAGCGCCGTCAAGCAGCCGAGATGCAGATGTGGGTTGACGACTTGCGTGCTGCTGTCGACGTGGGTCGTATCGTTGCCGCGCTCAAGACTGCGGCGCAACCCCCTAAGGCCGGCTCGCGACCCCCCGATGATCTGCGCCCACGCCTCGTTGCACTCACACTCGAACAACTTTCACCACTGACCACGAGTGATCGTTGGGTCATCGTGCTGGAAGCACTCGCCTTTGCCCCGATCCACAACGAGGTCGTGCCAACAGGTGTGCCGGCGGTAATTTCGCCTGAGCTGACCGCCACCGTGACACGCCTTGCGCCAGCAATCCCCCGTATCGCCGCGTTGTTCGGAATTGAGGTGGCGGCCAAAGCACAAATGCCACGACCGTTGCGCAACGACTGGCGCGACCGCAAAGCCAAGGTGGCAAAAAAAGGCTCACCTGCTAAGACCGCGCGACCCACAGCGGCTGCACCCGTTGTTGAGATCCCTGCACCCGTGGTTGAAGCCGTCGCAACCAGCGACAACTAG
The DNA here is from genome assembly GCA_016463775.1 of Ilumatobacteraceae bacterium. Lineage (GTDB taxonomy): Bacteria > Actinomycetota > Acidimicrobiia > Acidimicrobiales > Ilumatobacteraceae > F1-60-MAGs027. Next base: position 14 of record JAEMQQ010000014.1, on the reverse strand, counting down.
GCTTCGGCGCATGT
>JAEMQQ010000044.1:3772-10601 GCA_016463775.1 Ilumatobacteraceae bacterium | reverse complement strand
GGCGAGGTGAGTGACTCGGCCCGCCACAACATGAGTGTCGCAACACCCATCAGCACAATGCCGGCGGCAAGTACCGCCACATCTATCGTGCGTCGGCGCATCGTGGTGAATGCCATCCCGATAAAGGCCAACAACGCCATTGCAGCAACGGGTGCCAGTGAGTTGCGGTTGTAGTAGATACCGACCCAATAGGCATCGTTGGCATCGACGGCGAGTTGCCAATCGCGTTGGATCGCCAACAGTGATATCGCCAACCCCAACGCCATTGCAACCGCGACAATTCGCCAGAGCTCCCCCAACGTGAAACGCGTTGCAAGATACAAACCAAAAGCTGTCGTGCAGGCGAGGGCGAGAAACTCGGGCAACGAGTGACGAGCGAGTGTCGACCACAACACACTCAGCCCCAACCAACCAAGTAGTGCTAGCAAAAGTTGCGCCGCTCGACTGCTAAAGAATGACGAATTCAATCGCCGAGAAAGCAGAACTAGTGCAGGTATTTGCACCGCTACGAAGGTGGCAAAGTAAGCGTGCGGAATTGAAGGCTGTGGAGATGTTCCAAGAAACGTCGCGCTCTCACTCCACAGTCGATAGACCGGGCCCTGCGTCAAGGCGAACAGTGCCAATGCTGCATAAGCGAACTCGATGCTGCGCACAACCTGCTTGGCTGAAATGCTTGGCATCGTGATAGCGAAACTATCTCAAATGTCGTAACGCCCGACACTGCTGGGCACAACCCGAGCAGCTACTGCGCTTTCATCAACGCCAGACCGATACACGACTAGCCTATTTACGTAGTGATATTGCGCCAGCAACGTCAGAGCAGCCGATGAAACGCCAATATCCGATCATCATCACGGTGCGTGACCGCCTCACTGATTTACAGTCATTGTTGACATGGTGCGACAACGTCGGCCAGCAAGAAGTGTGGCTGTGTGACAACGCCAGCACCTATCCGCCAGTCGTGAAGTTCCTGAGCGAGACCAGACATCATGTGGTCTACAACAACCAGAATCTCGGCCATCGCGCCCCTTGGTTGAGCGGGCTCGTTGCCGAACTCGGTGCTGAGCGCCCGTTCGTCGTCACCGACCCAGATGTCGTTCCGTGTGCGACCTGCCCTTACGACGCACTCGACTATTTTTCTGACACCTTGCAGGTGCATTACGACCTAGACAAGGTGGGATTTTCGCTTCGTATTGACGACCTCCCCAACCACTATCGCCATCGCGACGATGTGATCTCATGGGAGCGGCAATTCTGGGTGAACCAATTCAAACCTGGCTTCTTTTTTGCTCCGATCGATACCACTTTTGCGATGTACCGACCAGGGGTCGGCCACCAGAACAGCCGCGCCCTACGCACCCAGCCACCATACGAGGCACACCACATGCCGTGGTATGAAAATACCAGTGACCCGACCCCTGAGCAGCAGTATTACATCGCGCACGCCGATCGTTTGATCTCCAACTGGAACTCTGAGCGAATTCCCGCCAACGTACGGGCACAATTGAACATCCTTCATTCACGGGGCCCCACATCACCATGACGACACCCGCTATCCAGGTCGACTCCGTCTGGAAGAACTTTCGCCTGTACCACGAGAGAAACCGCTACATCAAAGCCGCCATGTTGCGGGGTCGACGGGCCAGTTACGAGGAATTCTGGGCCCTTTCTGACGTCAATCTGACCGTGCCGAAAGGCGCCACGGTTGGCGTCATTGGCTCCAACGGGTCGGGAAAGACCACACTGCTCAAATGTTTGACCGGTATCTACACACCCGAACGCGGCTCGGTCACCATCAATGGCAACATCGCCGCATTGTTGGAACTTGGTGCTGGGTTTCACGCCGAGTTGTCGGGAACCGAGAATATTTATCTCAATGGTTCGATCCTCGGGATGACCAAGAAGGAAATCGATGCGAAATTCGACAGCATCGTCGATTTTGCGGGGCTACAACAATTCATCGATACACCCGTAAAGAATTTTTCGTCCGGGATGGTGGTGCGACTCGGCTTTTCGATAGCAACACACGTCGAACCCGAGGTGTTGTTGATTGACGAGATTCTCGCCGTCGGCGACCAGGAGTTTCAGCGCAAGAGCACCGAAAAAATCGAGCAGTTTCGTCGTGAAGGTCGCACCATTTTGGTCGTGAGCCACTCTTTGGGGCTCGTACAACAGTTGTGTGACACGGTCGTATGGCTAGAAAAGGGTCACGTCAAGATGGTGGGCGGGGCTGCCGACGTCATTGCTGCCTACACGGGAACCACCTACGGCAACTTCGCCCGCGAAGATGCCAGCTCAAAGACTCGGTGGGGTACCGGTGACGCTCAAATTACGCAGGTCAGCACCCTTGACCGCAATGACCAGCCGAACGAGACGCTCGTTTCGGGTGATGAGCTACGAGTCCGCATCGAGATGAACTCCCACTCCCGATTGGAGTCACCGGTTGTGCGTCTGCAGCTCGAATCGATGACCGGTGAACTGGTGTGGTCGACAACAACCCAGCGTGGTACTGCAACACTGCGGGTATTGGACGGCCCGGCAGCAGCCGTACTGCGTATTCCGTCAGTGCCGTTGGCCGAGGGAACGTACTACATCAGTGTCGCAATTACCGATGCAACGGGCGCCACCGAGTTCGATCACTGCCAACACTGGGCCAAGGTGCACGTCACTGGTGGTCAGCCCAACGATGGTGGTGTTGTTGCATTGCCGTCGGAGTGGACCGTCGGTCGCCAGCGAACGTGACCGCACAAAGGTCGTAGGAACTACAGCTCTTCGGCGATTCGTCGTGAGAATCGACCGAATACCGTCAGCCCGATCGCCAACGACGCAAACGACACCACGATCAGCACCGCAAGGTCGAGAAGTTCGGGTCCCCGACCATCGAAGGTGACGTGGCGGAACGAACGGACGAATGCAGTTGAAGGGTTCCAGTGATACACCGAATACCAGAACCCAGAAATTTTTTCTTCGACGCGCGCAGGGTCGTAAATCACCGGCGTTGAAAAGAACCAGATTTGGGTGACGATGGTCCACAGATATTTCAGGTCTCGAAAGAACACCGCCCCGATTGAAAGGATCAGCGCGATGCCGGAGGTGAAGATGGCCAACAACACCATCAACAAGACCACCATCGGTAGCCAGGGCAACAATGGGCTTCCGAAAAACAGCAGAACGATGCATAACAACGACATTTCAATGCTGAATTGCACCAGGCTGAAAAGCACCTCGGAAAAAACCAGGGTTTCACGCGCGAACTTCACCTTGGTCACCAGTGCCGCATTGCCGGTCAGCGCCTGCAGGCCCAAGCCAGAAATCAGGTTGATGAACCCCCAGGGCAGGATGCCGCTCAAAAGGTACAACCCATAAGTGTCTATCCCTGAGGGGTCACCGACTCGAGCCTGAACACCAAAAATCGCACCAAATACGACGCTATAAATCAGCATTTGTGACAGCGGATTGAGCATTGACCAGCCCCAACCAAGCAATGAGCGCCGATACTTTGCGCGCAGTTCACGCAAGGTGAGATTCCACAGGAGATTGCGCGACCGCACGATTTCGATCACTTGTTTCACTGCTATTCACGGTAGCAACTCGGTAAGGTGGGCTGCGTGGGTGACAACGCTTCGTTTGATGCCACCCGGGCCGTGGCCAGCGAACTGGCACTCGGTGAAGTCGCACACAGCGAACCCCGTCTGATGAACGAACTTCGACTGGCCCGCGAACGACAGGCGGCGCTCGAACTTGAGGTGCTCAACTCGCGTGACCACGCAGCGGGCCGGGCTGCCGAGATTGGTGAGTGGCGCTATCGACTCATCCGTCAAGAGGCGATTTACGAACAGCTCCTACGTGACCAGGCGAGTCATGAGGCCAACCATCGGGCACACATCGCCCGATTGGAGACTGCCCTGCAGACGGCCAGCCGGCAGGCACAACAGCCCGGTGGCAACGTCGGTGACCTGCACCGCGAACTCCTCGCGTTGCGGGCTTCGACGACGTGGCGACTCGGTCGCGTCCTCATGTTGCCGATACGCATCCTGAAACGTGTCGTGCGTCGCTAGACCATCTTGTTGATTGCTGTCGTTCGTGCAGTCACGTGGGTACAATTTTTACAATGTCCGCAATGCGACCCGAGCAGTCTGCCCAAACAATACAAAACGACATCGTCGTAGCCCATCTGGAGCTTGAACTTCAGAGACTGCGCGCCAAGCAAGCGGCTTTGGAACTTGAGGTACTGAACTCGAAGGCTCACGCTTACGACCAATCCGAGGTGGTCGGGCAGTTACGCCACCAGTCTGCACTTCAGGCTTCGCTCTATGAGCAGCGCGCCCGCGAGTTGGCAATCCACGCAGCCAACCGCGTTGCCCACATCGCCCGACTGGAGGTCGCGCTCGCCACTGCCCGACAAGAGCGTCGAGATGCCCAACAACTGCGACGGGACCTGCAAGCCCTGCGTGCCTCCACCACGTGGCGGCTCGGACGCCTAGCCTTGCTTCCAGTGCGAGTGGCCAAGCGACTCCGACCACGCCGCTGAATGGTGATGCCACTTTTTAGCGTCATCACGCCGGTGTACAACCCACCGCGCGACGCTTTCGAGGCCTGCGTCGGTTCGGTTCGTGCTCAGTCCACCGACGATTGGGAGTGGTGTCTGTGTGATGACGGCTCAACCGACACCTGGGTGGCGCAACGCCTCGCCGAGCTGCAGAAAGAAGATGTGCGCATCAAGGTGTTGCAGCGACCCACCAATGGTGGCATCGTTGCGGCGTCCAACGACGCAATCTCGATTGCCACTGGCGAGTTCTTGGTGCTACTCGACAATGACGACATGTTGCACGACGATGCACTCACGCTCGTTGCTGCAGCGGCTGCCACCTCGCCACTCACCGACTATCTCTATTCCGACGAGGACAAAATCGCCACTGATGGCACCCATTTCGACGAGTTTCAAAAACCCATATGGTCGCCAGAACGGTTGTTGGCCCAAAATTACACCAGCCATCTCTCCGTCCTGCGACGATCACTCGTCAATGATGTCGGGCGTTTTCGTACGGGCTTTGATGGATCACAGGATTACGACCTGGTGTTGCGCGTCATTGAACGGGCTCGCCACATTGTGCATGTCCCCCATGTGCTGTACCACTGGCGGTCGTTGCCAACGTCAACGGCGTCGAGCGCATCTGCAAAACCGTACGCATTTTTGGCGGCGCTCGAGGCCGTCAAAAGCCATCTGCAGCGTCGTGAACTTTCTGCCGACGTCACGACGGCCGGGCCCTCGTTGGCACGCGTGCGGCGCCGACCCACCCGACACCCCCACGTTTCGGTGATCGTGCCGATTGATGGATCGACGCGGCGCGTCTACGGTGTGGAGACGTCGTTGGCCTCCAACCTCCTGACTTCGTTACTGGACAAAACCACGTACAACAATTTCGAGGTGGTGCTCGTGGCGCCCACCAACTTGACCGACGATTCGCTCCACAAGCTCGCTGCCCAATGTGACCGGCCTTTGCGCATCGTGCGTGAGACTTCGTCATTTGCGCTGGGTCGCTATCTCAACGTAGGTCTGATCGCGTCTCGGTCACAACATGCGGTACTTCTCGACCAGCACTGCGAATTTATCCAGGGTGACTGGCTTGAAACTTTGCTTGGTTACATCGAAGGCGAACGTGTGGCAGCCGTTGCGCCGGTGCTGCTCGACGAGTACGGGCTCATCGTCTCGGCAGGGTTGGCGTTCACCCCCGAACCACACAACATTGGGGCTGGCCACCACGCCACCGAGCTTGGTCCCGTCGGCATGTTCGCCATTGCCCGCGAATGTCTCGGGGTCAGCACGCGCTGTGCGCTCGTAGATGTGGATGCCCTGAGAGCTGTCGGTGGATTCAGCCCGGAATTTTCTACACGAATGTTCGACTTCGACCTCGCGGCAAAATTATATGGTGCAGGTTTGCATGCAATCATCACACCCTTGGTCAACGTGCGATGCTTCACTGACGTTGGTGAGATGGCAGATGAACGCTCGGTGCTCGCCCAACGATGGGGCCATTTGTCGGGACGTGATCCGTACACGCGAGTAGAAACTCGTGCCCCACAATCAGCCCTCGTATAACCCGACAGCGTCAGCGAATCGGAACTAGCCGACGTTACGGCGAATCGGAGTGACGTTCGTTTCGTCTGTTGCATCTGCTTCGACGACACGCGCCACCTTCGTGGTGAGTACGACGGTTGCCATTACCCCCGAGACAACTGCTGCGGTCAACAGCCAGTAGCCGACACCAGCTGGTGCGTCGGACAAACCAACCGACAGCACACCGAGTGCCATTGAAGCAACGAGCAGCACCGTCACCGAACGACGTACCGACAAACCCAGTCGCAGGAAGCGGTGGCTGAGGTGGTCTTGGCCACCGGTGAACGGGCTCAGCCCACGACGGAGCCGAGACACCACCACCACCGTCGTGTCGAGCACGGCCACTCCGAGCACGAGCACCGGGGCGAACAGTTGTGGAATCTCGGTGACGTTCGTGCGCATCTTCAACCCGAGGTACGCCATCATGAACCCGATGAACAAACTTCCGGCATCACCCATGTAGATGGTTGCCGGTGAAAAGTTGCTGCGGAGGAACCCGAGCATCGCCCCCGCCAAGCCGATTGCCAAGAGTGCGCTGTACTGCTGGTCATTCAGTACGGCAATGAAAAAGAATGCTCCGGATGCAACGGCGGCTGTACCTGCCGCCAACCCGTCGATGTTGTCGAGCAAATTGAACGCATTCGTCATCCCAAGAATCCAGACCACCGAGATCACCGTGTCTGCCCAATCTGGCAGGGGTGACTGCAGTGC
>JAEMQQ010000044.1:0-3672 GCA_016463775.1 Ilumatobacteraceae bacterium | reverse complement strand
ATTTCGCGACTACGTGCAAATTCCCGCACGGCCGGCACGAGGAGCAACGACAACACGATTGCGCCGATGAACGTGGCGAAATACAGCCATATCGGATTCACGCTCTCAGACTATTGCGGCTGGTGTGGCAAGTGCCAGCGCGTCATACCGCCGTCAACCACAACTAGCGTCAGGTAGCGAAATGCGCACACTGGTCACCGGCGGGGCGGGCTACATCGGTTCGCACCTTGTTGACCGCCTTCTCGGGCTTGGCCACGAGGTCATCGTGCTCGATGATCTGTCGACGGGAAATCTCGCAAACCTGCAGGCTGTCCGCGCCGACATTCGATTTGTTGAAGGCACCATTCTTGACAGCGAAGTGGTTGGCGCGCTCGTGGCCGATGCCGACATCGTCTTTCATCTGGCTGCCGCGGTGGGTGTCGGCCACATCATCGAAAAACCACTCAAATCATTGATCATCAATACCAAGGGTGCCGAAACGGTCATTGAGGCCTGTGTCAAACATGACCGCAAATTGCTGTTGGCTTCCACCAGCGAGATCTACGGCCGAACCACCAAGATGCCGATGTCCGAGGATGACGATCGAGTGCTCGGTTCCACGACGATCGCCCGTTGGGGTTATTCGACGGCCAAGGCAATCGACGAACATCTTGCACTCGCCTACGCAGAACACGGCCTGCGCATGTCGATCATTCGCTATTTCAATTCGTACGGCCCACGGCTTGACCCGCGCGGCTACGGATCGGTGGTGGCGAATCTGCTGCGTCAGGCAATCGCCAACGAACCGCTCACCGTGCACGGTGACGGTGTGCAAACACGCTGTTTTACCTATATCGACGACACCGTTGAGGGCACGTTGCGCGCCGGCCTTGACCCACGCGGTGAAGGTCGGGTCTTCAACATCGGCAACGACCATGAAACGTCGATCAACGATCTGGCAGGCACGATCATTGCATTGACCGGTTCGACATCATCGGTACGACTCGTGTCGTACGAAGAGCGGTTCGGCAAGGGGTTCGAAGATACCAAGCGTCGGATTCCCGATGTGCGACGGGCCCGTGACGTGCTCGGCTTCAGTGCCGGTGTCTCGCTGCACGACGGGCTACAACGCACCCTCCAGTGGTGGCGAGTCACGCACCAATGATCCATATCGTCCACGTGCTCACGCGGACGAACGTCGGTGGCCCATCGGTGATGTTGGTGGATCTGGTGGAGGGCCTCGACCGGGCGAAATTTCGTCAGACGATCATCCGTGGGCCCGCTTCAGACGTTGAGGGTGACTATCTGGCTACCCGCCCCGTGACCGTGGACGTAATCACCCTTGGCGGATTGCGTCGATCAATCGGCCTGCTACGTGAAGTGCAGTCTTTCATTCAACTCACGCGCGCTTTACGGCGTCTGCAACCCGACATCGTGCACACCCACATGGCCAAAGCAGGTGTGGTTGGTCGCCTCGCCGCGGTCTTTGCCCGAGTTCCCGTGCGTGTACATACCTTTCATGGTCACCTGTTGCATGGCTATTTCTCAACGCCCGTGAGCGCAATATTCACGGCAACCGAACGAGTTCTACGCCGACTCACGACGTTTTCACTGGTTGTTGGTGCAGCCACCCATCGTGATCTCACTGCCGTCAACATCGTGCGGGAAACGAACTCCGCAGTGGTGCTGCCCGGCGCGCGCCACATCACTCGACTCGACTCGGCAACGGCACGAACCCAACTCGGTGTACCAGCCGACGTCGTCACCGTCGGATTCGTGGGTCGGTTCACTGCCATCAAGCGACCCGACCGCTTCTTGCGACTGGCAGCAGCGATACCTGGGGCACAGTTCGTACTGTTCGGCAATGGCCCGCTCCGAGATGCGGTACTGCGACAGGCACGGGCTCTGCCGAATGTGACGGTGCTCGATTTCATCAGTGACCTCGCACTTGTCTTCGGAGCCCTTGACCTCGTCGTGCTCACGAGCGACAACGAGGGTGTGCCGTTGTCGTTAATTGAAGCAGCTGCGTCGGGCCTGCCTGTGGTGGCGATGAACGTGGGTGGTGTGGATGAAATCGTCGAAAATGGAACTACCGGTTTTCTGGCGAATGACGAAGCTGAGTTGTTAGAGGCTGTCGCACGTGTGGTTGCTGACGCGACGTTGCGCCAGTCGTTCGGCACACAGGCCAGCACCACCATTGCTCAACGATGTTCGATGAGTGACTACCTCGCTACGCATGCCGACTTGTACCTACGACTGACCGAACAAGCCAAATAATCGCGCAGCAGCGTTGATTACAGCCGTTGGCGTTGGTTACCGGGAACCCCGCCGGCGTTGACCGCATCAAAAACGGTGATTCCCCGTGTTGCCAACGCCGCCAATGGCCAGTCGCCACCCACCAGCACTGCCACCAGGTCGGCATTACTGCTGCTGATGTCGTTGATATTTAGTGACACCAGCGTGTCGGGGCCGATCCGCACGCTCGGCACGTTCGGATCGCAGTAACTGACCACTGCCCCACGCTCGCGCAGCAGTTCCATCACGTGGATGGCCCGTGAATTGCGCACATCACTCACCCCGCGCTTGAACGCCGCACCAAGACACAAAATATTTGCCCCCCGCAGCGAGACCGACCGTTCGTTGAGCACATCGTGCATACGGGTGATCACATACGCAGCCATCTGGTCGTTGATGTCGGCGGCCAGTTCGATGAAGCGCGTTTGAAAGTCGTACTCACGGGCCTTCCACGCGAGATAAAACGGATCGACCGGAATACAGTGCCCACCGGGGCCGATGCCCGGATAGAACGCCTGAAAGCCGAATGGTTTGGTGGCTGCTGCGTCGATGACGCTCCATACATCGATGCCCATTTCGTGACACAGTTGCGCCAACTCATTGACGAGGGCGATGTTGACCGCCCGGTAGGTGTTCTCGAGCAACTTCGCCATTTCGGCCACGTCCGGCGACTCAACCGTTCGCACCAACGTTGGATCATCCAGCAACGAAAGCAGGATGGTTTTGGCCAGCTCGGTGCACTGTGGGGTGAGACCCCCCACCACTTTGGGGGTGTTGCGCACGTTCCATTTGACGTTGCCCGGGTCGACCCGTTCGGGCGAAAATGCGAGATGAAAATCGATGCCGGCGCGCAAGCCCGTCTCTTCGAGGATGGGTCGCACGAACTCCGTCGTCGTGCCGGGATACGTGGTGGACTGCAGCACGACGAGCATGCCGTGACGCAAAACTTTCGCGACCGTGCGCGTCGCTGACTCAACATACGAAAGATCGGGGTTCTTGGCTTTGTCAAACGGCGTCGGAACGCAGATGAACATCACGTCGCAGTCGACCAGATCTTCGGCCGTCACAGTGGCACGGAACGACTGCTTGGCCACCAGCGCACCCACCCGCAGCGCCGCGACATCATCGATATGACTCGTGCCGGCATTGAGCCCGGTCACCACCGCATCTGAGACATCGAAGCCAATGACGCGATACCCGACTTCGGCGAATGAAATTGCCAGGGGCAACCCGACGTAGCCAAGGCCCAGTACGGCCACGGTTGCTTCACGGGCAACAAGTCGGTTGGTAAGTGACTCAGTCATTGGTGGGCCGCACGTGTGTCGGCGCTGTCAGTTTATGTCGTGGGCGAGGGGGGACTTGAACCCCCACGTCCTTACGAACACTGGCACCTGAAGC
>JAEMQQ010000064.1 GCA_016463775.1 Ilumatobacteraceae bacterium | reverse complement strand
TGGGCCAGGTCTGGCGATCGACACCGACGAGTGGTTCGTCGTGTGCAGCAATGTGCTCGGCGGCTGTCAAGGCACGACTGGCCCTGCGTCGTTGCACCCGGATGATGGCACACCGTACGGCTCACGATTTCCGGTCATCACGGTTCGCGACATGGTGCGGGCCCAGGTGCGGCTCGCCGATGAACTCGGTGTCCGGCGTTGGCACTCGGTCATCGGCGGCTCGATGGGCGGTATGCAGGCACTCGAGTGGGCGATTACGTATCCCGAGCGTGTCGGTTCACTCGTTGCCATCGGCACATGTACCCAGTCGACGGCCCAGCAGATTGCGTGGGGCTCGATCGGGCGTCGTGCGATTCGTCTCGACCCGCAATGGCGTGGTGGCAACTACTACGACGCAGCCGTGGGTGAGGGGCCCTGGCAAGGCTTGGCGATCGCGCGCATGGTTGCCCAGGTGACGTTCCGCAGTGACAACGCGTTCACCGAACGATTCGGCCGTGATCTCGCCGATATGGACGCTGAGAACAGCGGTATCGGGTTGTGGGACAAATTCGAAGTTGAGCGCTATCTCGACCACCACGGTGACCGGCTCATCCGACGCTTCGACACGAACAGTTACCTGCTGATCGGCAAGGCGATGGACCTGCACGACGTGGCGCGCGGGCGCGGTGGTCTCGAACGGGCGATGGCCCGCATCACTGCATCGACGTTGACGATCGGCATGTCCAGCGACATTTTGTACCCCGCCTATCAACAGCGCCAGATTCGTGACCTGGTCACGCGCAATGGTGTGCGCACGGAGATGGTCGAGATTGAATCGCCGCACGGTCACGACGCGTTCCTCATCGACCTGCAGCAGGTTGGGCCGCCGATCACACGCTGGCTGCACGCCGTCGGTTGACCACGCACCATTGCAGGTTCACCCCGAAGCATTGCTCAAGGCACGAGACGGTCGAGCAACGGCACACAGCGGCTGCTTTGCGGCACTCGCAGTGTGGCACTGACGTCGTTCGTCGATCGCAGTTCATAGAGCCGACGATTCTTTTCGTCGACACTGACCGCCCCCACCACTCTCCACACACCGCGCAATGCACTCGACTTTCGTGCGCGGGCGGATACGAGCAGTTCGCCGTCATCCACTTTGACTTTTACGTCATGCCATCGCAGACGTTGACCGGGGTCGTCTGGGTATTCCTGCATACGGCACATGAACTTCGCACCATCCTTGGATGCCCAGTGCGGCTCGAGACCCCAACCGACGTACGCCAAGAGACCGATCACCGCCAGAAACGCCAGGCTGGAAAGCACATTGGACATCCAACTAGTTTGGCAGCATGACGCTTGGTCTGGTGCTCATCATCGTGGGCGTGGCGCTGGCGGGTGTCACCCTGTGGTTTTGGCGTAGTGCGCGGGCCGATGACCCCGTACTTGGGCCGCTGGAAGTCATCGGTGACCGCCGCTTCAAAACTGCCGATGCCGAGACACGCAAGGAGATGTTGCGACAGGCGCGAACTACGGTAGAGCCGTGAGTTTTGACCCCCAAGAGATGATCACGCGCTTCAAGGAACGCGCTGGTGCGGTTCGCAAGCGTCCGCTTCCGCCGGTCGCCGGCGAAGAGCGTCAACAGTTCATCGCCCAAGCCAACACCGATTTTCAGGACTTCGCGATGATCGGTGATGCACAAGCGTCGCTCGACGACGGAATATTGACCTTGCGAATCGATCTTCGGCCTGCCGACAAGCGCCCGTAAGCAAGCACCACCGACATGACGGCGGCGGGCAACACCGGTGCGCTCCATCGTCGCCGCGGGGCGCCGATCGTGGCAGTTGCGGTGGCGGTGATGGCCTGGGCGGTCGGGCCGCTCTTTGTGTCGAGTCTCACTATTTCGCTGCCAACGACGGTGTTGTTCCGTCAACTCATCTGGCTGCCGGTGCTCTTCGTTTTGGCCCACACGGCTGGTGATGGTTTTAATCGTCATCATTTCGCGGTGGCGTGGAAACCAGGCATATTCTTTGCATTGTCGACCGCACTGGGGTTCGGTTCGTTCAAAGAAACCACCATCGCCAATGCCACCCTCATCGGCAGTCTTACCCCGGCATTGTTGTTGTTTCTCGCCCCCCGAATTCTCGGTGAAAAAATCACCACGCAACGGGTGGTGTACTCGCTCATCAGTTTCGTTGGTGTCATTGCGGTGGTGATCGGCGCCGACACCTCCAGCGGCAGTCAGCACGGGTTGTTTGGCGACGCTTTGGCGTTCGGCAATATGGCCGTGTGGACGATCTATTTCATCGCTGCCAAACGTGCCCGTGATGAGGGCACCAATACGTGGTCGTTTTTGACTGGGATTTGTCTCACCAACGTGCTGTTGGCAATTCCGTGGGCACTCATCGCCAGCGACGATCTGTTGGATGTGCAGCCCCGCGACTGGATGTTTTTGGTGCTGATGATGTTGATCCCCGGCACGATCGGGCACTACCTCATGACGTGGGCGCAGCGGTACCTCGACACCACGGTGTCTTCGTTGATTACGTTGGGCGGCCCGATCGTTTCGACGTCGCTGGCCTTTATTTTTCTCGGGCAGAACATTGCCGTCACGCAGATGCTCGGTGGTGTCGTTGTGCTGTTGGGGTTGGGTGGTGTGATCGTCAGTGCCACCACGGCGCGAGCCACGAAAAGCGGCATAGCGGGGACTGCCGACCCGTTGCTAAACTCAAACCCGTAGCGCGGACGTGGCTCAGTGGTAGAGCATCACCTTGCCAAGGTGAGGGTCGCGGGTT
>JAEMQQ010000013.1:1955-41384 GCA_016463775.1 Ilumatobacteraceae bacterium | reverse complement strand
ACGACACACTCCTTGGAAAAGTCGTAGGCCCGCTTGCCATCCATCGGGTGGTCGCGCACCCAGGCCACACCCGTGTCGTAGTCGGGTGTGGCGAGCAGTCGCTGCACCTCGTCGAGATGCGCCTGCCATTGGGCACCAGCAATCGACGCCACGTTGGTGATGGCCCCGCCGCGATTGATGCGCGGCACCAGCAGTTCGGTGAGCATTCGCAACCCCAACACGTTGACGCGCATCGTGGTTGCAGCCGCCACGGTGCCTGGCACGCCGGCAATGTTCAACAACACGTCTACTTCGCCGACGATCGCCTTGGCGGCAGCCTCGATTGATACAGGATCAGTGAAATCGACGGACACAACTTGATCGACCGCCAGATCAACGGCGTTGCGATCTAGCGCAATGACTTTTGCACCAGCCTCAAGCAACAGCTCGGCCACACGTCGACCGATGCCCGACGCAGCACCAGTGACCACGACTCGTTTGTCACAAAATGCAAAATGTGGTGTGCTCATCTTTGTGCTGCTCATCGTTGCCTCGTTCTATTGATCTTCGTAGGGCTGGCCGGCAGCCTTCGGCGCACGGCTCGCCCCGATGAAACCCGCCACCACGACGAGGGTCACCAGATATGGCGCCATGATGAGGAATTCGCTTGGAATGCCAGTGTCAAAGTTGCCGATTTTGAGACGAACCGCCTCTGCAAGGGCGAACACGAGGGCACCACACAGTGCGCCAACCGGATGCCAGCGACCAAAGATCACCGCAGCAAGCGCAATGAACCCGCGACCATTCGTTATGTTCTGGTCGAAACGTCCGACAATGCCGATCGGCCACCAGGCACCCCCGATGCCGGCGACTGCGCCAGCGAGCAGCAGGTTTCGGTAGCGCAGTTTGTTGACATCAACCCCGAGTGTGCCCGCCGCCCGTGGATACTCACCGATGGCCCGTGTTCGCAAACCCCACTTGGTGCGATAAAGACCCCAGGTCGCCAAGGCCACCGTCGCAAACGAAAAGTAGACGAAAATCGTTTGATCGAACAAGATTTGACCGAAAAACGGAATATCTGCAAACAGCGGAATACGTATCGGCATGACAGGCAGCAGGTTGTTCATCGTGTCGCGGTTCGGCACGAGCACACGGAAACTGATGAACGACGTGACCCCGAGGGCAAAGAAGTTGATGGCGAATCCCACGATGACCTGATCAACCTTGTAGCGAATCGACATCACCGCCAAGATCGCCGCGAGTGCGACCCCGGTCAGGATGCCAACCAAGGTTCCAAGCCACAAGTTGGTCAGCGAAGCTCCAATGGCGCTCGTGCACGCCGACGCGAGGAGCATGCCCTCAATGGAGATATTGATGACGCCGCTGCGTTCACTCAGGATTCCAGCTACGGCCCCGAGCGTGATGGGCACACTGCGGCTCACCGTGTCCTGCAACATGCCCACGAAACTGAACGAGTCACCCGCTGCTGCCCACGCCATGAAACTCATGAAGAATGCAGCGGTGGCCAACGCCAACACCACGTTCGACAGTTTCCCGAAACCACGCAGCAACTGCCCTGCGGCAATGGCGATAAGCACGATGCCTAATGCCCAACCGAACCCTTGGGCTGGCAGTGTGAACTGGCTTGATTCAGAGATCCTGAAGCCGGCGTCACCTGTGCGACGGGTGAAAATGGTAAAGCACACGACCGCTAGCACCAAATAGGCGATGCCCAGACTGCGGGCACGTTTGCGCTGCTCTGCCGAAACAACGAGGCCTGGCGCTGCTGATGTACTCATCCGCCCCAGCCCCGGAACGTTTGGCCGAATGATGTGGCTTCGCCTCGTATACGAAACATGGCTTTAACGAGCAGCGGAGCGGCAATGAACATGACGATGAGCGCGCGCAGCACGATGATGAGATCTATCGGCACATCGGTATCAACCTGCATCTGGCGACCGCCTGCCTGCAGCGCACCGAACAACAACGCCGACACGAGCGTTCCGATCGGTGTCGACCGACCCAACAACGCGACTGCAATCGCATCAAAACCGATGTCACCAGCCACGGTTGCACTGGCGTAGCCGTACAGACCGAGCACCTCTGAGCCACCCGCCAACCCCGCGAATGCCCCCGCAATCGCCATTGATGTCACCATCAACGACTTTGTGCGCATGCCGGCGTAACGCGCTGCTTCTTGGTTGAACCCAGTTGCCTGCATTTCAAAACCAAGGGTTGTCTTGCGCAACAGCCACCAGAACGCCAACGTGGCAAGCAGCGCAACGATGAACCCACTATGGGCAAGCAGGTCGATGCGGTTGCCCATGAAACCAAAGAGCTTGGGCAACTTTGCCGAATCTTCGACGAATTTCGAAATCGCATCATCACGACCCTCACGTTTGAACAACTCCGTCTTGAGCAGCCACAACACGGTGAACGAGGCGATGCCGTTCAACATGATGGTGGTAATCACCTCATGCGCCCCAGTTCGCGCTTTCAACACACCAGGAATCGCCCCGAATGCAGCACCACCAGCAGCCGACGCCAGAAGCGCAAAGGGTACGTGGATGATCGGTGGCAATTGAAATGCAAAACCAACGAACAAACCGGTGACAGCACCCGCCAACATCTGACCGGTGGCACCGATGTTAAATAAGCCGGCCTTGAAGGCCGCCGACACGGCCAGACCCGCCAGCAACAGCGGCGTGGCACCCGTGATCGTGTTCGAAATCGCCCGCAACGACCCGAATGAACCCTTGAACAGACCCCAATATGCCCTGCCGACAGTGGCGAATGCCTTGCCGAGATTTCCGTCCCCGAGCGCCTCGATGTCGGTGATCACGATGATGAAGGCACTCACGAACAATGCAGCAACGACGGCAAGCAGTGTGAAGCGCAGCGACTTCAGTGTTTCACTCACGCGACAGCCGCCGTCGGACGAGACCCAGCCATGTACAGACCAATGTCCATGTGGCTCACCTTTTTCGGATCGACGTCCGCCACGATTTTGCCGCGGTACATCACCAGCACACGGTCGGCCAGCGACATCACCTCATCAAGTTCGGTGCTCACCACCAGCACCGCCCGACCAGCGTCGCGTTCTTTGACGATCTGGGCATGCACATATTCGATTGACCCGACGTCGATACCACGGGTTGGCTGGGCGGCAACCACGACGCGTATGTCGCGACTCAACTCGCGTGCAACGATCACTTTCTGCTGGTTTCCCCCCGACAATGTCGACGCCAGTTGTGACGGGTCGGTCGTACGAATGTCATAGGCCGTGACGAGTTCCTGCGACTTGGCGGCGGCGGCACCCCACTTCATGCGGATGCCCTGCGAAAATTCGGCGTCGTGATAGCGAGTCAGGACAAGATTTTCGGTTATCGACAGTTCGGTTACCAGCCCCTGACGCTGGCGATCTTCGGGAATATGCGCCATCCCTGCGGCATGCCGCTCACGCGGTGAGTCACCCGTGATGTTCTTTCCACCGAGTGAGATTGATCCGCTAGCAACTCGGCGCAAACCAGCAATGGCTTCGACCAATTCGGTCTGGCCGTTGCCCTGCACACCAGCAACGCAGACGATTTCGCCAACCCGCACCTCAAACGATGCACCGTCCACCACGGTGCGGCCATCGGGATCGACGACGGAAACCTCGGCCAGCGTGAGCATTGCTTCACGCGGTGTTGCCGGCGCTTTGTCGACCACCAACAGCACGGGCCGACCAACCATCATTTCTGCGATCGCTGCTTCGCTGGTGTTCTTCGGCAATGCCTCACCAACCACCTTGCCGCGGCGCAAGACATTGATGCGGTCGGCTATCTCTAGTGCCTCCTTCAATTTGTGTGTGATGAAGATGACACCCCGACCGGCAGCCACCAACGACCGAACTATCCCGAAAAATTCCAAAATCTCACTTGGTGTCAACACTGCTGTCGGCTCGTCGAACACCACGATTTTTGCGTCGCGCATGAGCACTTTCACGATCTCCACACGTTGCCGCACACCCACGGATAGGTCTTCGATGATCGCATCCGGGTCTAATTCGAGGTGGTACCTGTCGGACACCTCGCGCACCATGCGCCGCGCCTCGTCAATATCCAACGACCCGAATCGACCCGTCGGCTCGACACCGAGTACTACGTTTTCCGCAACCGTCATCACCGGCACCAGCATGAAGTGTTGGTGCACCATTCCGATACCAGCCGCAATTGCATCAGCTGGTGAAGAAAACTGGGTCGCCTGGTCGTCGATCAGTAATTCACCCTCGTCGGCCCGGTACAGCCCGTAGAGCACGTTCATGAGGGTGCTTTTGCCAGCACCATTTTCACCGATTAGGGCCAAGACTTCACCAGTTTCCACCGACAAGTTCACGTTGTCGTTGGCGACAACACCAGGGAATCGTTTGGTGATGCCCCGCAATTCAAATTTCATTTCGTGCATCACCCCTTATGTCCAAGAACAGTAATACAACGAAACGGGGCGGGCCGCTTTCGCGACCCGCCCCGCACGTTCAGCGCAATGAAGCGCTCTTAGATCTTGATTGATCCGTCTGCGATACCTGCTCCGATGGCCTCAACTTCGGCCTTCAGATCGTCGGGAACGTCAGTGAATGCCACACCGACACCACCGTTGGCAAGCGTGCCCACGTAGTTGTCAGTGACACCACTTCCTTCAACGACATCTTTGATCGCTGCGAACACGGCTGCATCGATTTTCTTCAGCACCGAGGCGATGTACACCGCGGCTGCGTCAGGGTTCGACACGCTCATGTCAACGTCAACACCGATGATCCTGACCTTGCCACCCGACTCCAACGCGTACTGCGCTGAGCCAAGACCCACTGGGCCGGCAACTGGGAAGATGATGTCGGCGCCTTCGTCGGCCTGACTCTTGGCAATGTTCTTGCCATCGTCAAGGCTGTCAAAGTTTCCGGCGAATGTGCCGTCTTTGCCGTCCCAACCGAGCAACTTCACGGTTGCACCCTTTTGGGTGTTGTAATACTCAACGCCCTTGCGGAAGCCTTCCATGAAGATGGTCACTGGCGGAATGTTGATACCGCCGTACGTGCCGACGATACCGGTCTTGCTCATTGCAGCCGACAAGTAACCAGCCATGAATGATGGCTGGTCTGTGGCGAACACGAGACCGCGAGCGTTGGCGATTGCTGGATCGTACGCATAGTCAACGATGGCGTAGCTAAGACCAGCGTTGGCCTCGGCGGCTGCCTTCGTTGCGTCTCCCAAGAGGAAACCCACCGTGACGGTGATGTTGCAACCCTTGTCGGCGAACGACTGAAGGTTCGGTGCGTAGTCGGCATCGCTTGCTGACTCGAGCAAGTCGATGGTGACACCGAGCTCGGATTCAGCCTGCAGCATGCCGGCGTAGGAAATTTGGTTGAAGCCCTTGTCATCAACACCACCGGTGTCGGTGACCATGCAGGCGAGAGTGCCGGCGCCAGGCAGTGGCGCTGTCGTCTCTTCTGTGACTTCTTCCTCTGCGACTTCCTCCGTTGCCTCGTCACTGCCACAGGCGCTGGCGATCAGCGCGAATGCGGCAATGGCTAGCGCAGCGGACTTAAGTCCTTTGTGCTTCCTCATTGTGTATTTCTCCCTCTCGTGCAACGGGTGTTGCACGCGTTTGTAGTTGAGACCGAGCATAGTAGACACCAATGGCCACCGATAAGGTATTCATTCAACATCAAACGAAAGAGGTACCACCATGGGCGCATGCGGATGTGGCTACACGACTGATCCAGAAAAAAATTGCAACGGCACGCACCGGGTGGTGCAAGCGGTGAAAACCGATATCGCCCAAGCTTTAGCCGCCAAGGGCCTCACCGAGGCCTCCGAACTCGTCAAAGAATTCAAAAAGTCGAGCTGATCGTCGCACCCGCGGCGAGCGGGCAACAGGGCCACAAGTGGGCCAGGTAGGGATCGAACCTACGACCAAGGGATTATGAGTCCCCTGCTCTGACCACTGAGCTACTGGCCCCGGTGGTAATCGTGGCTCCGGGGGTGGGGCTCGAACCCACGACAAACGGATTAACAGTCCGTTGCTCTACCAACTGAGCTACCCCGGAATTGCTTTGTCAGGCTACTCGTCTTCCACAAAAGAGCGCAGCCCACTGTTGTTGTGCGGGTGGCGCATGCGCGCCAGCGTCTTTTGTTCGATCTGACGCACTCGCTCGCGCGTGATGTCTTCTTTCTCGGCGACTTCCTCCAACGTGTGCTGCTTGCCGATGAACTCGCCCAACCCGAAGCGCATCGACATGATGCGACGTTCACGATCGGGCAGGCCATCGAGTGACTTCTCAATTTGATTGACCAACTCGCGTTGCACGGTTTCACTGAGCGGATCTGCGGCGTCGGGGCTGGCCAGCGTTTCACCAACGGTGAGATCGTCGATGTCGACACCAACTGGTGCGTCAAGGCTGGCCGTCGAAAGTGTGAGTTGTTCGATTTCAAACAATTTCTCGACGGTAATGTCGCAGCGCGCCGCAACCTCCTCCGGTGTCGGGTCGCGGCGGAGTTCAGCGGTGAGCTCACGCTTTGAGCGTTGCACTCGGTTGACGATCTCCATCATGTGGCCTGGTATGCGAATATTGCGACCTTGGTCGGCCATTGCCCGCGTCATCGACTGACGAATCCACCACGTGGCATACGTCGAAAACTTGAAGCCCTTTTCATAGTCGTACTTGTCAACGGCATGCATCAGACCAATATTGCCTTCCTGAATGAGGTCCGACAGGTGCAACTCCTTGCGGTCGTACCGCCGGGCAATCGACACAACGAGCCGCAAATTTGCCCGAACCATGCGGTCCTTGGCTTTCTCGCCAGCCTTGATGAGGTCACGCAGGCGTTTGCGCTCGGGTGCGGCCAACTTGCCCTTGCCGTCGGCAAGGCGCTGTACGGCGTGTTGGCCATCTTTCACGGCTTTACCGAGCGTTTTTTCTTCGGCTGATATCAGCAACGGCACCTGACCGATTTCGTTCAGGTACTGACGAACGGTGTCGGGCGAGTCGCCACCAGAAATTCTTGGCCCCCTCATCGAATGATCACGCCTCGACCGTGGAACAAACGTCGTACAGCCATGTCAATAAATCCGTCACGTCCGAGTCTGCCACATCGCGGCCACTCAACTTGTCCACCTTCTGTTTGATCACTCGGTCACGACCGATGACCTCGGTTGAGGTGTTGCTCACCCGGCGCCCAAGTTCGCGACGAACTGCGGCACGCAACAGATTGATGCCCTCCTTACGCGGGTCAGCGGTGGCATCGGCATCGAACACGAGTACCCGGCTCAGTAAATCGAGTGCGTCAGGGTCGAGGTTGGTTTCGGCCTGTTTCGGATTGCCACCATGCGACAGCAGCGCCTGGAACACGCGCCGGTGCGTCTCACCGGCAAAGACGTCCTGCGAAACGATGCCCGTCACCGCATCAAAGTCGCGCAACATCAACGCCAAGATGACGAACTCGGCATTCTCGCGACCATGTGTCGGTGCCGCAGCCGCACCCTCGCTGCGCGCCCGCTTTTGTTCGAGCTGGCGGTCGACCTTGCGCAGCATCTCGTCGGCCGGATAGCCGAGTGCCGCCGCCAACTGGCCGGCGTACTCGCGCCGAATAAACACATCAGGGTGTTCGTTGATGATCGTGAGCGCCCGTTCGGCAACCCGTAACTTTTCTTCGGGTGTCGTGACTTTGGCACCGTCCAGCACCCGGCGCATACGAAACGCCATGAACGCTTCGGCACTTTCGACCGCCGCCAGCAAGCTCTGTGGGTCGCTATCGGCCAACTCGCCTGGGTCTTTGCCGCCGGTGAAACGCACCACTTTCACCTGCACATCGATTTTGCGTTCCCACTCGTAAAAGCGTTCGGCGGCACCCTGACCGGCCGCATCGGCGTCGAAGGCCAGCACGACATTGTTGGCGAACCGCTTCATCAACCGCACGTGATCCTCGGTCAGCGCCGTTCCACAGGTGGCGACTGCGCGTGTGAACCCGATGCGATGAAACCCGATCACATCGGTGTAGCCCTCACACACGACGATCTGATCGGCTTTGACGACATCGACCTTCGCCCAATTGAGCCCGTAGAGCGTCTTTGACTTTGCGTAAATCTTCGACTCGGCGGAGTTTTTGTATTTGGCCGGGTCGGTGCTGCCAGGCAGTACTCGCCCACCGAACGCCACTGCTTCACCCGAATCTTTGAAGATCGGAAACATCACCCGGGCCCGAAACGAATCCTGCATCCGCCCTCGGCTGTTCGTGAACCCCAGCCCACAGTCACGCAACACGTCTTCGGCCACCCCGAGTTCGGCACTCAACGCATCCCAAGCGTCAGGTGCCCACCCCAATTTGAACTGCCGCGCCACATCGCCACCCAGATTGCGCGTGCGCAGATATTCGCGGGCATCCTTGGCGTCGGGCGCGGTGAGCAGGCGCTGGTGGTACCACTCGACGGCTTGATTCATTACTTCGAACAATTGTTTGTTGCGTTGACGGTCGCGCGACGGCCCGCCCGTGGTGTAGGTGAGGACGACACCGACCTTGGCCGCCAGATGCTCGATTGCGCCCACGAAGTCGAGTCGCTCCACCTCTTGCACGAACTTGAACACGTCACCCGACGCACCACACCCGAAGCACTTGTAGCGACCGGTTTCGTCACGCACGTTGAACGACGGGGTTTTCTCGCCGTGAAAAGGACACAACCCGAGGTGATTTCGCCCGGCGCGCTTCAGCGCTACGTAGTCGCCGATAATCGCAGAAATCGGCTGGGCTGCCCGCACCCGTTCAACATCGTCGTCAGCGATAGCCACGCGCGCACACTAGTTCTAGGTGGGTAGGCGTTTCTGACCTTGTCGCTTATTGGCGACAATGGAGGCGACGACACCGGTGACCAAAAAGCCCACGATGATTGCCAGCGAAATAGCGACAGGAATATGTATTTCACGCCAGGCAAGTGTCATCTTGATGCCGACATAAATCAACAGTGCCGAGATGGTTTGCGGCATGTACACGAATCGCGCACGCATGTCGGCCAACAAGAAAAACAGCGCTCGTAACCCGAGAATCGCCCAGGCGTTGGAGGCAAACACGATGTACTGTTCGCGACTCACGGCGAGCACGGCTGGCACCGAGTCGACTGCGAACACCACGTCGGTGACCTCGATAATGACGAGCACCGCCAGCAGCGGCGTGGCCAAGCGCTTGCCATTCACCCGGGTGAACATCTTTTGGCCGTCGTAGTGCTCGACTGACGGCACGAATCGCCGAAACAGACGCATGGTCCGGGTGTCGTTCGGGTCGCTTTCTTTGTCTTTGGCTTTCAGTATCTTCCAACCCGTATAAACAAGGAAGAGCCCGAACACCACCAACAGCACCTTGAAGCGGTTGATGACTGCCGTGCCCACGAGAATGAAGATGAAGCGCATGACGAGCGCGCCGAAAATACCCCAGAACAGCGTGCGGTGCTGATACTCGCGGGGTACCGCAAAGTGCGCGAACACCACCGCCCACACGAACACGTTGTCGACCGACAGGCTCTTTTCAATCAGATACGCACTGAGGTATTCGACGGCTGCCCCGCCGCCCTCGCCTTGGCCGGCGAACATGGCGGCAATCACACCGGTAAATGCCAGACCCAAACCAATCCAAACGGCGCTCTCGATCGCTGCCTCACGAATATCTACGACATGTGCTTTGCGGTGAAAGACGAGCAAATCAACGAGTAGTGCAGTTGCGATGACACCGATCAGGAGCGGCCAGCCCCACACGGGCACATCGACATCAACGAAGTTCTGCGAACCGGAGGCGGCACCGAGCAGCGAAGAGATGACTGGGGGAATCATGCTTGTTGGCAGTTTAGTTGTTGAAGGAGCAACGTCGCACGATGAACCGCCCGTTTACTTCGTGGCAGATTTCGCACGCCCGATGATTGCTTGGGCTGCGGCGAGACGGGCGATCGGCACCCGATACGGCGAGCAACTTACGTAGTCAAGACCTGCGCGGTAGAACAGCCCGATCGACTCGGGGTCACCTGCGTGTTCGCCACAGGCACCGAGTTTGAGTTTGCGTTTGACCTTGCGGCCCCGCTTCGCCGCAATTTCGACGAGTTCACCGACGCCGGTCTGATCGATGGTCTCAAACGGGTTGCGCTCCAGCAAACCCGCTTCGAGATAGGCGGGCATCATCCGACTTTCAACGTCGTCACGACTGAAGCCAAAGGTCATTTGCGTGAGGTCGTTCGTGCCAAAACTGAAGAAATCGGCATGCAGCGCAAGTTCACTGGCACGCAACGCTGCGCGCGGTGTTTCGATCATCGAGCCGATGGTGACCTGTGGTCGCTTTGCACGCTTGCCAGCCGTCGCGACCTGTGGTCGTCCGGCAAATTCTGCGAGCACACCTTCCACCCAGCCGCGCGCCAGCACCAACTCGTCGGCGGTAACAATCAGTGGAATCATCACTTCGATGATTGGCTCGCCACCTTCCGCCGCCACCTGGTCAGCAGCTTGCATGAGTGCCCGCACCTGCATTGCGTACAAACCAGGTTTCATTACGCCAAGACGCACACCCCGAATACCAAGCATCGGGTTGACCTCCGCCCATGAATGGGCGGCTTGCAGCAGGAGCTGTTCGTCCGCGGTGAGACCAACGGTGGCGGCTTTGACCTCCAAGTCGTCGACGCTGGGCAGAAATTCGTGCAACGGTGGGTCGAGCAACCGCACGGTTACGGGCAACCCGCTCATTGCCCGCAGGACGCCCACAAAATCTTCTTGCTGCACCACCCGCAACTCTTCGAGTGCAGCAATTTCTTCCTCGGGTGAGCCGGCAAGAATCATTCGTCGCACAACGGCCAGGCGATCGGGGGCCAAGAACATGTGCTCGGTGCGGCACAAGCCGATGCCTTCGGCACCGAAGTTGCGTGCAACGGTGGCATCATCACCCGTGTCGGCGTTGGCGCGCACCGCAAGTTTGCCTTTGCGAATCTCGTCGGCCCACCGCAACATCGTGTGAAACTCCGCGGGTGGCTGTGCATCTGTCAGCGCGAGCGCACCGAGCATGACTTCACCGGTTGCCCCGTCGAGCGAAATGGTGTCACCCTCCCGCACGACGATGTCACCCACCGTGAATTGCCTGCCGACAATCTTCACCGCGTTGGCGCCAACGATGGCGGGGGTGCCCCAGCCACGGGCGACCACGGCAGCATGACTCACGAGGCCTCCCCGCACCGTCAAGATGCCTTTGGCGGCCAACATGCCGTGCACGTCTTCGGGGCTCGTTTCGACCCGCACCAGAATGACCGACTCGCCGTTCCTTGCTGCGGTTTGCGCGTCATCGGCGGTGAAGTACACCTTGCCGACTGCCGCCCCCGGTGAGGCAGCCAAGCCTTTGGTGATGACCGACGTTTTGTTCGCGAACTGCGGATGCAACACCGAGTTGAGGTGCTCGGCGGTGATGCGCATGAGTGCGGCCCGCTTGCTGATCTTCCACGGATATTTCTTGGTGCCACCGCGCTTCACCATTTCAACGGCGATGCGCAGGGCTGCGGCACCCGTGCGCTTGCCGACACGGGTCTGCAACATCCACAAACGACCATCCTCGATCGTGAACTCGGTGTCGCACATGTCTTTGTAATGGCGCTCGAGCCGCCCGAAAATGTCGAGCAACTGGGCGTGCACCGCCGGAAATTGACCCTGCAGGGTTGCCAGGTCGTCGGTGTTGCGAATACCCGCGACCACATCTTCACCCTGGGCGTTGATGAGATAATCGCCATAGGGCTGCTTTTCACCGGTTGCCGCATTACGCGTGAAACCAACGCCAGTCCCCGACTGGCTGTTGCGATTGCCGAACACCATTGCCTGCACGTTCACGGCCGTGCCCAGGTCGTGACTGATTTTTTCGCGCACGCGGTAGGCGATGGCACGCGTACCGTTCCATGAACGAAACACCGCTTCAATCGCACCGCGCAGTTGCTTGGCGGGTTCTTGGGGGAAGTCCTTGCCGGTTGCACGCTTGATGGTGTTCTTGTACTGCTCGCACAGTTCCTGCAATTTCACCGCCGAAATGTCGGCATCGTGTTGCACACCGAGCGCAGCTTTGGCCTGCTCGAGCAGCTGTTCGAACTGGTGGGCGTCAACACCGAGCACGATGCGGCCGTACATCGCCACGAAACGTCGGTAACTGTCGTAGGCAAATCGTTCGTCATTCGTTGATTCCGCCAGCCCCCTGACGCTCGCGTCGTTGAGGCCCAAATTCAGCACCGTATCCAGCATTCCGGGCATCGAAAATTTGGCACCCGAACGCACCGATACGAGCAGCGGGTCGTGCGGGTCACCGAGTTTGCGACCCATCTTTTTTTCCAGCACGATGATTTGGGCGGCGATCTCTTTGTCGAGGTTCACCGGCCAGCCACCGCGCATGTAATCGCGGCATGCATCGGTGGTCACCGTGAAACCGTGGGGTACCGGCAACTTGAGCACGGTCATCATCTCGGCAAGATTCGCGCCCTTGCCACCGAGCAGATTCTTCATGTTCATCGGCGCCTGGCGATGCTTGTGGTCAAAGGCGTAGACGTAGGTCATATTCGTGCGCAGTCTATGGATGCATCACTGCTTGAGTAATTCAGCGGCGGCAACATGTGCTCGACGCACCGAGACCAACGCATATTCCCCGGCCACCGATGTGCAACGCCCAATTTCGTCGGTGGCGCTGCGATACGGCTCGCCGGCAATCGCGCGGGGTGTGTCAGAAGTCGGTTGGGCCAGCAAGCGCATCAGCGAATGTGGCGCAGTGCTGCCGCGGCTGTCCATGCGCTCGACCAACTCTTGTCCGGGGTAACAACCTTTCGTGAACGACACGGCGATGTCGACCAAACCTGTTTCAGCAGGCAACGAGTTGGTGTCGATATCGACGCCGAAGATCGGCCACGCGCAACGCACTCGCTCGATGTGGAAGTCGGCGTCGGTGCCCGCGCTGATCGGCGTGCTCAGTGTGCCGAAAATATCGACGGCTCCACTACCCGATCGCCACGCGGCAACGGCCCCTGGTTGGGTCAGTAACTGGGCGGTCAGTACCTCATCGAGGCCCCGCACGGCGGTGACGCCTTCTTGTGTCAACATGAATTCACACTGCACCCGAATCTTGAATTTGTTCAGTCGGGTAAGGGCTGCTGCCCCGCAACCTGGGTCGACATCCAGCACGAAATGGTCGTCGGCCACACAACGCACGCGCAGAAATGCGCTGATCTTGCCGGTGGGCTCGAGTACGAATGCGTGGGTTACAGCACCGACGCCGAGACCGGCAACGTCGTTGCTTACTTGTGAGTGCAGAAAACTTCGGGCGTCCTTGCCCATGGCGACGATGACATCACGGGTGATGAGTGCGGCGAACGGTTGCGACGTCATGTCTTGGCTCGGCGCTGGGCGGTCATGCGACGCGCCGCTGGCAACGCCGCCACCAATGCTGCAACTTTGTTGTGGCACTCAAGATTCTCGTCATCGGGGTCGCTGTCAGCGACGATGCCCGCCCCTGCCTGGAACCATGCCGAATTGCCTTGCGCAAACATCGTGCGAATCGCGATGGCGGCATCCAGATTGCCGTTGAAATCGACATAACCAACGATGCCCGCATACGGCCCACGCCGCACCGGTTCGAGGGCGTCGATGATTTGCATGGCCCGCACCTTTGGTGCACCGCTCACCGTGCCAGCAGGCAGGGTGGCGCGCAGCACATCGATCGGGCCGAGGCCATCGCGCAACTCCCCCGACACCTGTGAGGTGAGATGCATGACGTGACTGTATCTCTCGAGTGTCATGAGCTCGTCGAGTTGTACCGTGCCAAATTTGGCGATGCGACCCACATCGTTGCGCGCCAGATCGACGAGCATCACGTGTTCAGCACGCTCTTTCGGGTTCTCGCGCAACTCGCCCGCCAAGCGGCGGTCATGATCGTCGTCGCGACCGCGTTTGCGGGTGCCAGCAATTGGCCGGCTGATGACACGCCCGTCGCGCACCTGCACCAATGGCTCGGGTGAGCTACCGGCAACGGTGAGTGCCTCGTGCCGGACGAAATACATGTACGGGCTGGGGTTGATCTGGCGCAATACACGATAGAAATCGAACGGGTCGGCATCCAACTGCACTGCAAAGCGCTGCGACAGCACCACCTGAAAAATGTCACCGGCCACAATATGCTCCTTGGCCACTCGCACGGCAGCTTGGTATCGGCCGTCGGGCAGCGACGATGACAGAGGTGACGACAGCGACGATGACAGAAATGTTGGCGTGTCGGATCTGTCGGATGCGTTCGGGGGCTCGGCGACATCACTGCTGACCGCGCGCGATAGGTCATGAGCCATACGTTGTACGCCAAGCACTGCGGCGTCGTATGCGGTGTCGACCTCGGCTTGGTGCAAGCCGAGTGTGGGCACACTTTCAATCAGATACGCCCGTTGTCGCCAATGGTCGAACGCCGCCAGCGACCCGATCATCGACATGACCGCGTCGGGAATATTCCGATCATCGGCCGGGGGGTTGGGCAAGTGCTCGATTTCGCGCACGATGTCGTAGCCGATGTGGCCGATCATGCCCCCTTGGAGGGGTGGCAACTCAGGCATCACTGGGGCCCGATGGGCGACCAGCATTGCTTCGAGCGCGGCCAAAAAACCCTTGTCGGTTGGCACCGAGCCGGGCACGGCGCCACTCGTGTGCAGCGTGCCGTTGACCAACGAAATTTCGGCACGCGGTCGACAGCCAACGAAACTAAAGCGAGCCCACCGCTCGCCGTGTTCCACCGACTCGAGCAAGAAACCAGGCTCGTCACCGACCAATGCCATGAATGCACCCACAGGTGTGTGGCGATCGGCAAGCACCTCGGCCCACACCGGTACCACCCCGAATTGTGCGGCCAGTGTGCGAAATTCTTCGCGACTCGGTGAAATTCGCATGGCGGGGCTCAGAGGTACAAGCCCGTGCTCGCCTCGATACGCGAGGCGGCGACGGCGTGCAGGTCTCGCTCGCGCAACATGATGTAGTCGATGCCACCCACCTCGACTTCGTATCGGTCATCGGGGCTGAACAGCACGCGGTCGCCAACTTCTGCTGCCCGCACACTTTGGCCAAGGGCGACCACTTCGGCCCACACGAGGCGCTTGGCGACCTGCGCCGTGGCCGGAATCAGGATGCCCCCACCGCTTCGACGGTCGCCATCATTCAACGGAATCTTCACCAGCAAACGATCATTCAGCATCTTGATCGGAAGTTTTTCGTCTTCGGACATTTCGGTCAGGCTACTGACGCACTGCAATACCACGGGCAACCATGGCAGCTTTTGCCTGCGCCACGGTGAACTCACCGAAGTGAAATATCGATGCAGCGAGCACGGCGTCGGCACCACCGATCAGCACGCCATCAACCAAGTGGTCGAGGGTGCCCACACCACCGCTGGCGATGACCGGCACACCGACTGCGTCAACGATCGCCCGTGTGAGTTGCAGGTCGAAGCCCTCACGTGTGCCGTCGCGATCCATCGAGGTCAGCAGAATCTCCCCCGCCCCGAGTGCAACGGCCTGTTGCGCCCACTGCCGGGCATCGATACCCGTTGCGGTGCGGCCACCATGCACGAATACTTCGTAGCCGTTCGCCGTGTGTTTGGCATCGATGGCGCAGACCACACATTGGTTGCCGAAATCTCCGGAAATTTCACGGATGAGTTCTGGTCGTTGAACGGCTGCAGTGTTCACACTCACCTTGTCGGCACCAGCGCGCAGTAGTTCGCCTGCCGATGCTGCGTCGCGCACCCCGCCACCAACCGTGAGCGGAATGAAGAGTCGTTCGGCGGCGCGCGAGACGACATCCACCATGGTGTTGCGTTCATCGCTTGACGCGGTGATATCCAAGAACACCACTTCGTCGGCACCCTCTGCGTCGTACCGCGTGGCGAGTTCCACCGGGTCACCCGCATCGCGTAAACCAACGAAGTTGACGCCTTTGACCACCCGACCGGCGGTCACATCCAAACATGGAATGACACGGGCCACGCTGTGCCGGCGACGGCTGGCGTCGGTCGTCACTGTTGTAGCGCTCGCAGAGCGTCGCGCGTGGTGAACCGGCCCTCGTACAAGGCTTTGCCGACGATCACACCTGCCAAGCCGCGCACGTCGCGCAATTCGCGCAGGTCGCCAAGTTCGGCCACCCCGCCACTGGCGACGATTGGTGTGGTGGTGAGCGTGGCGATATCTCGCAAACCGTCGATGTCGGGGCCCGCCAGCATGCCATCGCGCGAAATATCGGTGATGATGAACGCTGCTGCAGCCGGGTACTGTGCCACCGCAACCGTGAGCGTGAGGGTTGAGCCACGCAACCAACCGTCGGTGGCAACCTCGCCGTTGCGGTGGTCCAAGCCGACCGCCACGTCGATGATTCGCGCAACATCATCCACCAGTTGCGGTTCGCGCACCGCAGCTGAGCCCATGACCACTCGCGTGACACCAGCATCCGCAAGTTGTTGGGCATCAGTCACGCTGCGCACACCACCGCCCGTTTGTACGCGCACATGTTCGCCGACAGCCTGGGCGATTTGTTTCACCACTGCGCGATTGTTGCCATCACCCTTCGCCGCGTCGAGATCGACGATATGCAACCACACTGCGCCGTCGTCAACGAATCGCCGCGCCACTTCCAACGGGTCACTGCCGTACATGCGCTCACGGGCAAAATCACCCTGTTCAAGTCGCACCACCCGACCACCACGCAGGTCGATTGCCGGATACAGGTCCATCGCGTGCTTAGGCGGCAACGAGGCGTGCAGCGTCAACGAAGTTGCGCAACAGGCCCAAACCGTCGACTGCCGATTTCTCCGGATGGAATTGCACGGCGAACACATTGTTGATGCGCACGGCAGCAGTGACATCGCATCCGTAGTCGGCAGTGGCCACGATGCACGATGCATCGGTGGGCACACCGTGCAGCGAGTGCACGAAGTACATCCATGGTTCGCTGGGCAGCGTGGCAAAGAGTGGGTCGACCACCGACTGTGGGTTGGTGCGCAGTTGCAGTCGGTTCCACTGCATCTGCGGGCGCTTCACGGTGTCGGGCAGATAGCGAACCACGCCAGGCACCACGTTGAAACCGGCAACACCCGGGCTCTCTTCGCTTTCGCTGAACAGCATTTGCATGCCGACACAAATGCCCAAGAATGGCGCCGCCCCAGCCACCCGTTCGAGCACGAGATCTTCCAGCCCTGCTGCCCGCACGGCGTTCATGCAGGCCCCAAAATTACCGACACCAGGCAACACGGCCGCCTGAGCGTCACGAATGAGGGCTGCGTCGTTGGTGAGCCGCGCGTCTGCGCCGACTTTTTGCAGGGCCTTTTGGGCCGAGCGCAGATTACCGATGCCGTAATCCAATACCGCGATGAGCGGTGTCGACATCAGAGCGTGCCCTTGGTTGACGGCACTCCCGACGACTCGACGCGCACTGCATCACGCAGACAACGAGCCAAACCCTTGAAGGTTGCCTCAATAATGTGGTGCACGTTGGTGCCGGCCCGCTTCTGCACGTGCAGCGTGATCGCCGCAGCAGTCGCGAAAGACGACACGGCGTGCTCGGCAAGTTGCGGATCAAACGGCGGGTTGCCGAGTGGCAAGCACTCGGGCATCTGCACATCCCACGCCACGAATGGCCGACCGCTCAGATCCATCGACACTTCGATGAGTGCTTCGTCGAGTGGAAACGTGCCGCTGGCAAACCGACGAATACCGGCTTTGTCGCCGAGTGCTTCACGAAATGCCTCACCAAGAGTGATCGAGACATCTTCGATCGTGTGGTGTGTGTCGATGTGCAGGTCGCCTTTGGCTTTGACTTCCAGCCGGAACCCGCCGTGTTTGCCGAGCTGGTCGAGCATGTGATCAAAGAACGGGATTCCTGTTTCGATACTGGTCGACGCGGGGCCATCCAGATCGATGAAGACGTCGATCGACGTTTCTTTGGTGGCGCGTGAACGACGGGCTGAACGGGCCATGGCTTCTAGTCTCGCGCCGTCAATGCGGTACGCAATGCCGCCAGAAATGCGTCGTTTTCGCCGCGCGTACCGACGGTCACGCGCAGGCAGTCGGCAAGGCCCTCCCATGACGAGCAGTCGCGCACCAGCACGCCACCGTCAAGGAGCGCCTGCCAGACGCGGCGCCCCACCACCCCGACCGCCGTGCTGGCTTCGGCTGGGCCGGCAGTCGGCTTGAACAAGATGAAGTTGGCCTGGCTCGGCCACACCGTCAGCGGCATGGCGCGCATCGCCGACAGCAGTCGTTCACGTTCGGCCACCACGTCGTGCACACCGCGTTGCATGTGATCGTGGTATTGCACGGCGAGACATCCGGCGATTTGCTTGAGCGCATCGAGGTGGTACGGCAGTGTGACGATTTCCAGATCTTCCACCATCCACTTCGGGCCGATGACATAGCCGAGCCGGGCAGCAGCCATCGACCACGTCTTTGAAAATGTGCGGCTCACTGCCACTCGTGACTCGTCATTCACATAATCGAGAGCGGTGTGGGGCGAGAATTGCGCATACGCCTCGTCGACGACCACGATGCCTGGTGCGTTCTTGATCGTGCTGGCGATCACTGCCAGGTCTTCGGCCATTCCCGTCGGGTTGTTCGGTGAACAAAGAAACGTAACGCTGGGTGCGTGGGCGTCAAGTACCCGCTGCACTTCGTTGGCATCCAGCGTGAAGTCTGCGTTACGACGGCCACTCACCACGGTGGCACCAGTGATGCGTGCGATGTGCGAGTGCAACTGATAGGTCGGTTCGAATGTTGCAACGGTGCGACCCGCACCGCCATAGGCCAACAACACCGACTGCAACACTTCGTTGCTGCCGTTGGCAACGAACACATTGTCGCTGCTCACCCCGTGCAATGCACCGATGGCAGTGCGCAGTTCGCGCGCCGCACGGTCGGGATAGCGGTTCCAGCGCACGTCACTGACGGCCGCGGCTAGTGCCTGCACGAATTCTGCCGGTGGCTCAACGGGTGACTCGTTGGTGTTCAGGCGAACCTGCACCGAGACCTGCGGCGAGTGATAACCCGCCATTGCACGCAGGTCGTCGCGCTTCGGGTAGCGAATCACATGGCAAGGCTACTGAGCGAGGTTTTTATCCTGACGCATTCATTGCGTGCTACTTACCGCGCGGTGCGTGCGGCGCGCTGCAACAATCGAATCGCCGTCGATAGCCCACGCTCTGCTTCGTAGATCGACACGAGCAACGAGTCTGCGTCGTCTTGTTTGGTGCGGATCGCTGCGTTGCGTCGCTCGGCAAGTGCCGTGAGCCGCGCTCGACACGCCTCCACTGCATCCACCAAGGCCGCCAGTTCGGCCGCAGCGCTGGCGTTATCGCGATCAGACATGCGACTGCACGCTAGGAGAGGTCACGCGACGGGCAGATCGTTGCCAGTCGACACTCGTTGCATTTCGGTGCGCGCGCATCACAGATACGACGGCCGTGCAGGATCAGACGCAGACTGAACTCGCCCCACTCGGCGGGTGGCAACAGGGCGTTGAGTTGCATCTCCACTTTTACGGGATCTGTTTCTTTGGTGATGCCGAGCCGTTTCGAAAGCCGCAGCACGTGGGTGTCGACCGGCAGACCGGGCAGGTGGTAGGCCGCGCTGCGCAACACATTGGCGGTTTTGCGGCCCACGCCGGGCAGCGTGATGAGATCTTCCAAGGCCCGCGGCACCTCGCCGCCAAAGCGGGTCATCACACCGTTGGCCATGCCGATGAGATTTTTAGCCTTGGTGCTGTAGAACCCCGTAGACCGCACGAGCTGCTCGACGTGCGACACGTCGGCCACCGCCAAGGTTGCCGCCGTCGGATACGCGGCGAACAAGTTCGGGGTCACGATGTTGACGCGTACATCGGTGCACTGCGCCGAAAGAATCGTCGCGGCCAGGAGTTGAAACGGTGATTCGTGCGTGAGCTCGCAAATCGCCACCGGATAATCCTTCTTCAATGAGCGCAGGATTGCCCGAGTATGTGCCGGCAGTGCGGATTTGTTCGGGCGCTTCGCCCGCTTGGGCGACAGTTTTTTTACGGGCACGCGCACCACGGTAATCGGGGGGATGCTGCACACCCACTGAACACCAACTGAGCACCGTCCCATCGGTAGCCTTTCGCCGTGTCGCACATCCACCTCTCTCGCGTCAACCGTGGGTGGGTCATTCGTTGTCATGATCATGTGACCCCGGCCGAATTCGCCGACACGATCACCACCATTCGTGCTGCGGGTGGTGGCAACGTTCGTTGGTTCGTGTGTGAACCAACGAACGATGAGCGTGCGTGTGCGGCCCACCATGGGTTGCAAGCCGACGCCCCGCTCCTGCACATGCGCTGTGCCCTGCCGCTCAACACCGCACACCAGCTGCCGGCGGGTTTCGTCACGCGACCGTTTCGTGCCGGCGTCGACAACCAGGCGTGGCTGGCGGTCAACGCTCGCGCGTTTGCTGCGCACCCCGAGCAAGGTAGTTGGACCAACGACGTGCTCATTGAGCGTCTGGCCGAGCCGTGGTTCGACCCACAGGGCTTTTTGATTCATGAGACGGATGGGCACATGACCGGCTTCTGCTGGACTCAAATGCACGACCATTCCGCTGAGCACGACCAAGCGGAGGCACACGACGACCTCGCCACCCACGACCACCATGGCGCAGCACCGGCTGGCGAGATTTATGTGGTCGGTGTCGACCCCAGCCATCACGGTAAAGGCCTTGGCCGGGCGCTCACCATTGCCGGCTTTGCCTATCTTGCTGCACGTGGATTGCAGCACGGCATGCTCTACGTTGCGGGCAACAACACCGCGGCAATCACGCTGTACGAGTCACTCGGTATGACGGTGGCCCACAGCGACGATGTGTTCATCGGTACGGTCAGCAGATAGCTATTGCCCGATAGTTTCGGAGCATGCCCGAAACACCTGCCCTGCCCCGTTGGAGTGTTGCCGATATTCACGAGTCGTTCGATGCCCGATCATTCACCGATGCAATGGAACTGCTCGGCGCCGATGTCGGTCGCCTCAGTTCGCTGTTCGACAAGCACAACATTCGCGGTACCGAACCACGCCAACCGACTGCCGATGACGCCGAGGCAGCCGACGCAGTAATCAACGCCTTCAATTCGGTGGCCGAAGCCAACAACATTCTGGGTGCCTATGTGTACGCCACGGTGAGCACCGACACGCGTCACGAGCGGGCGCAAGGGCTGTTGTCAGAACTCGAAGTGACAGATTCGAAACTGTCACCGCTGGTGGCCCGCCTGGCCGAATGGGTCGCCTCACTTGGCGCAGACGCCTTGGCAAAGTTGAGCGAACAGGCCCGCGAACATCTCGGCCCGCTGCGTCGTTTGCAGGCGCGTGCCGAACATCAGATGAGCGAGCCGGAAGAAAATCTGTACGCCGAATTGTCGACGACCGGGTCATCTGCATGGGGTCGCCTGCAAGGCGACATCGCCTCACAGTTGAAGACCGCGGTCGACCTGCCTGATGGCACCAAAGAATTGCCGATGGCTGCGGTGCGTGGCATGGCCAGCAACCCCGATGTGCGAGTGCGCAAAGCGGCCTACGAAGCCGAGATGCGTGCATGGCCAACGATTGGCGTGGCGTGTGCTGCAGCGATGAACGCAATCAAGGGTGAAGCCAACACGGTGAACCGCCGCCGCAACTGGGCGTCGCCACTCGATGCGTCGTTGTATGCCAACAGTGTGAGCCGCCCAACTTTCGACGCGATGCAGTCGGCGATTCATGCGTCACTGCCCGATTTTCGTCGCTGGTTGCGCATCAAGGGCCAACTGAACGGCGACAAAAACGGTGTGTCGTGGTGGAACCTGCTGGCCCCGTTGTCGTTTGCCCCTAGCAATATTTCGTGGGATCAAGGCGTGCAACTCGTGCGTGGTGCGTTCGGCGCCTACAGCGACCGTCTGGCTGGCCTGGTCGACCGTTCCCTCGACGAAAAATGGATCGATGCCGAACCGCGCGAAGGCAAAGTTGGTGGTGCATTCTGCATGTCGTTCGTCAATGATCGTTCGCTCGTCTTGCTCAATTGGAGCGGCAGCGTCGATTCGGCCCAAACGACGGCCCACGAACTCGGGCATGCGTACCACAACACCCAACTGGCCCATCGCACGCCAATGCAACGCAATTTGCCGATGGCCCTTGCCGAAACCGCCAGCATCTTTTGTGAGACACTCGTCGTCGAAGACGGTCTGTCGCGCCTGCAGGGTGACCAGCGGCTGGCATTGCTCGACGTGGATCTGCAGGGTGCTGCCCAGGTGGTGGTCGACATCCACAGCCGGTTCTTGTTCGAGTCGGAGGTGTTCGCCCGTCGTCAACGCCGCACCCTGGGTGTGAGCGAGTTCAACGAGTTGATGGGCGACGCCCAGAACAACGCATACGGCGATGGCATCGACCAATCGACAGCCCACCCATACATGTGGATTTTGAAGCCGCATTACTACGGCAGTCACTTCTACAACTGGCCGTACACCTACGGTTTGTTGTTCGGCTTGGGCTTGTACGCGCAATACCAGCAAGACCCCGATCGTTTCCGTGGTGGATACGACGACTTGTTGTCGCGGGCCGGCATGGATTCAGCCGAACAGTTGGGTGCATCCTTCGGGCTGGATGTGACCAAAGAAGACTTCTGGACCGCATCGCTCGACGTTTTGCGGGCCCGGATGCGCGACTATGAGCGCTTGGCTACGCCACACTTGAAGGTGTGAACGACAACCCGCGACGCACGCTCTATGACGCCAGCGGCGCACAGCTGTCTGAGGTCATGGTGGGTGAACCCGCCTATCGCATCAAACAAATGTGGTCGGGGTTGTACGAACAATTTCAGGAAGTCGATCAGATAACGACGCTGTCGACTGCGCTGCGCCAGCGACTCAACGAAGAACTACCGACCAGCCTCAAGCTCGTGCGTGAAAGCGTGAGCGACAAAGGCGACACCATCAAGTTCTTGTGGCAACTGGCCGACGGCAACCATCCCATCGAAACCGTGCTCATGCACTACGCCGATCGCGTGACGGTGTGTGTGAGCACCCAAGCGGGATGTGCGATGGCGTGTGGTTTTTGTGCCACTGGTCAGGCGGGTTTCAACCGTCAACTCACGGTCGGTGAAATCGTCGAGCAGGTGGTGCGCGCGGCCCGCCATGCCAAACAGCGCAAACAACGCGTGGCCAACATCGTGTTCATGGGCATGGGCGAACCACTCGCCAACGAACCAGCCGTGTGGGGTGCCGTCGAACGTATCCATGGCGACATGGGCATCTCGGCGCGTCACATCACCATCTCGACCGTGGGTATCGTGCCCGGCATCCGCACACTCGCCACCCGCCCACTGCCCGTCAACCTCGCGGTGTCATTGCATGCGGCACGCGACGACTTGCGCAACGACTTGGTGCCGATCAACAAGCGCTACCCCATCAACGAATTGATGAGTGCCTGCCGGGATTACCTGCGCGAAAAACATCGTCGTATCAGTTTTGAATGGGCGATGATCGCCGGCGTCAATGACACCGCGCGTGACGCCAGCGAATTGGCCAAACTCGCATTGTCATTGAAGCCAACCGCGCATGTGAACCTGATACCCCTCAACCCCACGCCTGGGTTTGCCACACGTGGCACCGACATGGCGGGTGTGCGACGGTTCGCCGACCGTCTGAGTGATCGTGGTGTCAATGCCACCGTGCGACGCAATCGTGGCACCGATATCGACGCCGCGTGCGGCCAGTTGGCGGCCGGCCAACCCGTGGTGCTCACAGCGCGATAAGCGCTCGTAGACACAGCGCGATAAGCGCTCGTTAGCTCGCCAGCAAGGCCGCGAGATTGCTGCGCCCCGCATCAATATTTTGCCGCAGAATCGACTCGATTACCGAAACGAACAACCGTCCGTCGTAGTGCAGATGCATCACGAGGTTCGTGCCGTGCGGCGCTGTGTCATCCACCGTCACCTCGAGTCGCCAGGCGGCGTGCTGACGACCATCGTGTTCTTGGCGCTCGAACACGATGTGGGTCGGGTTTGTTTCGTGAAACGTTGTGCGCACCATGCGCAGACGCTTCGAGCGTGCAAATGGTCCGACCTTGGCTCGCAATTCCACATCCCAGGTTGGCACCGACGTGTCGGGCACGAGCGTGGCGGAGTGCACGAGGGTCATCCACCGCGGGTATTTGTCGAGTTCTGCAACGTGCATCATCACGGCTGAAGCCGGTGCCGCAGTGTGCAGCGCCGCTTCAAGATGCATTGCCGGGCGAACGTCGACTACTCGACGTGGCTATTCAACATGATCGCCCTGATTGAAGTCGTCGATGTGGTCACCCTGTGGCAGCGAATCGGTGTTCGCTACTTGGGCGGGGCGTTCGATTGGTTTCGTTTGGCTCGAAAATGCACGGGCAAGCAGTCGCCCACGCGCATTGAGCGCACCGCCCACATCGCTGGTGCGATCAAACTTCGGTGCGTACTGCGGCGCAGGTTCACGTTCGGTGTCTGGCTGCACAACAGGTGTGGACTTGGTGGCAACGGGTGTGGGTCGTGGCGTCAACAACGGTGAATTCATCGGCAGCGTCGGGTCGAACAACCCCGGGCCATCCATTCGTTTGACCGGCGCCGATGCATCACGCGAGGTGCGTCGTGGTAACGCCGTTGTTTTGTTCGATGTCTTGCGGGCGGGCTTCACCGCCGGCTTGACGATTGCGACCGCTGGTCTCGATGCGACGAACAAACGCGGTGACTTCTCGCGACGATCATCGAATGACCAGCCACGAGGCAAGGTGAGTCGCGTGGCGTGTTCACCACACAACCGATTGAGATGGCGCTGTTCGTCGGCGTCGTAATTTTCCAACCACACCACACAGGCCACTCGATCGATACCGAAGGCCACTTCGGCTGGCACGTTGCAGCCGAGCTTTTCGCAACTTCGATTCACGTGTTCCAGAGTACGCAATGGCACGCCTGAAGGTGGCGCATTTGGTGGGCGATGCGGGCCTCGATCCCACGACTTCTACGATGTGAACGTAGCGCTCTTCCGACTGAGCTAATCGCCCTTAATTACAGCCGAGGCTAGCGGGTGTCACCTGCGTGCAATGCCGTGACAGCGACCGGGCTACGGCGCCAGACAGACCGTGCCCATGCCTTGGCGGTCGCGGGCTTGGGTGGTGTCGCTATCACACGCCGAATTGAACGGCACGAGCTCGCGTACCACTGCCTGATACGGCCCGTCACATTCCACTTCGAAGGCGGCACCAAGGTTGTCGAAATCAACGCATGAACCCGAGTTGATGAGGCCGTCGATACCGCGCCTCGGCATCGGGTCGCCCATGATGTGCAGGAAGATCAAAAATGCCGAACCGATACCAATGACGACCAACACGAATCGCCACGGAAATCGCGCCGGCTCATACACCCGATCGAGGTCTGCATCGGTATCGATGTACGAAAACGTCGGCTCGTTGGCATGCACCCCGGCTGCACTGCCTGTGGCAGTTTGTAGGTCGTACGCCGCACGCCGTGCAGGCGATGACAACACGTTCCACGCTTCGGCAATGCGGGTGACCTCAGCAGTTGTCGATGAAGAATTGCTCCCGGCTGCCGAACTTGCTTTGCGGGCGTCGGGGTGCGCCGAGCGCATGCGTGCCCGGTATGCACGACGAATATCGGTGAGCGATGCACCACGGGCGACGCCCAATGTGTCGTAGTGGTCAATCATGGGGCACGCCCGACGCTATTGCTTAGTACCCGAGCGTCACGTTCACCACACCAACGAGGGGCTGGCCGGCTGCAAACAGCCGACAGTTGGTGGTGATGCGCTCGGTCAGCAGTGGCACCGCCATGGCCCGGGTGTTGCCGACATGCGGGGTGATCAAACAGTTGTCGAGGCGCCACAGCGGGTGTTCTTTCGGAAGCGGTTCAGGTTCGGTTACATCCAGCGTGGCACCACCGATGCGCCGTTCGCGTAGCGCAGCAACCAGATCGTCGGTCGCAATCAAGCGCCCGCGGCCCACGTTCACCAGCCACGCATCGTGTTTCATGAGCGCCAGTTCGCGCGCACCAATGAGGCCCATCGTTTCGGGGGTGAGCGCACAGGCCAGCACCACGGCATCAGCCTCGGGCAACACGTCGTGCAACCGCGCTTGGGTGACCACTCGCTGCACACCGGCAATCGGTGTGGGGTGGCGGCGCACCACGGTGATGTTGGTGTTGAAGCCCTGCAGCATGCGCACGAGCGATTCGGTGATGCCTCCCCCGCCGACAATCACGATGTTGCCACCCAACAGATATCGGCCATGGTCAACCGTCCACTCGGTGACCCGCGAATAACCAATCACGTGGCGCAGACCGCCGAGCAAAAACGCCATGCACAACTCGGCAACGGGCTCGGCGTAGACACCTTTGCCACTCGTCCACACGCGACGGTCATCAAGATGAGGCACAAAAGTTTCGATGCCGGCAAACGGCAGCTGCACCCATTCGAACTGCGGGTGTGTGCGCAACACTTCGCCAAACGCATCAGGGCCACGCGGGTCGCCCCACACCAGGCCTTGCGCGTCGGCATAGTCGACAACCTCGCAGCCACCGGCACGCACTGCGTCGCGCAACCATTCGGGTGCTTTGGTCGGCCCGACCGCGACGCGCGTCATGAGTTAGTTGCCAGTGAGCGTGGCGGCAATATTGCCGGCCGAAGCACCACCACGACGCAACAACACGACCAAGAACCACAGTGACGCCATGGTGACGACGAACAAACTGATCGCTCCGACACCCCAGAACGGTTTGATCGTGCTACGTGTGGCGCCCAAGAGTGCAACGG
This sequence comes from Ilumatobacteraceae bacterium, assembly GCA_016463775.1. Classification (GTDB taxonomy): domain Bacteria; phylum Actinomycetota; class Acidimicrobiia; order Acidimicrobiales; family Ilumatobacteraceae; genus F1-60-MAGs027. The sequence continues at coordinate 14,548 of JAEMQQ010000013.1, read as the reverse complement.
GGAATGTTGTCGAGCCGGCTTCGCTGATGAGCGTTGAAATCACCGCGTTGTCAAGACACAAAGCGAACGACAACAACCCGCCGGCGATCATGGCCGACGCGATGAGTGGCAATGTGATTTGTCGGAAGGCCCGACCCGGAGGCGCACCGAGGTCGGCTGCGGCTTGCTCGAGTGATTCGTCGAGACCTGCGAGTCGCGCCCGCACGATGAGTGTGACCACGGCTGACGCATACAGCGACTGACCCACCCACAACTTGTTCATGCCACCGCTGAATGGCCCCCAGCCCTCGGTGAAGATGTAGCCAACGATCGGCACGTCGCGAATTCGCGGAAACCACGTGGCGAGTGCGATCGCATCCATGATTTCGGGTGTCACCAAGATGAGAAACACCAACACCATGAACGCCGTCGCCCACCTGCCAGGACGACGTGCCAACGCCACACCCGCAGTGCCCCCAAGAATCACAGCAATGACGGTGGCACCGAGTGCGGCCACGAATGAGTTGCGAATGGAATCGCCGATGCCCGTGAAATCAAACAAGTTGGCGTACCAATTGGTGAGCACTCCGTTGACCACCAAGGCCAGCACGAAACCACTCGGCACTAGCCACGCGGTGTAGCCGCCACCAAACTTCGCGCGACTCTTCAAGTTGCGTCTGGCCGCCACTGCCACTGTCACGAGTGCCGCAAACAGCACCGCAGTCTGCAAAAAGACCGCACCGTCAAACAATTCGCCCCACCACTTGATGCTCACCGCATTCGACCAAATGGTGAACGAGTTGCCGCGATTGAACGAATGCAAAAACACCAAGCCAACGGGGATGAACAAAAAGATCAATACGAGCGTGGTCCACACACCGAGCAGTCGATGCAGCAAACTGTCGGCAATACCCCATCGGCGCGACGGCTGGTCGCCCTGATTGCCCTGATTACCTCGATCGCCATGACGCGCCGCTTGAATCGCACGCCAGCGTTGCACAACTGGGCCAAGGGCAGCCAAGAGCCATGGGGCCAGCCACACGATTGCTGCCCCAACCACGAGCACCAGCAACACTGCGCCGATCATGAGCACTGCCATGGCCGCACCGAGCGGCCAGTTCTGGGCACTACTGAATTGCGATGCGATCATCGCACCGATCATGTTGCCTTTGGCGCCGCCGAGCACCGTGGCCGTCACATAGTCGCCACACATCGGGATGAACGTCAACAGCACGCCGGCAGCAACACCCGGCCCAGCGAGTGGCAACGTGACGCTAAAGAAAGTGGCGACTCGCCCGGCGCCGAGGTCTTTGCTTGCTTCGCGCAACCGCACGTCGATGCGATCAAATGCCACGTACAGCGGCAAAATCATGAAGCCGAGATAGTTGTAGACGATCGCCAACTGCACCGCCAAAGACGTCTCGAGTATCTGAATACCACTGTCACCGATGACACCGATGTCTTGCAAAAATTTGGAGAACGTGCCATTCGGCGCCAGCGGAATACGCCACGCGACCGTGCGAATGAGAAAGCTCGTAAAGCTCGGCACCACCACCGCAGCCAAGACGATTGCGCGCCAACGCTCGCCCACCTTGAACGCTGCGAAATACGCAACGGGCAAACCGATCAGCAAACACAACAGCGTGGCCGTGATGGCAATGCGCACGGTGGCGCGAAACACCGTGAAGAAGGTTTCGTCAAATACCTCGCTGTAACTCGAAGCCGACAGGCGCGTCAGGTCAACTGGCACCAACTTGCTGGTGTCTTTGGTGCCGAACGAATACAGCACCACGAAGGCAATCGGTGCAACAAAAAACACCGAATACCAGATGATCGATGGCAACGCCAAGGCATACTTCGGCGCCCGCAGACGCCGACGATTCTCTGGGGCGACCGAGGCGGTCACGTGCTGTTCAGGCTCCGACTATCGCCCGGCAGTTTCGATCAGGCTCCGGCCTTGGCCTTTACCTTGTTCATGATGTCGACCATGCGGTCGAGAGTCGGGGTGATCTCCTGGGTTTGGAACGTTGCCACCTGCTCGGGTGAAAAGAAAATCATGTCGCCATATTGCAGGTCGGGTGCCAACTCGGCGATGAGCGAATCCATGCTCTTCATGCCCGTGTTGTAACCGTGGTACTGCAAGTCTTTGATCGAAATTTCAGGAACCAGCAGCCAGTTGATCCACGCGTGCGCAGCCTCCGGGTTTGGTGCGCCGGCAGCGACACAATAGGTGTCCATCCACAATTCGGTGGCTGGCGTGCCAAGCACCCACACCCAATTTTCCGGGTTGCCGCCGGCATCAGCGATGCGGGTGTAGGCCTGACGCAGGTCGCCGTTCCAACCCATCGACAATATGTAGGCACCTTCGGCCAATTTGGTGCTCGGGTACGAGTCGAACGCCTTGATGTGTTGGGCAAACTCATCGACGAGGAACTTCTCGCAGGCGTCAAGGTCTGCTGCGTCTTGGCTGTTCCAGTTCTTGCCTTGCGACCAGTACCACATGCCGCAGAGGTTCGGCGCCGTGTCGATCATGGCGCAATTGCCGCTGCCCTCGTTCATGCACGCGTCGATGAAGTCTTGCCACGTCTCCATCTTGCGGGTGATTTTGGTCTTGTCGTAGAAAAAGCCCGTGCTGCCCCAGTTTTTGCACACCGAGTATTCGTTGTTCGGGTCCCAGGTCTGTGACACGTAGGCCGCATCGAGGTTGCCGAGGTTGGGAATCAACGACATGTCAAGTTTCTGGATGAGACCCTTTTCGATCATCTGCGGCACGTAGGGGCCGGTTGGCACGACGATGTCGAAACCGCTGCCACCTGCACCGGCTGCGAGTTTGGTGATGAGATCTTCGTTGCTTGGGTAGTAATCGACTTTCATCGTGACGCCGAGTTCGGATTCAGCCAACGCACCGACGATGTCTGGGTCGTTGTAGTCACCCCAGGTGTACATCGCGAGGGAACCCGACGCTTTGTTGATCACACGGCTGTAGTCACCAGTGGCTGCCTCGCCACCTGTCGATGCATCATCAGCGGCATCATCTGAACCACAAGCGGTGAGCAACACGGCAAACCCGGCAGCAGCAGTGCCGCCTTGAATGAAGGCACGACGTGACAGATGCTCTCGGAAAGATTCCGGTGCGAGCATTCGAAGTTGTTTGGTCATGACATCCCCCTGTTGTGTGGCGTATGGCTTGTCAAAACTTAGCGCATCAGGCGGCGGCGCTGGGGGTGGCCATGACCACGCTGGCTTGGCGGGCCGAGAAGAGATAAACGTCTTCGGCCGCCCAAGAGCACCATGCCGTGTCGCCTAATTTGAACCGCTCTGGGTTGGTACGGGGCACCAACACCAGCAGGTCGCGGGTGCTGGTGCGCAACACATATTGCAGCACATCGCCGTAATACGACACACCGGCCACGGTGGCCTGCACCACGTTTTCAGCCTGGGTGGGCTGGGCCGAGGCCAGATGGATGCACTCGGGTCGCACCGCCGACAGCGCGGGCTCGCCGTTGGGCACGTCTTCCTCCGGTCGACTTGCGACGAACACGGTGCCGTCGTCGGCCTGGAGGCCGTGTTCAGTGGCCACCCCTTGCCAAAAATTGTTACGCCCGACGAAACCAGCCACGAAGGCCGTCGTCGGATGCTCGTACACGGTTTCAGGGTCAGCAAGTTGTTCAACGTGACCGTCCAGCATGATGGCGATGCGATCCGACATTGACATTGCCTCTTCTTGGTCATGCGTGACGAACACGAAGGTGATGCCCAGACGGCTTTGCAGGAGTTTCAGTTCAATTTGCATCTCTTCCCGCAATTTGCGGTCGAGTGCACCGAGTGGTTCGTCGAGCAACAAAATGCTCGGACGATTGACGAGCGCTCGCGCCACCGCCACCCGCTGTTGCTGCCCACCCGACATCTGCCGCGGGCGACGCTCGGCGAGTTTTGACATCTGCACCATGTCGAGCGCTTCGGTGACTCGTGTGGCAATTTCAGATTTGTTGACGCCTTTTTGGCGCAACCCATAGGCCACGTTTTCGGCAACAGACATGTGTGGAAACAACGCGTAATGCTGGAACACCGTGTTGACATCCCGCTTGTGTGGTGGCACGCCCTGCACGTATTCACCCGAGATACGAATGAAACCTGCGTCGGGTTGCTCAAACCCGGCGAGCATTCGCAAGGTGGTGGTTTTGCCACAACCACTGGGGCCGAGCAGCGACAAAAATTCACCGGCATTCACCTCGAGATTGATTTTGTCGACGGCAACAACGTCGCCGTACCGCTTGGTTACATCGACGAGTTCAACGGAGCCGCGCTCAATACCCACTGTTGGCTATCGCCCCCTCTGTGGCGCAACGCTAGTCATCAGAGGTTGATGTTCGCCATCACGTGTTTGATGCGCGTGTAGTCGTCGAGTGCGTAGGCCGACAAGTCTTTGCCGTAGCCCGACTTCTTGAAACCGCCGTGTGGCATTTCGGCAACGACCGGGATGTGCGTATTGATCCACACACAGCCGAAATCCAACGATTTGGCCATGCGCATGGCCTTGCCAAAGTCGCGGGTCCACACTGACGACGCCAGGCCGTATTCCACGCCGTTGGCCCATTTGAGGGCTTCGGCTTCGTCGCTGAATTTCTGCACCGTGATAACGGGGCCGAAAATTTCTTGCTGGATCAGGTCGTCTGATTGCCGCAGGTCGGCAATCACGGTGGGTTCGAAGAAGTATCCGTCGTTGCCGATTTTGTTGCCACCGGTCACGACACGTGCATGTTTTGGTGCGCGCTCGACGAAGCCGTTGACGCGCGCGAGTTGGCTGGCGTTGTTCAACGCACCATAGAGCACATCTTCGGTGGGCTGGCCCGTCTTGGTGTTCTTGGCGGCATCGGCCAGTGCTTCGACGAAATCACCGTAGACCTTGGGCCCCACGATCACGCGTGTGGCAGCAGTGCAGTCTTGCCCGGCGTTGAAATACCCGGTCATCGCTATTTGTGCTGCGGCCGCTTCAAGGTCGGCATCGTCGAACACGACGACTGGCGCCTTGCCACCAAGTTCAAGCTGCACGCGCTTCAACGACTTGGCTGCCGCTTCGGCAACCTCCATGCCCGCCCGCACCGAACCGGTGATGGAAATCATCACCGGTGTGTCGTGCGAAACCATCGTGCGACCCGTCTCGCGATCACCACACACCACGTTGAACACACCCGTCGGCAAAAACTGTGCAGCAATCTCGGCCAGCAACACCGTGGTTGCTGGTGTGGTGTCGCTCGGCTTCAGCACGATGCTGTTGCCCGCCGCGATGGCTGGTGCAAACTTCCAAACCGCCATCATCATCGGATAGTTCCACGGTGCCACCTGGGCACACACGCCAATCGGCTCACGGCGAATCATTGAGGTGTAACCCTTCATGTATTCGCCGGCGCTCTTGCCTTCGAGCATGCGCGCAGCGCCGGCAAAGAATCGAATCTGGTCGACCATCGGCGGTATTTCTTCGGCGGTGGTAATGGCGACAGGCTTGCCGCAGTTTTCTACTTCGAGGGCGATGAATTCGTCTTGGCGTGCTTCGATGGCATCAGCGATGCGAAACAGCGCCAGCGAGCGCTCAGACGGCGTTGATTCTTTCCACACGTCAAATGCTTGTTGGGCAGCGTGCATTGCTGCGTCGATGTCGGCTTGTCGCGAATTCGGTGAGGTGGCATACACCTTGCCCGTGGCGGGGTTGATGATGTCTAATGTGCTGCCGTCGGCTGCGTCGACGTGCTTGCCGTTGATGAAATTACGGAACTTTTTCATGAGGTTGGTTTAGCACAACCGCCCGTTGTAGTAGACAAGTGACGTGAAGCCGGTGCACGCCACCCTGGGCGTACCCAAAGAAACCAAGACGCTCGAAGGCCGCGTGGCCCTTACCCCTGATGGCGTACGCGAGTTTGAGCGCGCCGGCGTGGAGGTCTTCGTCGAAACCCAGGCCGGGGCTGCAGCGTCGATCAGCGATGACCAATATGTCGCTGCTGGTGCCACCATCGTGCCCACGGCTGCCGATGCCTGGGCCCAAAGCATGGTGGTGAAGGTCAAAGAACCCACCGAAAAAGAATTCGGCTTTTTGCGCCCCGACCTCACCTTGTTTACGTATTTGCATTTGGCGGCGTATCCGAAGGTGGCCGAAGCATTGCTCAAGCACGGCACCACGGGCATCGCGTACGAAACGGTGCAACTTGCCGATGGTTCACTGCCGCTCTTGGCACCGATGAGCGAAATCGCGGGTCGTCTTGCCACGCAGGCTGGTGCACATTATTTGCAGCGCCCGTACGGCGGTCGTGGCGTGTTGATGGGTGGCGCGCCCGGTGTGCGGCCCGCCAAGGTGGTGGTCATCGGTGCCGGCAACGTGGGTTGGAATGCGGCGCGCATCGCCGCAGGCATGGAAGCTGAAGTGGTGCTGCTCGACAAAAACTTGGATCGTTTGCGCTTCATCGACCAAATCGAAAAGGGTCGCATCATGACGTTGGCTTCTAACCGTGGTGCCATCGAACGCAGTGTCTTGGATGCCGACTTGGTGATTGGTGCAGTGCTCGTGGCTGGCGCGCGCGCGCCAGTGGTGGTGAGCGAAGCAATGGTCAAAACCATGAAGCGTGGCGCAGTCATGGTGGATGTTGCCATCGACCAAGGTGGCTGCATCGAAACCATGCGCGAAACCACCCACACCGAGCCGGTGTTCGAAAAACACGGTGTGGTGCATTACGCCGTAGGCAACATGCCTGGCGCGGTGCCCAACACCAGCACCTATGCCCTGACCAACGCCACGCTGCCCTATCAATTGCAAGTGGCGATGCATGGCGCAGGTGGCGCAGCCAACGCCGACCCGGCCATTGCCTTGGGTGTCAACACCGTCGCGGGGGTGCTCACCAACCAGCCGAGCGCCCAGGCGTTGGGGCGCGACTTTGTCGAACCGCTCGCTGCGCTTCGTTCTTAAGTTCTCGTCGTGGGCAGACTAGGCACATGACAAAACTTGGCTACACCACCGGTTATTGGGGCTCGGGCCCACCTGCAGGCGTCGTTGAAGCAGTGAAAGAAGCCGACAAACTCGGCTTTCATTCGTTGTGGACTGCCGAGGCATACGGCAGCGATGCACTCACACCGTTGGCGTGGTGGGGTGCCCAGACGACACAGATTCAACTCGGCACCGGCATTATGCAAATGGCTGGTCGCACACCTGCGGCAACTGCAATGTCGGCCATGACGCTCGACCATTTGTCGAACGGTCGCATGATTCTCGGGCTCGGTGCTTCGGGCCCGCAAGTGGTCGAAGGTTGGTACGGCCAGCCGTACCCCAAGCCACTGGCGCGCACCCGCGAATACTTCGAGATCGTGCGCAACATCGTGCGGCGCGAAGGGCCACTCGAGCATCACGGCGAGTTTTATGATCTGCCGTTGCAAGGTGGCGCTGGTTTGGGTAAACCGCTGAAGAGCACCATTCACCCGTTTCGCAAAGACATACCTATTTATCTGGCCGCTGAAGGCCCAAAGAATGTGGCGTTGTCTGCCGAGATTGCCGACGGCTGGTTGCCGTTGTTTTATTCACCCAAAGACGACGCTCACTATCGCCGTTGCCTTGATGAGGGCTTTGCCAAATCGGGCAACCCAAAAAAACGCGACTCGTTCGAGGTGGTGTCGTCATTGATCGTGGTGCCAGGTGAAGATGCCGAAAAGTGTGCCGACATGATTCGGCCGTTCGTGGCGTTGTATGCCGGTGGCATGGGTGCCAAAGGTGCGAACTTTCACTTCGAGGTGTTTGCCCGCATGGGTTGGGAAGGTGTCGCGACACAGGTGCAAGAGCTGTATCTGCAAGGCAAGAAGCAAGAAGCCGCAGCGTTGATTCCACTTGAAATGGTGGAAGATGTGGCGTTGGTCGGGCCGCTCGACAAGATCAAAGACGAATTACCCAAGTGGAAAGAAACCACCGTCACCACATTTTTGGTCGGTGGCCCCGCGGGATTTTTGCAGATGTACGCCGACTTACTTGCGTAACTAGCGAATTAGTCGCAGCAACTGTCGCGCCACCCACACCCCGCACATTTGTAGTGCGCGTGTTCGGCGTGCAAGGCGTGCCCGCATTGTGGGCACTCGGTAAAAATCGCAAAGCGGGTCGAACACTCACTCGCTGGTGACACGGCTGGTGACACAGTGTGTGACACAGTCGGCGTCGCAGAAGCGTTTGCTGCAACCATTAGTGACCTAGCGTAGAACGCCGTGGTGCGCCAGTGACTGATAGCTCGCCACTCGCAGCAGATACCGGCCCAGATACGGGCGAGTTGCGCGTCTTTCGCCCCGGCAGTGCCCGCTCGGCACTTTCGCACCCACACTTTCGCCGCATTTTTATTGCCTCGTTCGGCTCGAACATTGGTTCGTGGATTCAAAACGTGGTGTTGCCCATCTATATCTATGAGCGCACCGGTAAAGCGTCGATCGTGGCGCTGCTTATTTTGGCGCAGATGGGCCCCTTATTGTTGCTGGCCATTCCTGCTGGTGTCATCGCCGACTCAGTTGATCGACGCAAGTGGTTGGCTGCCATGCAAGTAGTGATGCTCACATTTTCGGTAGTGCTGGCAGCCTTGGCCCGGGTTGATGCCCCAATCTGGGCGTTGTTCCTAGCCCAACTTGGCGTGGGCATTGGTGGGGCCATGAACATGCCGGCGTGGTCGGCGATGTTGCCCTCGCTCGTGCCGCGGGCCGATTTGCCCGGGGCGATGTCGCTCAATTCCACGCTCATCAATGGCTCGCGCGTGGTGGGGCCAATTTTGGTGGCGGTATTTGCACCGTTGGGTGCGGAAGCGTGGCACTTTTTTGCCTTCAACGCAGTCACGTATTTGCTCGTGGTGTGGGCACTCACCCGCATCGATGTGCCTGCCCATCAACGCGACACCTCGCGCGGCTGGCAGCGATTCACGTTTGCGTTTCGTGTGGCACGCGATCGCCCGGTGGTGCGGCGACTCATTCTTACCCTGGCGTTGTATTCGCTCATCTCGCTGCCGTACATCGGGCTGTTTCCAGCGGTTGCCGAGTTGAACTTTGGGGTCGTGGGCTCGACTGCGCTGTACAAATGGTTGTACGCCACTTGGGCATTTGGTGCAGCACTTGGCGGTTTGGCGCTCGGCACCGTGTTCGTGGGGCGCGACCCACGCGTGATGATTCGTTGGGGCTTCGTCGCCAACGCCGTGGCGATGATGGGCTTTGCAGCTTCGCGTTCGGTGGTGCCGGCGTTTATCACCGGCTTTGCGCTCGGTGCGTCGTATTTTTTTACCACCACCGCAATGTCGACGGTGATGCAGGGCCGCTTGCAGGCCCACGAACGGGGCCGCACCATGGCGTTGTGGTTCATGGCCTTTGGTGGCACGGTGCCACTCGGCAACATGTTGTTTGGCCCGCTCGTTGATCGCTATGGTTCGCGCTGGTTGTTGTTCGTCGGTGCTGCGTGGGCGTTGGTGATGGCCTGGTGGTGCAACACTCGCGCCATTGATGAATCAGCCGAAGGCGTGCACCAAACGCTCTAGGCCCGCAACACGCGAACCTTTCACCAACACGGCATCGCCATCGCCAAATTGGCCAGCCTGCAAGATTGCTGATTGCAGCGTGATGGAATCACCGCCATACAAATTGGTGTCTACTGCAACAAGGTTGATTTCTAACCGTCGTGCGAGCGAGGCAATCAGACGGTGGGCGATGTCGGGGTCTTTGAGTTCGGCCATCACACCAACAAATGCCGTGCGACGCCGGGCAGGTATCGCCGCCAAGGTGTTGAGTGCTGCCGCCATCGACTTGGGGTTGGCGTTGTAGCAGTCGTCGATCAGCACCACGCCACCAGCAGTGGTGCGCACATGCATGCGATTAGGCGACATTGGTGCTGCGGTAATCGCAGCGCCAGCACCCTGCACATCCACGCCGCACGCACCTGCTGCAGCGATGGCCGCCGCAGCGTTGCTGGCACTGTGCCGACCCGCAATGGGCAAGGCGAACGACACGTCACCCCATGGCGTGGCCATGTGCACCGTGGCGTGCGCGCGGTGGTCGAGATCTACCTGGGTGATGCGCACGGTTGCCGACGGCGCTTCGCCAAAGGTAATGACGCGTGCCGACGTGCGCGACTGCATTGCCAACACCCGTTCGTCGTCGGCGTTCAAAATGGCGATGCCGTCGCTTGGCAGCGCTGCGATGAGTTCGCCTTTGGCTTGGGCGATGCCATCTAAGTTGTCGAGCAGTGCGGTGTGTGCTTCGGCAATTGCGGTGACCACACCAATTATTGGTAGGCCCACTTCGGTGAGCCGCGTAATTTCACCGTGGCCACGCATGCCCATTTCCAACACGAGTGCTTCGCAATCGTCGGGGGCATTGAGCAGCGTGATCGGCACACCTTGGTCGTTGTTAAACGAACGCGAGCTCGCCGCCACGCGCAACGCCGAGCCGATGGCAGCAGCAGCCAAATCTTTCGTGGTGGTTTTGCCCACGCTGCCGGTAATGCCCACCACCCGGTTGCCCACCCGAGCACCCAGTGCCATGCGCGCCCAGCGCCCGAGTGCGCGCAACGCTTCCACCGTGTCGGGCACGACAATTGCCGTGCCGCGCAACGCAGCGCCATCGGTGCCCACTTCGCGCGAGGTGAGATACGCACCCGCGCCACGCGCCAATGCATCGTCAATAAAATCGTGACCATCGCGCTCAGCAATAATCGGCACGAACAACTGCCCCATCGTGAGTGTGCGCGAATCGAACGAAGCCCCCGACAGGTGGGCGTTTTTACCGCTGAGGCGACCGCCCACGGCATGTGCAACATCGGTTGCCATGAAACGCATACGAAGCCTCATCTTACGAGCGCAGCACCTGATGGGCGAGATACCGTTGATACGAGTGACTTCGCATTCGCGCATCCATGTGGTCGTCATCTTTGGTGGCGAATCTGCCGAACACGATGTGAGTTGCGTGACCGCCGCCCACGTGTTGCGTGCCCTTGACCCTGCGCGTTACGACATCACCACCATCGCCATTTCGCGCGCTGGGCAATGGATGCTTGCCGATTCGGCCATGGCCGCCTTGGCCCGTGGTCGCGATGCGTTGCCCGACCGGCTCGAGGCAACTGGTCGTGCGTCGTCGCTCGGCGAGGTGATAGCAGCAAGTTCGCATGATGCCAACGCCACCGTGGTGTTGCCGTTGTTGCACGGCCCGATGGGCGAAGACGGCACCATGCAAGGTCTGCTCGATCTGGCCCACGTGGCATATGTGGGTGCAGGTGTGCTGGGCAGTGCAGTGTCGATGGACAAAGCCACCACCAAACGTGTGCTGGCCGCCGAAGGCATCGCCCAACCTCGGTTCGTGGCGTTGCGCGAAGACGATCTTGCTGACGCAGCGCGCATTACTCAAGCCGTGCAACAACTGGGGCTGCCGGTGTTTGTGAAACCCGCCAACATGGGTTCGTCGGTTGGTGTGGCCAAGGCCAAAACCGTGGATGAAGCCATTGCTGCTGCACGTGCTGCGCTGGCCTACGACGAATGGGTGCTGGTCGAAGAAGCCGTCACGGGTCGCGAAATCGAAGTCGCCGTGCTCGGCAATCGCGAGCCGCGGGCATCGGTGGCTGGCGAAATTGTGCCAGGCCGCGAGTTTTATGACTACGAAGACAAATACATCGGTGACGGCGCCCAATTGCTGGTGCCCGCACCGCTGAGCGACGCCGAGTCAGCAACGGTGCGCAACATGGCGTTGCAAGTGTTTCGCGCGGTGCGCGCCGAAGGCATGGCCCGCGTGGATTTTTTCTACGAAGAGCGACGCAGCGACGGCAGCCCGGGCCGCGGGTTTTTGTGCAACGAGATCAACACCATTCCGGGCTTTACACCCATTTCGATGTACCCCAAGTTGTGGCTGGCCTCAGGCCTTGCGTACCCCGCGCTCATTGATGAGTTGATCGCCTTGGCGCTCGAGCGCAACACGCGCCGCGCCAAGTTTCGCACCACGCATCGCTAAGCCAAGCGGTCAACTGCCCGCGGGTGGGATGTTGATTTTTTTGCCGGGGAACAAAAACACATCCACGCTCGGCCACTGGTTGGCAACCAACAGCGAACTCACCGACACACAGAACTTGCTGCGAATCGCCGAGACCGAATCCCCCGCTTGCACTTCATAGGTGCCCGCTGGCCGGTTGCCGCAACCTGGTTTGCCCACGGGGTTGGCCACCACGGTTTGCTGCGTTTGGTTCACCGTCACCTGCGCACTTGGCGGAATCTTCAACTGGCGCCCAGGGTATGGGAACTGCGCGGTTGAAATCAGGCCGTTCCACGACAACAACTGGTCGACTGAAATGCCGAACGCACTGGCCACTTTGATGGGCGAATCCCCTGCTTGCACTACATAAATTTGTTCGACACCAACCGCGCCTGGCGGCAACGTGGTGACCGCCACCGCGATCGTGGTAACCGCGGGCGGAATGGTGGCAAAGTCGGTTGGGCCGATCGGCACGATTGTGGTGGCTGAACCAGCGGCATCCACACCGCACGCGGTGAGCACCACCGCAAGAAGTAGCCATCGTGAACGCATTGCGACGAGTTTATGCCCTCGGATGGTTAGGCAAGTGGACGCGCAGATGCCAC
>JAEMQQ010000013.1:0-1855 GCA_016463775.1 Ilumatobacteraceae bacterium | reverse complement strand
CTGAACACGCGCTCGCCGCCTTCTTCGTGGGCCGATGACGTGCGATGAATGAGGCTCCACTGCGGCCACGGGTTGTCGTCGCCACGCACGTCGGGTGATTGCGCCATGATTTCAAGTTGTGTCACCGATGCTGCACCTTGGCGGTGGGCCGTGCCCAAGCAGTCGGCGCCGGTGTCGCCGCCACCGATGATGATCACATGTTTGCCGGCAGCCGTAATGCCCGGCTCGGCGTAGTCGCCTTCTTGCACCTTGTTCGACAGCGGCAAATATTCCATCGCTTGATAGATGCCCTGCAACTTGCGACCCGGCACGGGTAGGTCGCGCCATGCGGTGGCACCACAGGCCAGCACGATGGCGTCGTGGGTGGCCCGCAAAATTTCGACATCTACGTTGCCACCGACGATGGCATTGGTGCGAAACTCGGTTCCTTCGGCCTTCATCTGGTCTACGCGACGTTCGATGTGTTGTTTTTCCATCTTGAATTCAGGAATGCCGTAGCGCAGCAACCCGCCGATGCGGTCTGATCGCTCGAGCACGAGCACTTCGTGGCCGGCGCGCGTGAGCTGTTGGGCTGCAGCCAAGCCTGCTGGCCCCGAGCCGATGACCGCCACCCGAAAGCCCGTGCGCACGCTGGGCACCTGTGGGGTAACCCAACCTTCGCGCCAGGCCCGGTCGATAATTTCTACCTCCACTTGTTTGATCGTGACTGCGTCGGAGTTGATGCCGAGCACACACGCCGATTCGCAGGGTGCTGGGCACAGTCGGCCCGTGAATTCGGGGAAGTTGTTGGTGGCGTGCAAACGCTCGACAGCGTCGCGCCAATGGTCGCGATACACGAGGTCGTTCCAATCGGGGATCAAATTGCCGAGCGGGCAGCCGTTGTTGCAAAACGGAATACCACAATCCATGCAACGACCCGCTTGCTGGCGCAGTTTGTCACCGTCGAAAGGCTCGTACACCTCGCGCCAGTCAGCAACCCGCACGGGGATCGGCCGCCGTTTGGGGGTGGCACGATCCCATTTCAAGAACCCGGTTGGCTCACCCATGACTGCCTGCCTTACACATTGACGCTCTCCATGATTTTGCGCGAGGTGGCGTCGTCATCCAGCCCGGCCGCGCGAGCGTCGGCAATAATGCGCAACACACGGGCATAGTCGCGGGGCATCACCTTGCGCAGTGGCGCTGTGGCCACACCCGCGGCCAGCAAGCGCTGTGCCACGGCAGATTCGGTGAGTTCGTAATGGCGTTGCAACGTGGTGGTCAACCATTCGAGGTCAGCGGCATCGAGCGGCACGATGTCGACCATGTCGGTGTTCACGCGCGAGGCAAAGTCGCCGGCTTCATCGAGCACATAGGCGATGCCACCCGACATGCCCGCAGCAAAGTTGCGGCCCGTGGCACCCAGCACCAGCACTCGCCCACCGGTCATGTATTCACATCCGTGGTCGCCCACACCTTCGACCACTGCGGTGGCACCCGAGTTGCGCACACAAAAACGTTCGCCCACCATGCCGCGCAAATACATCTCGCCGCTCGTGGCGCCATAACCAATTACGTTGCCGGCGATCACGTTGTGTTCGGCGGCGAATGTGGCGCGACGGTCGGGTCGCAACGCGATGCGCCCACCCGACAAACCCTTGCCGAGGTAGTCGTTGGCGTCACCTTCCAAAAACATGTCGATGCCGCGGGGCACGAACGCACCGAACGATTGGCCCGCCGAGCCGCTGAAGCGCAGGGTGATGGTGCCATCGGCCAACCCCGCCCCGCCCCACTTGCGCGTGAGGCGACTGCCGAGCATGGTGCCCACGCTGCGGTTCACGTTGCTGATCGGCAGCGTGATCTCCACCCGGTGGCC
>JAEMQQ010000012.1:5013-42149 GCA_016463775.1 Ilumatobacteraceae bacterium | reverse complement strand
CGCTGGTCAAGGCCCGCACGATGTCGGGAGTGTCCAACATGTTGTTCCGCCGCAACAGCGCCACGGGCGCCGTCGAAGCAGTGTTACGCAAAGGTAGTTGGGGTGGGCTCAATGCTGCGCTGCACAAGAACTGAGATGCAGTTCGACGAATTTGCCACCCTGGTTCGCGCGCGTCGCACCAACCTGATGGTCGATAAGGCGCGTGATGTCGATACCGACGTCGTGCAACAACTCTGTGAACTCTCGACGTGGGCTCCGAACCACAAGCTCACCTGGCCGTGGATTTTTGCCGAAGTACGCGGCGATGCGCGGTTGCGACTCGGTGCTGTATGTGCCGATGTGATGAGCAGACAGGGAGAACCTGAACCACGGGTGGCAAAGACCCGGGGTAAATTTGCCCGCACACCCGTCGTGTTGATGGTCGGTGCCGAAGTCGGCGATAGCGAAGTACGCACTGCCGAAAATCGTGATGCGGTGTCAGCTGCGGTACAAACGCTGTTGCTCGGCGCCACCGCCTTGGGGCTCGCAAGTTTTTGGTCGTCCTGCCCGACAGGGGCCAACGATGACGTGGCCGCATTCTGTGGGTTTCCAACCGACACGACGATCGTGGCGATGATCTACCTCGGTTGGCCGCTCGATATACCGAATGGTTTTGAGCGTCCACCGGCGCGCCTCACGCGCATCGACTAGCGGTCAGCTCGGGCGATGGATTCCGAACACGTCACGCAACGCATCACTCACTTCGCCAAGCGTCGCGTTCGCTTTGAGCGCGGCCTTCATCGGGTACAGCACGTTGTCGGTACCGCGGGCGGCTGCCCGTAGGTCTTCCAGACGGGCGGCAACCACCGCAGTGTCACGGTTGGTTTTGTATTCCGCCAGACGCGCAATCTGATTTCTTTCGCGATCAGCATCAACCTTGAGCACCGGAATGTCGGTGGCTTCGTTCGAGGTGAACTTGTTGACACCCACGATCGTGCGGCTTTTGTCGTCGATCGACTTCGTGTACGAGTAGGCGGCTTCTTCGATTTCTTCCATCTGGAAGCCCGACTCGATCGCGGCGACTGCACCACCCATGGCGTCAATCCGCTGAATGTATTCCCATGCCAGCCGTTCGACTTCGTTGGTCAAAGACTCGACGTAATACGAGCCGGCCAGCGGGTCGGGGGTGTCAGTGACACCACTTTCATAACCGATGATCTGTTGCGTGCGCAGGGCGATACGCGCGGCCTCTTCGGTGGGCAGACCGAGTGCCTCGTCATAGCCATTCGTGTGCAGGCTTTGGGTGCCACCAAGGACGGCGGCCATGCTTTGCACTGCAACACGCACCACGTTGTTGAGTGGCTGTTGGGCGGTGAGTGTCGCGCCACCGGTCTGCGTATGGAAGCGCATCAAGTGACTTGCCTGATCCTTGGCCCCGAACCGTTCGGTCATGATGTGGTGCCACATGCGGCGACTAGCGCGGAATTTGGCGACTTCCTCGAAGAAGTTGTTGTGGCCGTTCCAGAAAAAACTCAGGCGTGGTGCAAATGCATCGACGTCAAGCCCGGCATCAACCGCGGCCTGCACGTAGGCAATCGCATTGGCCAGCGTGAATGCAAGTTCCTGCACGGCGGTACTGCCTGCTTCACGAATGTGATATCCGGAGATCGAGATCGTGTTCCACTTCGGCACGTGTTTGGTGCAGTACGCAAAGATGTCGGTGATGATGCGCATCGAGGGTCGCGGTGGGTACACATAGGTGCCACGTGCGATGTATTCCTTCAGTAGATCGTTCTGGATGGTGCCGCTGATCTCACTGGCGGACACGCCGCGCTCCTCGGCGACGATTTCGTACATCAACAACAGGATCGCAGCCGTTGAGTTGATGGTCATCGATGTCGTCACCTTGTCGAGCGGCAAATCGGCGAGCAGTGTGCGCATGTCGTCGAGTGAGTCGATAGCGACACCAACCTTGCCCACCTCGCCCGCCGCACGCGAGTGATCGCTGTCGTACCCCATTTGTGTCGGCAGATCGAACGCACATGACAGGCCGGTTTGCCCGGCATCCAACAAAAACTTGAAACGGGCATTCGTGTCGGCGGCACTACCGAAGCCCGCGTATTGGCGCATCGTCCACAGGCGGTCACGGTGCATCGTCGGGTAGATGCCACGCGTGTACGGCGCGACGCCAGGCGTACCGAGGTGCTCGGACACATCGGTGCCCGCCAGCGACGACTCGTCGTACAGAGGCTGCACCTCGATGCCCGAATCGGTGCGTTTTAACGGCTGTTTGTCCTTCATCTGTCGTCAAGGCTACGAGAACAACGGTGTCGAAGTCCGCTGTCTAACCTTGGGGTATGGCCATTACCGAACACACAGGTGCCACCAAGTTCATCGACGGCATCCCCCTCGTACCCAAAGAACTCGTCGACCTTGCGGCACAGCCGAAGCGGTCCATCGAAGAAGAGCGTGAAGAGCGCAAACAAAAACTTGCCGGTGCCTTGCGCATCTTCGGTCGCCTCGGTTTCGGTGAAGGTGTCGCCGGCCACATCACCGTGCGTGACCCCGAGTTCCCCGACCATTTTTGGGTGAACCCATTCGCCCGCAGTTTTCGACTCATGCGCGTGAGTGATTTGATCCTTGTCAATCATGACGGCGACGTGGTGTACGGGAACAACCCGGTGAATCGTGCAGCCTTCTGCATCCACGCCGCCATTCATCAAGCGCGACCCGACGTCGTGTCTGCCGCGCATGCACACACGGTGTACGGCAAGGCCTGGGCTTCGCTCGGCCGCAAGCTTGACCCGATCACCCAGGACAGTTGTTATTTTTATGAAGACCATGTGGTGGTGGTCGAGCAAGGTGGTGCCGTCGTGATGGAGCCTACCGCTGGCGAAGAAATCGCCGCGAAGTTCCCGAAGGGCAAAGCCATGATCCATCAAAATCATGGCCTCATCGCCGTCGGCGCCACGGTTGATGCTGCCGCATATTGGTTTTTGTCAATGGAGCGCACGTGCATGGCCCAGATCGCAGCCGAGAGCGTCGGCACGCCGAAGTTGATTCCGCACGAAATGGCGTCGTACACGCGTGACGTGACAGCCCACCCATTTGCTGGATGGCTCAACTTCCAGCCGTTGTGGCAGGAAATCTGTCGCACCGACCCGGACTTGTTCGACTGAACTCACGACGTAATCCGCTCCACACTGCGCCGCCCGAGGCGCTGTTCATCTTTTCGGCTATCAGTCAATATGTCGGCGCCGTCATCGCCGTTCGGCTCTTCGCGCAACTTGCACCTGCGCCATCGGCCTGGTTGCGTGTCATCGCTGCCGCATTTTGGCTGCTGCTATTTTCGGCCGGCAACTTGCGGCGTAGTGGGCGGCTGACCCGCGAGCAACTGAAGTCGGCGGTGATTTTCGGCATCGCCACTGCGTTCATGAACCTCACGTTTTACCTCGCCATCAGTCGACTTGACCTCGGCAAGGGCGTAGCCATCGAGTTCATCGGCCCGATCACCGTCGCTGCCCTCACGACGCGCACGAAACGCAACGCGGTCGCCTTGTTGTTGGCCGCAGTCGGCGTGGTGGTGCTGTCGGGAATCGAAATTGACAAAGAGCCGCTCGGTCTGCTGTTCATTTTCCTAGCCGCCCTGTTTTGGGGTATCTACATCGTGATTGGTGCACGAGTCGCGCGATACGACCGTGGGGTGGCCGGCCTCGGCATCGGATTGGCGGTTGGTGCAGTCGTGCTGATGCCCTTCGGTGTCGCCCAGAGCGGCCCCGCGTGGAGTAGCCCGACGATCCTTGGCTGGTGTCTGCTCATCGGACTGTTCTCCAACGCTGTGGCATACGGCATTGATCAATACACGCTGCGGCGAATACCCGTGCGCAGATTTTCGGTGTTGCTCGCACTGCTGCCGGTCACCGCAACAATCTTCGGATTTTTATTTCTCGATCAAACTCCATCGATCACCGATCTGCTCGGTATCGGCCTCGTACTGGCCGGGGTCGTCGCGCAACAACGCGACACATTGCCGACCATCGAACCGTAGACTGCTCAGTAAGCGGGCGAAGGAGAGTTCCACTTCACCATGCGTTCCCCCCAACTGCGGCGTTTGTTCGCCATCGGCATCGTTGCCATCGTCGTTGCGTCGTTGACCCCTGCCCACTCACCCGTGCAGGCAGCCGAGGGGCAACTGCCGGCGTCGTACGTGATTTACGGTCGTGGCTACGGACATGGTCGGGGCCTCAGCCAATACGGTTCGTACGGCTGGGCCACCGTGCACGGTTGGTCGTGGCAGCAGATTCTCGACTTTTACTACGGCGGTGCCACGGGCAACGTGGTCGCCCCGATCGACAACCCCAACGACACGATTCGCGTGTGGCTGAGTGCCATGGGCACCTCACAGACCGGTGTCGTTGCCGACGTTCAAAATGCCGTGTTTCTGGAAGACCCGGTACCAGGGCGAGTATGGACCTCGCTCGTTGCTCGCGAGGTGAGCGAAAAGGTGTATCGGGTCTGGGGTTCGACGACTCGTCGTTGTTCGTTGTCGAGCCAAGACCCGGTCAGCGTGGGTTTTGAGTTGATCGGTGACGTTGCCGAGGCTGCGTCGTTCACCACGCAGGTTGGCCAGGATCCTGCCGCGGCACCGACACAAACCATCGGTGTGTGCGAACCAAAGTCCGAGCGTGCACACCGAGTGCGTTACTACCGCGGCATTATTCGGGCAGTCAACAACTCGCGCAATGAAAATCGCACGATCAACGTGACCACGATGGAAAGTTACCTGCGCGGTGTCGTGCCCCGCGAATCGCCCGCCTCGTGGGGCGACACGGCTGGTGGTGCCGGCATGAATGCCCTGCGCGCCCAGTCGGTGGCAGCCCGAAGTTATGCGGCAACCGAAACCCGCTACCCGGGTTTGGCGAACACCTGTGACTCACAGGATTGTCAGGTGTACCTCGGCGCCGCATTACGCGAGGGTGTGAGCGAACAGCCCTACAGCCTCGAAGACCCACGCACCGATTTGGCGATTGCCGAAACGGCCGGTGTGGTGATTCGTGGTCGTAACGGTGCCGTCGTGCGCACGGAGTTTTCGTCGAGTAACGGTGGTCGCACCGCTGGTGGCATCTTCACCGCCCAGGCCGATGCCGGTGATCTTTCTGCCAACTCGGCACTCATGGTCTGGACCCGCAGCGTGAGTGCTGCCCAACTGCAGCAAAAGTACCCGCAGATCGGCACGCTCACTGCCATCACCACTGCCCACGACGGCCAAGGTGGTGACTGGAACGGCTACACGACCGAAGTGACCATCACGGGCACAAGCTCGGCGGTCAAAATGTCGGGTTGGGCATTTCGTACGGCGTTCGGGCTACCCGCCCCCTGGTACGGCGTGACACCGATCTACCCGGCTGAATTCGAAGCAGCACCCGTTGGCCGCATACTCCTGATCGGTGACTCCATTGCGGCGAGTATCACCGCTGAATTCACGGGAATCGTCACCCCGGCCTATACCGACATCAATTATCAAGCGGTACCGAATCGCTGCCTCGTTGGCTCGGCCTGCGTCGAACCATCGGTTGGCCTACCCGATGCCCCGGCCATCATCAACGCCCTCACCCCAGAGACCATGCCGACGGTGGCGGTGCTGCAACTTGGCTACAACGACAGCCCGGCAACGTTCACGGCGGACATCGATCAGGTCGTCACCGCCCTGACTGCCCGGGCAGTACAACGCATCGTCTTTGTCAATCTTTCGACACGTCGGGTGTCGGTTGATTACACCGCCTCCAACGCCGCACTCCTTGCCGCCACGCAGCGCTACCCCAATGTGTCGGTGCTCGACTGGAACACCTTCAGCACCGGCCCCGACAAATCGCGCTGGTTCAGCGACACCGTGCATCTCACGAACACGGGTCGGGTGGAGTTTGCATTGTTCCTGCGCAACCAACTCGACGAATTGCGCAGCGCCGGTCTCATCACCGTCGGTAGTGGTGGCATCATCCCGATGGCCGTGCCGATGACCAGCGGCGAACGTGGCGAACCAGTCAAGGCTGTGCAGACAGCACTCAACGTCGCTCTCGGCTTGAAGAAAAAGCAGCGTATTGCCGTCGACGGTGCGTTCGGCAAGGGCACGGTCAACGCCTTGAAGAAGTTCGAGGAAGCATCCGGGCTGCCGATCGACGGCATCGCCGACGAACAAGTCATCGCCGCACTCGGCATCGATCACACCACCTTCACACTCGCTCGGGGGGCCACGCAGTCGTCGGTTGTCTCAATTCAAAAGGCCCTGGCCAACGTGTTGAAGATCAAGATTCGGGCCGACGGTGTCTACGGCAGCGGCACAGCGAAAACCGTGTCTCGCTTCCAGAAATCAGTCGGGCTGAAAACCACGGGTGTCGTCGATCGAACCACGTGGATGGCCCTGCTCAGCGCTTCGGCGCAGCGCTGACACCGTCGAAGCGCCGCTGCCAAGCAGCATCACTCACGAGTGACGGATACGCAGCGTGATACTCGCGCTTCAAACGGCCGTAGTTGCGGGCAAGTTGACCGATAACGCTGAATACATCGCGCCACAGGGCCACAAAGCGCGCGCGATCGCGGGTGCACACGAAACCCTCGGGGAGTCGATCGTGGCGATACAAAATTCGGTCGTGGCGCAGTGCCAAACCCACGGCGCGCGAGTCGATTGGTGCGGTTCGCAGGGCTTTGCTGCGTACGCGAGCAGGCAACAAAAATCCGCCCAAAAATGGCACGGCCAAAATAAAGCCGATGAGTCGTACGGGTTTGGGCAGCGGAGTCGACATCGGCACTGCGGCATGTGCGTCGGAGAGCGGCGCAGGTTTTTCTTCTGCAACCTGGCGGAGTTCATCGTGCAGCGCGGTGTGGTCCACTTCGGCGAGTGCCTGCGGGCCGGCCAGGAACGCCCGCATCCCACGAATCATGTACTCGGCGCTCGAGTAACGAAAGCCGAAGAGATTACGGAAACTCAGTGCCAAGAAACGCCGCGCCAGGTGCCACCAACGATGCCGATCGAATACGAGCGTGTCGATCGTGGCGAAGTTACGCATCTCGTAGAACAGTGATGACGGATTATTTTTCAGGTGAAAGTCGGCGTGCCACACCGCCACCCCGTTCAGGGTCACCGTGTGACGACCCGTGTGCATGAGCCCGAATGCAACATCGTCACCACGCACGAAGACGGGTAGCGGGTTGTCCCCCGTGATGCCAATCGGAAACGCCGTGTACCACCAGGCCGAGTAGGCAAACCGGCGTTCTTTGGCGTCGCGCATCGCGAGGCGACGATCCCGCAAATCGTCTTCTTGGCCGAGTGCGCGCAACGGGTAGAGCGAACGCCAGAGATATTTGCTACCGGCTTCAAACTGCATCCACTGACGTTCTTCGCTGATCATTGCACCGTGCACGCACAGTTGCGGGTCGCGGGCATAGGCGAACAAAGCCACCGTGCGCACGAGTGATTCAGTTTCAAGATTGATGTCGTCGTCCATGAACAGCACGTGCGTGGCCCACCCGGCAGCCCGCAACCACATGAGCCCGCGCGCAAAACCGCCCGCACCACCCAGGTTGCGGTTGGGCACCACGGTCAAGTCGTCGCTACCAGCTTCGGCAAAATCGACGTTGTTGGCGTTGTCCACCACGAGCACCCGAACCCGTCCGCGTAATTCGTCGAGCCCCCGCACGAGTGACAACACTTTCTTGACGGTCGGCACCACGTATGACTGACGATTGAACGTGGTGATCGACAGGTTGAGCCGCACATCACGCCCGCCAGGCATGTCGGTGCGCCACTCGACGCGCTGCACGCGGCAGGCACCGCTGGCCACGATGCGCACGTACAACACACCCCAGCTGGCTTCGCGTAGACCGCCGATGGCGATATCGACGGGCTCGTCCGTCAACTCTGCACTGGCGATCACCTGTTCATGACCACGGGTCACTGCGACCACCTCGGCGCGACCGCTACCACTCGCCACCACACGAACGCCGATGCGATCGACCGACGTCAGACGTCGCCAGCGACCAGCATGGAACGCACCGAACGAAGTATCGAACGACAGCACACCACCAGCGGAAACCGTTGCTGTTTCGTCACCACGTTGCACCGCCCCCGCTTCACGCACGTACAACAGCGGCTCGGCAAAACCTTGCGCCGGCAAGACCGAACGTTGCAGGAGGTACTGCATTATGACTGGCTCATCCGAGCGGGTCAACCACGAACGATGGGATCTTGCTTCCCGCCGCAATCGCATCTTTGACAACGGTGGCGGTCTTGAGCGCTTCGTGAATCGTCACATCCATGTCCAGATAACGGTAGGTGCCGAGCCGACCAAGAAACGTGACACCTGCTT
Source organism: Ilumatobacteraceae bacterium (assembly GCA_016463775.1). Taxonomy (GTDB): domain Bacteria; phylum Actinomycetota; class Acidimicrobiia; order Acidimicrobiales; family Ilumatobacteraceae; genus F1-60-MAGs027. The sequence continues at coordinate 33,807 of JAEMQQ010000012.1, read as the reverse complement.
CCTCGCGAGCCAGGTGCACGTACTCCAACAACTGTGCTTTTTCCTTCACGAGACGCACGGGGTAATACGGTGTGTCATTTTCGTCGCAGAGACGACTGAATTCGCGATAGATGACCGAGTCGTCATGGCTTTCCCACGGGGCAAAATGTTTGTGTTCGGTAATGCGGGTGTAGGGCACGCTGGCGTCGCAATAGTTCACCACCGGGCAACCCTGATGATCACCGGCGACGACTTCGGGCTGGAAATCGAGTGTGCGATAGGCCAGTCGACCGTGTTCAAAATCGAAGTAGGCATCAATCGGACCGCTCCAGAATGCATGGTCGTAGGTCGCCAACTGCGCCCGCGAACAGCGGGTCGACAAATGCACGGTGATTCCTGGGTGGTCCAAGATCGCCTCGACAATCGGCGTGTACCCGTGTTCGGGAATGCCCTGGAACGGATGGTTGAAGTACGAATCATCGTCGGTGAATCGCAACGGCAGGCGCGCCAAGATGCTGGCCGGCAGTTCTTTCGGGTCGACGCCCCATTGCTTGCGGGTGTAACCCGCAAAAAATGCGTCGTACAGTTCACGCCCGACCAGACGCAGGCCCTGCTCTTCGAACGATTGCGGATTCGTAATGCTGGCATCGGCGCGGGCCGTCACGAATGCCTCCGCTTCAACCGGGTTCATGTGCGTGCCGAAAAACGCATTGATCAACCCGAGGTTCATCGGCATTTGATACGCGTTTTCACCGACCATCGCCCGCACACGGTGCCGATATGGCTTGAACGTCGCGAAGCGCTGCACATAGTTCCAGACTTCTTCGTGCTGGGTGTGGAAGATGTGCGGGCCGTAGACATGCACCATCACACCCGTGTCATGACGACGGGTGTGGCAATTACCCGCTACATGATCACGCGACTCGAACACATCGATCAGATGCCCGGCCTCTGCCAGTTCGCGGGCAACGACAGCACCCGAAAAACCTGCGCCGACCACGGCGATACTCAGCGGCACGCAGTCAATTCTATGAGTTAGTGCATCCACGGCGCGCAAGCGCCCTCAAGATCACGCACTTGAATACGGTCACGGTTTTCATAGGTGACGAGATTCTTCGGATCGACACGCAGGTTGAACGTGCGGAAGGACATCTCCGTGGTGTCGATGGTGAGAATACGACCAGCCAGCGAGTCGCCAAGATCCAACAGCAATTTGATGGTCTCAAGTGCCTGGATCGAACCGACAATGCCTGGCAGCACGCCGAGCACGCCCGCTTCGGCACAACTTGGCGCCATATCAGCCGGCGGTGGCTCAGGAACCATGTCGCGATAGGTCGGCCCACGCAGTGGATGAAAGACGCTAACCATTCCTTCGAAACGGAAGATCGAACCATGCACCACTGGAATGCCCAGTTTGACGCTGGCGTCATTCAACAAGTAGCGCGATGGGAAGTTGTCGGCGCCATCGACGATGACGTCGTAGCCAGCGATGATGTCCATGATGTTGCTGGCTGCCAAGCGTGTGTCGTAGGTGACCACATTGACATCAGGATTCAGCATGGTGAGCGTCTTTTTCGCCGAATCCACCTTGCGGTCACCGATGCGATCGATGTTGTGCAAAATTTGGCGTTGCAAATTGCTCGCATCGACTTCGTCCATATCGACGATGCCGAGGGTGCCTACACCTGCTGCCGCAAGATACAGCGCTGCCGGCGAACCGAGACCACCGGCGCCAAGCAAGAGCACCTTGCTGGCGAGCAACTTGGCCTGCCCGGCCACCCCGACTTCGGGCAACGTGATGTGGCGCTGATATCGATTGCGCTGCTCGGCAGTCAAAGCCACTGGTGTCGACCACGCGCGGCCCTCGTCTTTCCATTTCCCGAAACCACCGGCCATGCTCACCACCGTGGTGTAGCCGAGTTCCTGCATCGTCTTGGCGGCGAATGCGCTTCGAATACCACCCGCGCAATACACCACGACGGGTGTCGCCTTGTCGATGATGCGTGTCTCTACCTGTGCCTCAAGATGGCCGCGTGGAATATGGACGACTGCGGGCAGTGCACCTTGTTCAAACTCGTCGGGCTCGCGCACATCGAGCACCACATACCCGGCAGCAATCTGGCCGGCTGCAGTGGCCGTATCGACCTCGATGATTTGCGCCTTGGCAGCCGAGAGCAAATCACGAAAGGTTGGCACCCTTGAAACGCTATCTGTCTAGTCGGGATTCAATTGGAGCCCCCGAATTTGCCTAATTGTGGGTTGCCACCCCACACAGTCGAGGTAGCACGGTGGAGATATCCCCCGTCACGATTTCATCAGCAAGTGCATCCATGTCGGTCGGGCCACCGTTCACGATGACGATTCGCGCCCCGTTGGCCTTGGCCCGCGGCACACAACTGGCTGCCGGCCGCACACCAAGCGTCGAGCCGATCGCCAGCAACACATCGCAGTCTTCACTGGCGCGAAAAGCAGCATCGATCACTTCAGGCACCAACGATTCTTCGAACAAAATCGTGTCACTTTTCAACACGCCACCACACAACAAACACTTCGGGTCAGGGTCGCCAGCTGCAACACGCTCCAAGGTTTCACGCATCGGGCGTTTGTCTTTGCATTCCCAACAAATTGAGCGATGCAAATTGCCGTGCACCTCGTGCACTTTGTGCGCAGCGATTCCGGATCGTTGGTGCAACCCATCGACATTTTGTGTCACGATGGCGCGCAATTGCCCGCGTTCATCCAGGCGGCACAAAGCCTTATGGCCATCATTGGGTTGTGGGTCGCTGTTGATCCACTTGGTGCGGTTCTGCCACGCCCGCATGCGCAACTCGACATCATTCAAGTAGTGGCTCAGCGTCGAGGCCCGTTCGGCGTCGGGGTTCTTGGTCCACAGGCCGTCTGGTCCACGAAAGTCGGGAATGCCCGAGGCGGTCGAAATACCCGCACCGGTGAGCACCGTAATGCGGTGAGCTGCTGCGAGCATGACTTCTGCGCGAGTCACAGAATTGGTGTCGTCACTAGACATATGTCTAAAGAGTTTGCCACTTGCCGACTGGCGTGCACACACCTGTACGTGAAACAGCCCGATTTCAACCTCGCCGTTGTCCCGTGGCACGATGCCACCGTTGAGGCCCGCGGGTTTGCCGCCCGATCCGACTATGTGGAATGGTTCTGGCTGCCCGTGCTCGGGCCATCCGCCACGTGGCTCCTGCGGCGTATCGACTTCGGCTTCGACGACTACCCCACTGGTTACGTGCTCGATGCCCTGTGCACGGCACGCGCACTCGGTATCGCTGCACGCGATGACACCGGCACCATCTTCGGTCGGGCCGTGTCGCGGCTACAGATGTTCGGCATCGCCCACATGCTTGGTGACTCGCTGGCGGTTCGGCGCATCTTGCCCGAGGTATCGCAACGACATTTGCAACGCATGCCTCCACATCTACGTGATGCCCACCCCGCTTGGTTAAACAACCGAACGGAGTCAGCCAAAACCTTTGCGGCCTGAAGCAGGTGTGTTTAGCGGCGGCGGAAGTTTTCGGCCAGATTGACGAGCAATCGCGTGCCATAGGCGGTGGCACCGCGCTGTAGCCAGCCGGCATCGCCACCTGCCCACATTGGGCCAGCGATATCAAGGTGTGCCCACGGCCGCCCGTCGGTGAATTCATCCAAGAACAGTGCGGCGGTGATGGCACCTGCATCTCCGCCACCAACGTTCTTCATGTCGGCAACGTACGACTCGAGCATGCCACGATACGAACGCTCGAGTGGCAACTCCCACACGTCTTCGTCCGTTGCTTTACCGGCGGCCATGACCTGTTCGATGAAGCCGGCATTGTTGCCCATCACACCCGACATTTTGGGGCCGAGTGCGGCTGCACAAGACCCAGTCAGCGTGGCGATGTCCACGATTGCATCGGGTTTTTGTTCGGCGGCCAACGACAAACCATCGGCCAAGACGAGGCGGCCTTCAGCATCGGTGTTGTGAATCTCGACGGTTTTTTTGTTGCGCATCGTGAGCACATCGCCCATCGCCATGGCGCTTCCCGACGGCAGGTTGTCGGTACACATGAGATATGCGGTGATTTGATTTTTGCAACCGAGGGCCTTCAGCGTGCTCATTGCAGCCAGTACGGCCGCAGCACCGCTCATGTCGGCCTTCATCATTGCGTGGCTCGGGTTGCTCGGCTTCAAACTGATGCCACCTGAGTCGTACATCACGCCCTTGCCCACCATGATGAGGTGTGGCAGTGCTGACTTCTTGCCTTTGCCGGCAGGTTTACCCTTCAGCGACGACTTGCTCGGGCGGTACGACAGCTTCACCATGCGCGGCGGGTTCACACTGCCCCGGTTCACACCGATCATTCCACCGCAACCCATGGCGAGCAATTTGTCTTTGTCGTACACCTCGACACGCAACCCGGTTTCGGACGCAACTTCTTGGGCACGGTCGGCAAACATTTTTGCCGTCAAGTGAGCCGGTGGCATATTCGCAAAGTCGCGCGCCATGCACACGGCCTCACCAACGACCACGCCACGTCGTGAACCGTTGGCTACTGCACCAAGTGCCTTAGCCTCGACCACCAACACGACCGACTTCAACTTCGACCCGAATGATTTATCCGACTTGAGCGCCCCGTAGCGGTGACTTGCCAATAACAAACCCTCGGTGACTGCCTGGGCAATCTCGGCACGATCGCCCCGCCCGGCACCGGCCAATGTGGTCGACAACGACGCGTACTTGCTGGCCGCTCGCACCAACGCTGCGGCAGCATTGCGCAGGTCGTGGGCCTTGGCCGAGCTTCCGGCGCCTACACCCACGGCAATCAACACCGTTTTGCCACTCGCCTGCACGACGAGCGTTTGACCGACTTTGCCGTCGAAGCCGGCTGCCGTCAACTGGGCACGCGACAGGCCAAGCTCGCCAGGCACTGCTTTGTCCGAGGTGACGGGAACCCCGATCGCTTCTGACTTCGGAACTTCGCGTGCAACGGTGACGACCAACTGTGAATGTCTCATGGGGTCAGCCTAATTGCGTGCGGCTGGGGCGCTTAATCGACGACGCTGCGCACTGGCAGCGATTCGCCTTCTTGCCAACGTGCCAAGGTCCACAACAGATCGCTCAACCGGTTGAGGTAGGGCCCTGCATGGGATGGTGGGGGTGCTGCGGCAATCGCATGGCGCTCGGCGCGACGCACCACGGTGCGCGCCACATCCAGGAGTGCAGCGATCTTGTTCTGACCAGGTACGACGAACTCGGATGGTGGCGTGAACTTTTCGTCGAGGGCGTCGATCATGTGTTCGAGTTTGCTCACCATGGCGTCGGTGACCCGCGACTTGCTGTCTGTCAGTTTGTGGCGGTTCTCCGGCAGGGTTGCCAATTCAGCCATCAACACCCACATGTCGCGCATGATGTGCACAAGCACGTCGTTGAGTTCGTCTTCTCGGCCCAACTCGGCGCGCACCAAACCAATCACGGCTTGCGCCTCATCCACGGCGCCATACGCCCGCGGCAAGGCTGAGTCTTTTGCCACACGGCCCCCATAGAAAAGACCTGTTGTGCCGTCGTCGCCAACTCGGGTATAAACCTTTGCGCGTGTCATGAAAAGTGAATGCTACTTGTCTTAGCCTGAGGAGCACGATGCGTGCTGAGCAAAAGTCGGGGTATCTCGACGCGATCAATGAGCGGGTCGTGGTGTTTGATGGCGCCTTCGGCACCTACGTGCAAGACCAAGATTTATCGGCTGATGATTTCGGTGGCGAACATCTCGAAGGTTGCAACGAATTGCTGGCGGTGACCCGCCCCGACCTCATCGCCCAAATGCACGAAGACTTCCTCAAAGTGGGGGTCGATGCACTCGAGACCGCAACTTTTGGTTCGTTCTCCACGGTGCTGACGGAATACGGCATCGCTGACCGGGCCTACGAAGTCACACTTGCTGCGGCACGAATTGCCCGCGAGGTGGCGAACTCGTTTGAATCCGACGGCCGCTCGCGTTATGTCGCTGGCAGTGTCGGGCCGGGTACCAAATTGCCGAGCCTCGGACACATCTCTTTCAGCGAATTGCGCGACACTTACGAAGAGCACGCCCGCGCCCTCATCGAAGGTGGCGTCGACTTACTGCTGATCGAAACCTGCATGGACCTGCTGCAGATCAAGTCGGCCATGCAGGGTGGTCGTCGGGCGATGAAAGCGCTGGGCCGCGAGGTGCCGATCCAGGTGCAGGTCACGATGGAAACCACAGGCCGCATGTTGGTGGGCACCGAAATCGGTGCGGCGCTCAGCGCACTCTTGGCGATGAAGCCGGCGGTCATCGGCATCAACTGCGCCACAGGGCCGGCCGAAATGCAGGAACACCTCCGCCATCTCTCGCAACACTGTCCGATTCCCATCAGCGTGCTGCCCAATGCCGGTCTGCCGAGCGTCGTCGACGGCCGCACGCACTACGACCTGACACCGCCACAGCTCGCCGAATTTCATCGTCGCCACGTGCAGGAACTCGGCATCAACGTGGTGGGTGGTTGTTGCGGCACCACGCCCGAACACCTGCGCCAAGTGGTTGAGGCAGTGCGTAACATCACGCCGCTGCGTCGCACGCCGCTACAAGAGCCGAGTGTTACCTCGCTGTACTCACCCGTCACGTTGAAACAGGACAACAGCGTGCTGTACATCGGCGAACGCACCAACGCCAATGGCTCACGGGCGTTCCGTGACGCGATGCTGGCCGGCGATTGGGACACCTGCACGAAGATGGCCAACGAACAGATTCGAGAGGGTGCCCATGTGCTCGATATCTGTGTCGACTATGTCGGTCGCAATGGCGCCGTCGATATGGCTGAGGTTGCGGGTCGGTTCGCTACTCAAGCCAGCGTGCCACTCGTGCTTGATTCCACCGAACCAGAGGTATTGGAAGCGGCGTTGCAGTTGGTCGGTGGGCGCTGCATTCTGAACAGCGCCAACCTCGAAGACGGTGAAGAGCCCGGTCGGCGCATGGACCGTATCTTTTCACTCGCCCGCGACTACGGCGCCGCAGTCATTTGTTTGTTGATCGATGAACGCGGTCAGGCCCGCGATGTGGAATGGAAGATGGAAATCGCCCACCGCCTGCACAAGATCGCCACCGAGCGTTACGGGTTGTCGGCCAGTGATTTGATCTTCGATCCGCTCACGTTCCCGCTCACCACCGGTGGCGCCGACCTGCGTCGAGACGGCATCGAAAGCATCGAGGCAATCAGGCGGATCAAGAAAGAAATTCCGGGCGCCCTCACAGTGATGGGCTTGTCGAACGTGAGCTTCGGCATCAACCCGGCCGCCCGCCAGGTGCTGAACAGTGTGTTTCTCGATGCCTGTGTCAAGGCCGGTCTTGATGCCGCAATCGTGCATGCCAGCAAGATTCAGCCCCTCGCACGTATCAAACCCGAGCATGTCACGCTGTGCGACGACATCGTCTTTGACAGAACCACCGATACCTACAACCCGCTGCAACTCCTGCTCACCGCTTTTGAAGGCGTGCAGTCGACCAAGCAAGAAAAACCCGACCGCAGCGGTTGGCCGGTGCGCGACAGGCTGCGGCAACGCATCATCGACGGAGAGCGCGACGGTCTCACAGCCGAGCTCGACGAGGCGCTCGACGAGGGCATCAAAGCGCTCGAAATCGTCAACGACGTGTTGCTCGACGGCATGCGTGAGGTCGGCGAACTCTTCGGCTCGGGTCAGATGCAGTTGCCGTTCGTGCTGCAAAGTGCCGAGACCATGAAAATGGCCGTCAGCCATCTGGAGCCGCACATGGACAAAGTTGCCGGTTCGACCAGCAAGGGCAAACTGGTGCTCGCCACGGTGAAGGGCGATGTGCACGACATCGGTAAGAACCTGGTCGACATCATCTGCACCAACAATGGCTACGAAGTCCACAACATCGGCATCAAGATTTCGATCAGTGAGATGATTGCCAAGGTGCAGGAGGTTGACGCCGATGCGCTCGGCATGAGTGGCCTGCTCGTGAAAAGCACGCTGATCATGCGCGACAACCTGCAAGAGCTCAACACGCAGGGTTTGGCGCGTATTCCGGTGATTCTCGGCGGTGCGGCACTCACCCGCAGCTACGTGGAGCGCGACTTGCGCGAGGTGTACCAAGGTCGCGTGTTCTACGGTCGCGACGCGTTCGAAGGCTTGTACACCCTCGACAAATTGATGGACATGAAGCGCAGCGGCACCGACGACCCGGAGTACGGGCGCGTCCCCACCGGCCGCTCGTTGGCCGAACGCCGGGCACCGAAAGAGGCACCAACGGATGTGCCATCACGTTCACCCGAAGCCGCAGTCGACAATCATGTGTACACCCCGCCATTCATCGGCTCACGCGTGATGAAGGGCATCAGCCTTGACGAGATCGCCGAGTACGTGAATGAAACGGCCTTGTTCCGCAACCAGTGGCAGTACCGACCACTCGAAGGCGAAAATGACGAAGACTTCAAGAGCCGCATCCGGCCGGAGTTGCGCGAGCAGTTGGCCCAGGCAAAAGCCACCGGCATTCTGCTGCCGCAACTGGTGTACGGCTACTTCCCCGCCAACGGTGACGGCAACGATGTCGTGATCTGGACTGACGAAACTCGCACCACCGAACGGATGCGCTTTTCGTATCCACGCCAGGATGAGGCCCCATTTTTGTGCATTGCCGACTTCTTCCGCCCGATCGCCAGTGGCGAAGCAGATTACGCCTCGTTCCACATCGTAACGATGGGGGCCAAGGTGAGCGAGGCGGCCGCCGAACTGTTTGCCAAGAACGAGTATCAGGCGTACCTCAACATGCACGGCATCGGCGTGGAGATGGCCGAAGCACTCGCCGAGTACTGGCATCATCGCATTCGCAGTGAGTGGGGCTTCGTCGACGAAGACGGGCCGAACCTGCACGGCTTGTTCCGCCAGCAGTACCGCGGTGGTCGTTACTCGTGGGGTTATCCCGCCTGCCCCGATCTCGAAGACAACGCGAAGGTTGCCGAATTGCTCGAGGCCGGCCGCATCGGCATCGTGGTGAACGAAGAAACAGGTTGGCAGTATCAGCCCGAGCAGACCACCTCGGCAATCATCTGTCATCACCCGCGCGCCAAGTACTTCGTTGCGCGTTAACTCAGACTGCGTGCGACTTTTCCCATGCGCGAGTGAGCGCCGCGTATTTGCCGCCGAGCGCAACGAGCTCGCCATGCGTGCCCACCTCGGCGATGCGTGCCTTGTCGACAACCACGATCCGATCGGCACGCCTCACTGTCGACAAGCGGTGAGCGACCACGATGGTGGTACGACCCTGCATCAGCCGTTCGAGGGCTGACTCAACCTCGGCCTCGGTGCCTGGGTCAAGATTTGAGGTTGCTTCATCCAGCACGAGGACGGCCGGGTCGACGAGGGCAACACGCCCGAGCGCAACGAGTTGTCGCTCGCCTGCCGACAAACGGGTGCCGCGCTCACGAACTTCGGTGTCAAGCCCTTCCGGCAGTCGTTCAAAGTGCGCCAAGACACCGAGACGCTCGAGTGCTGCTTCCACCTCGGCGTCCGAGGCCTCGATCCGCGCCAGTCGCACGTTGTCACGGATGGTGCCGTTGAACAAAAACCCTTCCTGCGGCACCACCACGATTCGTTGTCGCAGGCTCGCATGCGTGCTCTGACGCAGGTTGATGCCGCCGTACGTCACGGTTCCGTTCGTCGGGTCATATAGACGCGACATCAACTTGGCGAGCGTGCTCTTGCCCGCACCCGTCGGCCCGACGAGCGCAATTCGTTCGCCGTCGCGCACGATGAGATCGACGTCTTGGAGGGCCGGCACGATGCCACTGGCATAGGTAAAGCCGACCCCACTCACCGCGATGTCACCGCGGTTTGGCAATGCAACGGCATCGGGCACTTCATCGACCTCGGGTGTCGCGTCAAGAATCGCAAACAACTTGTGCAGTGCCGCGGCCGCCGACTGCACGCCGTTGTACAACTGGGAAAGTTGCTGCACTGGGTCGAACAGGCTGGAGAGCAGCAGAATGAACGCAACGACCGTACCGAGCGAAACAGTGTCACGATGCACGAGCCAGCCACCGATACCAACGACGAGTGCCGTCGCGATCACTCCAGAAAATTCAACGAGACCGAAATACCACGTACTGATACGAATACTGCGCACATGGCTATCAAACAGCGACCGGTTCGACTTTTCAAAGCGCTTGATCTGGGCCTCTTCTTGGGCGTAGGCCTGAATGATGCGCACTGCAGCGATGCCCTCCTGCAAAGTGCCGAGGTTTTGCCCGACTCGCTCGCGCACCGAAAGATACGCGGTGTTTGCATCACGCTGAAATTTCACCGAGGCAATAACGATCACCGGAAACACGATCAGCACAACTAGTGCGAGTTCCCATGACAATATGAACAACACCCCGAGTGCCAACACGACGAGAAAACCGCTCGCCAAAAACTGCAGTAGCCCCCATTGGATCAATTCGCCCATGGTTTCGATGTCGGCAGTCATACGGGCGATCAACACCCCTGCCTTGTTGCGGTCATAAAACGCCAGCGACTGGCTCTGCATTGCCGCAAACACCTTGAGTCGCAATTCGCGCAGGAACGACTCGCCGGTGCGATTGAGGAAGACATATTGCATCCGACCGAAGGTGTACGCCAAAGCAGCAAGCACGAGGTAGAGCCCGACCGAAAGATTCAACTGCAGCAGGTCGCGCACACGAATGCCCGAGTCGATGCCGTGACGCACCAGGATCGGGGCGGCGAGCGTGGTGCTCGTCGTGATGACGACACATCCAACTGCTGCGTAGGCGGTGCGCCGAAATGGGGCCGCCATTCGCACGACGCGACCCATGACTCGACGCGTCTCGGTCTTGTCAAGCTGATCTTCTGGGGCAACCCCGCCACCCATCTGGAACATCTACTCGACCTCCGCATCGTCGTCACGAACTGCCCAGGCCGCGAGAACCTCGCGATATCGCTCGCACGTGTCGAGCAATTCGCGATGTTGCCCTACAGCGACGACACGACCCTCATCAATCAGCACGATGCGGTCGGCGAGGGCGATCGTGCCTGGTCGATGTGCAATCACGATGGTGGTGCGACCCTCCATTACGGTGCGCATTGCCTCACGAATCTCGTGCTCTTTGCTCGGATCAACTGCACTGGTCGCGTCGTCGAGCACGAGCACCCGCGGGTCGGCGACGATGGCGCGAGCGATTGCCACGCGTTGACGTTGACCACCACTCAACGAAAAGCCACGCTCACCAATCTGTGTGTCGTACCCATTCGGCAGCTGCAATATGAAGTCGTGGGCCCCGGCAAGTCGCGCCGCCTGCTCCACCGTTGCCTGATCGGCGTCGGGTTTGGCGAAGGCAATATTGTTGCGCACCGAATCGTTGAACAAAAACGTGTCCTCAAAAACCACCCCGACGTTCCGACGTAGGTCGTGTACGTCCAAGCGACGCAAGTCAATACCGTCGAGGGTGACCCGCCCATCTACCACATCATAAAAACGCAACAGCAGCCGCACGACGGTGCTCTTGCCTGCACCTGTTGCACCGACGAGTGCGACTGATTCACCGGGGCTAATCGTCAAAGAAAAGTTGCGCAAAATTGCATGATCTTCGCCGTATCCGAACGTGACATCTTCAAAGGTGATTGCGCCGACTGCACTCCCCGAGTTTCGCGTCGGTAGTGAGCGCGGCCGTTCGGGGCTCTGCACCGCCGGCTCGGTCGACAGAATTTCATCCACGCGCACGAGGGCGGCGGCGGCGCGTTGACCGAGCGCCACCATCATGCCGATGTTGCGCAGTGGCCAAACAAGCATCGTCAAGTACACGTTGAAGGCGACGAGATCGCCGATACTCAGGTCGCCGTTCACCACGCGATGACCGCCGTAACCGAGCACGGCGATGAGACCGAGCGAAGGCAGCAAATCGATGGCTGGCAGGAAACGGCTGCGAATGCTCGCCGCTTTCAGCGAGACCTGCCGAATGTCGTCGGCCTCTTTGCGCAACTTGTTGAATTGCACGCTCTCTGTGCCCAAACCCTTCACCACGCGCACACCAGACACGCTTTCTTCAACGACGCTCGCCAACTGTGCTTGTTCGTTCTGCACGGCAAGCACCACTGGATGGATACGAGTCGAAAATCGTCGTGATGCCACGTTGATCAGCGGGAGGGGTGCCAATGAAACGATCGCCAGTCGCCAGTCGGTGAATGCCAGAATCACCGTGACTGCACCAAGTTGTGCGACGTTGCTCAGCGTGATGGGAATCATCACGACGAACTGTTGCACCTGCTGCAAGTCGCTCGATGCACGACTCATCAACTGTCCGGTCTGAGCGCGATCGTGGTAGCCGACATGCAGTCGCTGAATGTGGGCAAACATGCGCTCGCGGAGCAGGGTTTCGGTCCATCGACTCTCGCGAAAGGCGAGGTACCGCCGACCTGCAGTGAGCAGCCCAGTCGCCAGACCAGCGGCAGCAATGAACAGCGACCACGACAGCAGTGGACCATTGCGTTCGATGCCCTGATCAATTGCCGCTTTCGTCAGTTGCGGTACGGCGACTTTCGCCGCTGTCCACGTAACACCGATTACCACACCCAACACCAAGGCAGTCTTCTGCTCGAGCAGGGCCCGCCACAGCAATTGCCATCCAAAATTTCGTTGCGTGCGCGCCTGCTCCTCGGCTTCGCCTTTTGCGGATGCGGCGGTGTCTGGATCGAGTACGACGGTCGTCACGTTGCTGACGGCGCCAATGATTCGACGGCCGACCAGAACGAAAGCGCTGGGTCGAACGGCAGGATTGCCAGCGACGAAGTGTTCACGCCATTGGCAAAATAGCGGTCAATCTTTGCGCGGCACTCCGCCGGCGAGCCGTGCACGACGAGATCGTCGACGACCGAATCCGGGATCGCCGCCAGTGCCGCCTTGCGGTCCCCTGCTTTCCAGGCATCCCACATTCCAGCCAGTGCGTCACCGCGTCCCAACCAACGATGGAATTCTGCGTACACCGGCACATTCAGATAGCCGGCAATCGCAAACCGCGCACCTGCTCGCACCACATCGGCGTTCTCACTCGGACATACGAAAATACGCGCGACGATTTCCTTGGTTGCGGGGTCAGCACCAGCGGCGCGTGCCGCGTCGTGCACCACCTTGGTTACCGTGCGCACATCATCCGGCGACAGCCAGTTGATGATCGCGCCGTCTGCTTCGCGGCCGGCCAGACGCAACATGCCTTCGCGCAGGGCCGCCACGAGGATTTGCGGCTGCACCTCGGGTCGCACACCCAGACGAAAACCGTCGACTTTGAAGGTGTCATATTGCTTGGTGACTTTTTCACCGGTGAGGGCATCACGCAAAAAACGCACGATGTCGCGCACTTTTTTGTACGGCTCGACGAACGGAATTCCATTCCAGCGTTCGATGATCACGTTGCTCGATGACCCGACACCGATCGCAAAGCGACCGGGTGCCGCGTCGGCCAGCGACGCAACACTTTGGGCGAACAATGCCGGGCTGCGCGTATACGCCGGCACGATTGCCGTGCCGAGACGCAGGCGCGGCTCCCATGCCGCTGCCATCGCCAGCGGGGTGAAGGCATCCACTCCATCAGCCTCAGCCGACCAGATGTCGGTGTACCCGAGGTCAGACAACTGTCGCAGCTGTTTTTCTTGCGCATGCAAGTGTCCGGGAAGTGGCACGGTCATTCCGTCGCGGCGCTGCACGGGCTAATTCTTCCACTTTCGGGCGATACAACTCTGACTGGCGGTGGCCAGCAATGTGCCATCCTCGGCGAACATCTGGATGGTTCCATGGGCAAACCCGCGCTGCACCGACTCGATGTGAATATCGAGCAAGACCCAGTCGGTGGGCACCAGATGGGCGAATCGAATGGTGTTGTCGAGGCTGTTGCCACCGGCACGCAGCCCAAGTGCCTGGCCGGCCGCCATCGGCACGAAATCGCCGAGAATTCCGAGTGCCGCCGCATCAACGCCGTCGACGAGCGACTTGATACGCACCCACATGACCGTCTGGCCATCGCCCGGGGTGCCATCGAGTTCTGCCAGGTCACGACCTTTGACGAAACGCATGTCGAGAACTTCCATGATCGAATTGGCGTGTGCCGCCCGCAGTTTGCGTGGCCGCGACTCTTCGGGCGGTATCACGACCGGCATCGTGACGAATTGACCGGATGCAGCAAAGTCCCGGTCGCCCAACGCCGCATTCACCGTGAGTACTTCACGATCACCAACGCGACACACTGCCCGGGCCTGGGTGACGCTGCTGCCGGCCGCTGCAATCGTCACATCAATATCGACGCGTTCATCTCGGCGGGCATACGAAAGATATTGAGCAGTGGCCCACGTGCAGCGACGCTGTGACACCGTCTCGAGGGCCGCAATTCCGGCGCCAAGACCGGCACCACCAAACAGAAAGCCACCGCTCGTGGTCACTTGCGGCACGACCGACAACGAAAAAGAATTTTCAGAGCATTGCTCTAGTCCAAGAAACGCTCGAGAGTCCATCGATTGCAGGCTAACGATGCGTGCGTCGTACGCTTGGGGCGTGGCTGATACTCCGTGGCTTGGTGACACCGTTTCACTCGTCGCTGCATTTCGTCGGGGTGAACGCTCACCCGTTGAAGAGTTACAGGCAACTTACGATGCAATCGACGCCAGTGACCTGAACGCATTTTGTTTTCTTGACCGCGAGCGTGCGTTGGATGCAGCCCGCACGGCCGACGTGTCGCTGCCTTTCGGTGGTGTGCCGATTGGTGTAAAAGAACTCGACCACAACCTCGGTTGGCCCGATACCGACGCCAGTTTGGTGTTCAAAGACCGCATCGCTGAAACCACCGACACGATGTTGCTGCGCATTCGCGCCGCAGGCGGTGTACTCGCTGGTCAAACCACCTCGAGCGAGTTCGGTGGTGTCAATCTCACCCGCACGCTGTTGCATGGTGCAACACACAACCCGTGGCAACACGACCGTACACCTGGTGGTTCATCGGGAGGCAGTGCTGCTGGCGTTGCCGGTGGTTTGGCTTCCATCGCCACGGGTGGCGATGGCGGCGGCTCGATTCGTATTCCTGCTGGCTTCACCGGGCTGGTTGGTCTGAAGTCGACTTTTGGTCGCATTCCGCGCGGGCCTGGCGCTTCAAACGGCAACCTCACCACCACCACTGGTTGCTTGACACGCAGTGTGCGCGACACTGCGCGCTGGTTTGATGTCTGCAACGGCCACGAAGACAACGACCCGCTGAGCCTGCCGCGGGTCGACGGTTGGGAGGCAGGTCTGGGCAGTGTGCCGACGCGTGGTGCGCGGGCGATCATCGTTGCCGACTGGGGCTCGGCAGTGGTCTCGCCCGCCATGTGGGCCGTGCTCGAAGAAGCCGGCGAGCACCTCATCAAGATCACCGGCATGCAACGAGTCAGCGGTGTCAACACTGCGCTACCACGCTTGGGCGCTGCCTGGTCGATCACCGGCATGGCGGCGCTGGCATTCGAGTTGCGCGATCACTGGCCGGCGTGTGCCGACATGCTCACCCCCGAAATGCGTTACGGCCTCCAGCACACGCAAGATCTGTACGGCACCGAGGCGCGCGGCAGGTTTGAAACTCGGCGCGTCGAACTCAACCGCCGCATGGCCGAAATTCTCGGCGAAGTCGACATAAT
Source organism: Ilumatobacteraceae bacterium (assembly GCA_016463775.1). Lineage (GTDB taxonomy): Bacteria > Actinomycetota > Acidimicrobiia > Acidimicrobiales > Ilumatobacteraceae > F1-60-MAGs027. The sequence continues at coordinate 18,146 of JAEMQQ010000012.1, read as the reverse complement.
CATCACCGCCAGTAACCCTGATGTCGCCTTCAGCGCACAGGGCCCGTTGCCCGACACGTTCGGTGGTGTGGTGGCTGGCGCAGGCAACAACGGTGTGCTCACTATTCCGGCCAACATCTACGGCAACCCCGGCATCTCGATTCCGGCTGGCAGCGTGGATGGTTTGCCGGTTGGCTTGCAGGTGATGTCACGCCACTTTGCCGAACCGCTGCTGCTCGAGTTGGCACTCGCCTACGAGCGTTCACGCCCGTGGCCGCTCGTGGCTCCGCGCTGAATTGCGCTAGGTAACGAGCAGCGCCCGCGCTATCAAATCCGTACCAAAGCCCATCAAGATTGCCAGATAGCTCAGCCCCGTTGCGGCCATGACTGCTGAGTAACTGCGCTCGCGCAATGCCGCGCGCGTGAACCATGCCAAGACACCAGTGAGCAGCGCACAGGCCAACCAAAACCAACCAAGCACACCGTTCCAACCGTCGTCGATCGTGCCATTCAACACGCTCACCATGCCCGTCGGCACGATCATCGCCACGATTTCAAAGGGCCACACCACGAGCAATATGTTGCTGAGTTGATTGAGCAGCTTGCGTGGCATTCCAGGTTGCACCAGGTACCAATGACCAAGCAGCATCGCATCGCTGATGGCACCGAGGAACACTGCACCGACGAGCAGTCGCACGAGCCACAGCACATTGGCCTGATAATCGGTGACGAGGGCTGCAGCTACCACACCTGCAAACCCCACACCGATCGCCAGACGGTCGAGCACGGTGTCGCGGCGCGCGAAACCGATGATGGCCAGCGCCGCCAGCACGAGCGCTGCAACTTCACGGGCGATCACCTGGTCGAATGCAAAACCTATGCCGGCGCCAATGAGCGCGATCGCGGCGTACACGCCACGCAACAACTTCCCGTAGCCGACGGAGATTTCACCAGAGCGAAACGTGAACCAGAGGAACAACATCCCTCCACTCGCCCACTGCAACATCACCGTTGCAGCGTCGAGTTTCACAAAATGACCAACTCGCGCGGCGTGGCGTTCATCCGCAATGGGCCATCGTCGGTGGCCACCACGATGTCTTCCAGTCGCATGCCCCACTTACCGGCCAGGTAAATACCTGGTTCGACGCTGAATGCATGCCCATGCACGATCGGCAGCCGATTGCCACTCACCATGTACGGCTCTTCGTGCGCCTCCATGCCGATGCCGTGACCCGTGCGATGGATGAAATACTCACCCCAGCCTGCCTCGGTGAGCACTTGGCGGGCTGCAGTATCGACCGATTCACATGTGGCACCAACCCGACCCGCCATGACGCCAGCTTCTTGCGCCCGTCGCAGGTCGCTCCATGCACGTGCGATATCCGCCGTGGGCTCACCAATGTGCACGCATCGTGTGATGTCGCTGCAGTAGCCGTTCATCGTGCCGCCAAAATCACAGAGCACGATGTCGCCATGACGAATCACCCGTGCACCGGCATGGTGATGCGGGCTTGATGCATTTTCACCGGCGGCAACGATCGCAAAATTCACCACGTCATGGCCTTCAGCAAGGAGGCGCGCCGAGATGTCGGCCGACACTCGTGCCTCGGTTTGCCCGACGAGGGCAATCGCCCCGCTTTGCAATTGGGCAGCCACACGATCGGCAGCCGCACCGGCGGCCACGAGTGCGGCAATCTCCGCCGCATCCTTTTGAATTCGCAGCGGACCAACCACGTCAACCGACCGCACGAAATGCCTGCCCGCAAGATGCTTCAGCAATTCCACCAAGAAGCGGGCCCACATCTGGTCGCCGATGGCCACACATTGGGCAGTGCCGATCAAGCCTGCGGTGATCGCCACCGGATCATCCGTTTCGTTCCACGGCACGAGGTCGAACACCGATGCAAAATGCTCGACTCGCGGTGCTTCAAGTCGGGGCACCACGAGCGTGGCGCGATCGGCGGTCACGACCAGTGCCGTCAAACGTTCGAGTGGCATGGCGTGGTACCCGATGAGAAACGGCAGGTCGAAGCCCACCGACACGACCAACGCATCGATACCTTGGCTGTGCATCTGGGCACGCACGCGCGCCAAGCGCTGTGCATAGATCGCGGGGCCCGCAGTTGTGGTGTTCATGTCACCGACCCTGAACGAGTCGCCCTTCTTCGTAGTCGCGAAACGCCTGCACGATTTCTTCGCGGGTGTTCATCACGAACGGCCCCGACCGCACCACCGGCTCGCCGAGTGGTTGGCCCCCGAGCAGCAGTGCCTGTGCTGCTGTGTCGGTGCGCAGTGTGATGCCACCGCTCGAGCGTTCGAACACCATCATCTGCCCGGATTCGCCCACGTGCCCATTGGCCACGAGATCACCTTCGAACACATGCACGAGTGCGGTTTGCCCATCGGCTGGTTCCCATTGCACCTCTTCACCGGCTTGCAGTAACACGTGTGCGTACGTCATCGGGCTGGTTGTTTGCACGGCACCCGTCACGCCCATCACCGTGCCGGCTACCACCCGAATTTCGCCGCCGTTGGCAAGCGTTACACGCTGCAACTCGTTGCCGTCAAAACCTTGGTAACGCGGTGCAATCATCTTTGACTTGGCTGGCAGGTTGACCCACAACTGAAAACCGTGCATGCGACCACCCGAGGCCAGGAACTCCGGTGTTGGCAACTCGCTGTGCACCACACCCGAGCCGGCCGTCATCCACTGCACGCCACCCGGGCGAATGGTGGCAACTGCACCTGTCGTGTCGCGATGGTCCATCGCTCCGTGCATGAGGTAGGTGACGGTTTCAAAACCACGATGTGGATGCTCGGGCGCACCAATTGCTTTGCCCGGCGCATAGTCCATCGGGCCCATTTCATCGAGTAACAAAAACGGGTCAATATGACTGAGCTTGGCCGTCGGAAATGGGCGGCGCACGACGAAACCACCGCCTTCGACGGTGCGTTCACTCGTAATGATGTGGTCAAGTGCGCGGGGCGTCATCGACGCACCAACACCGGCAGAGCGACAGGTACGGCAACGACCCCAGCCTCACCAGCGGCCCGCTTGGCGTGATAACTCGAGCGGGTCAGTGGGCTGGCTTCCACATGGGTGATGCCCAGCGATTCACCGACAGTTTTGTAGTGCGCGAACTCTTCAGGGTTCGCCCAGCGCACGACCGGCAAATGGTCGTTGGTAGGTCGCAGATATTGGCCGATGGTCACGATGCTCACGCCCACGCACGCTAGGTCGGCGAGTAGTGACTCCACTTCGTGACTTTGCTCACCCAGCCCGAGCATGAAACCAGACTTCGTCACGAGCCCGGCCTGTCGCGCCCGTGCCAGCACCGAAAGGCTGCGCGCATAACCCGCCGACGGCCGCACGACACGCTGCAAACGGGCAACCGTCTCGATGTTGTGATTGAACACGTCAGGGCGGGCAGCAAAAATCAACTGCAGCGATGTGCTTTCGCCCTTTGCATCAGACACCAAGGTTTCGATGTTGACACCTGCGTTGTTATGACGAATCTGCGTGATGCACTCTGCGACGTGAGCGAACCCGCCATCAGGCAGGTCGTCGCGCGCCACCATGGTCAGCACTGCATGCTGCAGTCGCATTTGTGCAACCGCCTGCGCCACGCGCAGCGGCTCGTCGACATCGGGAAGATCAGGTTTGCGGGTGTCCACCAGACAAAACCCGCAGGCGCGCGTGCACCGCTCGCCCAGCACCATGAACGTTGCGGTGCCGTCACGCCAACACTCCGACAAATTCGGACAACCAGCCTCTTCGCAGACGGTCACCAAATGTGCATCACGCAGGATTTTTTTCGTTGCCAACACCTCGGCACCGTGCGACACATGCGGGCGTAACCACTCCGGTTTACGTTCGTTGATCTGCAGCCCCAGGAAGTCTGGTTCATACTCCCACGCAACATCCTGACGATCGGTGGTACCCCAGCGTTCGGTGGCCAACCGCGCCACGACATCGGCTACTTCCCGCAAGGTTGCCGTCGAGCCTTCTTCGCGTAGCGACGTGACCGGCCATTCACCGATGCCACACGGCACGATGTGTTCACGCATGTACCGCAGATCGGGTTCGACATTGAGTGCAAAACCATGCATCGTGCGTCGCGCTGTGGCACCACGGGCCACCCGCACCCCGATGGCACAAATTTTTCGGGCGCGCTCTGAGTCAGGCTCGATCCACACCCCGGGATAGCCAGCCTTACGGCCGGCAGCGATGCTCAATTCACCGAGCACGTCAATGACAAGTTGTTCGACGCTGCACACATACGCGGTGATGTCAGGTGGTGAAGCGTCACCGTGCTTTCCCGGCAGCGAACGAATCGGATAGACCACCAATTGTCCAGGACCGTGATAGGTGATGTCACCACCACGGTTGACACGCACCAAGTCGGCGCCGACTTGCGCCGGGTCACAGCGCAGATTTGTCGCGAGGTCAGCAGTCGCTCCATAGGTGAACACATGGTGATGTTCGAGCATCAGAAGGTAGTCGTCTTGGGCGTGCGCAAAAAGACTCTCTTGTAGCGCGAGGGCGTCGCGGTAGTTGACCCGCCCGAGCCAACGAACGCGCATTTAGAGCTCCGCCGACCAGTCCTGCGTTTCAAGGATCTGCTTCACCTTCGCCAAGAAGTTCGCAGCATACGCACCGTCAAAGGCACGGTGATCCCAACTCATCGCCAGGTTGCCAACCGGATGAATGGCGATGCTCTCCGAACCGTCCGGCAAGCCGACGACCACTGGTTTACGCACGATTGCATCCGTGCTCATGATCGCGACCTGTGGTTGATTGATGATCGCCATCGTCAAGACCGAGCCTGCCGAACCATTGTTGGAAATAGTGAATGTGCCACCAGAAATTTCGTCGGGTGACAACTTGCGGCTACGAGCCCGTGATGCAAGGTCGAAAATCTCCCGTGCGATTGCGCGCAGTCGCTTGCCTTCGGCACCGCGCACCACTGGCACCAACAAGCCCTGGTAGTCGAGGTCTACGGCGATACCGAGGTCGATGTATTTGTGCACGACCAACGTGTCACCGTCGAGGCTTGCATTCAGATGCGGATATTCGGCGAGCGCATCGATGATCGCCCGACTGATGAATGGCAGGTAGGTGAGGGTGAACCCTTCAGCTGACTTGAACGCATCTTTCACCGCGTTGCGAGCGACGTCGACGTTCGCATAGTCGACGGCAACGACGCTGAACGCATGGGGGGCGACGTTCTTGCTGGCCAACATGTGGCTGCCCGTCAAACGACGAATCTTGGAGAGTGGGATCGCCTCGTCGCGTGCGCCAACGACCACGCGTGGTACAGCTGCTGCAACAGGCACAGCCGCAGCAACAGGCACAGCCGCAGCAACAGGCGCAGCAACAGGCACAGCAACAGGAACAGCCGCAGCAACCCCACCCCGTGTCAAGCCGTGCGCGTCGATGTAATCAAGCACATCCTCACGGGTGATTCGCCCGCCTGGGCCAGTGCCCACGAGCACCGCCACGTCAATGCCATGGTCATTGACCAAACGACGCACGACGGGTGACAACAGCAGGTTGCTCGACACGCTCGCACGCGCCGGTGCAGCAACAGGTGCAGCAACGGGTGCAGGTGCAGCGGCGGGCTTCGGTGCGGGCGCAGGTGCAGCAACGGGTGCGGGTGCAGCGACGGGCTTCGGTGCCGCAACAGGTGCAGGTGTAGCGGTGGGCTTCGGGGCGGGCGCAGGTGCACCGCTCGACGCCCCGACCACTGCAATCACGGTTCCGACCGGCACCGTTTCGCCCACCGGCACGCGAATCTCGGTCAGCGTTCCGGCAATCGGCGAGGGAACTTCTGTATCTACTTTGTCGGTTGACACTTCAAAGAGTGGCTCATCGGCATTCACCGTGTCCCCAATATTTTTGAACCAACGTGTGATCGTGCCTTCAGTGACCGTTTCGCCAAGTTGTGGAAGGGTGATATCAGCCATCGTGTGAATACCTCATGGCTAGGCGTTGATGCTTCGACCGGTGAGAGACATGACGGTTTCGCCGAACACCTCCGTGAGGCTCGGGTGCGGCTGGAGGAACTCGGCAATTTCATCCACGGTCGCTTCCCAATTCACTGCCAGGTACCCGCCCGACAATTGCTCGGTGACCCACGGGCCCACCATGTGCACGCCGAGCACCTGACCGGCCCGGCCGTCACGATCTTTTTTGGCGATGATCTTGACGAGGCCATCGAGTTCTCCAAGAATCATCGCGCGTGAGTTGGACCGAAATTGGTGTTTGGCAACGACCACATCGTGACCCGCTGCTCGTGCCTCTTCTTCTGACGGCCCCGCCCACGCAACTTCGGGATGACAATAAATCGCCCACGGCACACGGTCGTACATGACTGGGTACACCTTTTCGCCGCGCATGTGTTTGACCGCCACGATCGCCTCGGCGTAGGCAACGTGGGCGAGTTGCGCAGTGCTGATCAAGTCACCGACGGCATACACCTTTGGCTCACCGGTTTGGCAGTAGCCGTCGACATCAACGAAGCCACGCTCGCTGACCACCACGTTGGTGCCTTGTAAACCAAGTTCGTCAGAATACGGACGTCGACCGACCGAGATGACGACGGCATCGACCTCCAACGTCTCCCCCGAACCGAACGACACGGTGGTGCCACCTGAGGCAAGTGGTGTGTGCCCCGTGACTTGCACACCGGTGCGAATGTCGATGTTCCGTTTCTTGAACGACTTCACGACCACATTCGCAACGTCGGTGTCGAGACCTGGCAACACCTTGGGCAGACCCTCGAGGATCGTGACCGCAGAACCAAGGTCGGCAAAGCACGAGGCGAACTCACAGCCGATTGCACCGCCACCGATCACCGCCATGCGCGACGGAATTTTTTCGAGAGCCAATACCTCGTCGGAGGTCATGATCGGGCCACCAACGACGAAACCTGGGATCGTCCGTGGCACCGAACCCGACGCCAAAATGACATGTTCACCAATGAGTATGCGCTTTCCACCATCGCTGCCCCGTACGGTGACGGTGCGGCCCGCACCGAGCGAACCAGTGCCGAGTAAATAGGTGACTTTTTTGCTTTTGGTGAGACCCGTCAGGCCCTTCACGAGACCGCTGACGATGGTCTGCTTGCGTGCCTGGGTAATGGCAAAATTGACGACTGGCGCCGTTGATTCGATGCCAAAGTCTTTGGCATGTGCGACATGACGAAACACCGCGGCACTCTCCAAGAACGCCTTGGCGGGAATGCAACCGCGATTGAGACAGGTACCACCGATGGTGTCTTTTTCGATCAACGCCACCCTCATGCCCGCCGATGCGGCATAGAAAGCAGCCGCATAGCCGCCCGGCCCACCACCTATGACAACGAGGTCGAACTGTTCGCCTTCCACATCTATGTACGGTAGCGGTTTCGTGAGGTTATGAGCCCAACCATTGCGTTTTGTCGCCATCACGCACGAACACAATTGTCGGTGTGCCGACTGCCACGACGAATTCAAGCACGCACATCACCTCTCGTGGCGCGCTCGGACACACGGTCGAGGCAAGTGGCGTGGTGATCTCACCATTTGCCAGCATCGACCAACCCGCAATCGGTGAATCGCCGACCGACCCGTTCATCGTCACGTTGACGTAAGTTTTGTCGGCGGTCACCTGCACAGTTGCAACCGTGACCCTGACCCCGGCCATTTCCACCGTTGTACCAAGTTTGAACAAGTTTGGCGACCCACCCGAGTCGCTCGACGTCTGGAACAACTTCAGACTTCCCGCAGCAAGGATGAGCAGCCCGCAGATCAGGCTGGCAATGATGAGTTTTCGGGTGCTCACCTCGTTGAGCGTACGCTGAAGTCAACGCCTATGGGTATTCGCGACTTCCTCGGCCGTGGTTCACAGACCAAGGACGAATTGGTTTCCGAACGCCTTTGTGCAAAGTTTGGCGAACTGCACATGGTGACATTGGCCGACATGCCGATGCGTCGGCGGGTCGACGTGTGTGGTGAGATTCGTCGCATGAGCGTCAAGCCGCGCGCCGGTATTTCTGCGGTCGAGGTTGAGATCAGTGATGGCACCGGCGAAATCATCGTCATCTTCAGCGGTCGCGAACGAATTCCGGGCATCGGCCACAATCGCGGACTGACTGTGTCGGGGGTTGCCCACTTCGAGGGCAAACGCCGTGTGATGTTGAACCCTGTGTACCGCTTGCTCCCCAGCCCCGGGCAGTAGAGCGCGCGAAGCTGTCTGCCGCTTTAGCCCACCAACAGTTTGGCAACTGCAGCTTCAGCATCCTCGGTGATGAGCGCCATCACTTCGTCACCCGCGCGCAGCACGGTGTCTTTGGTGGGCACCATCACCCGTTCGGCCCGCACGATCGCCACAATCGTTGCACTGCGCGGCAACACCAAATCTGCCAGCGCGCGATTGGCGGCTGGTGACGACTCGGCAAGGGTCACCTCGACCAGTTCGGCTTTGCCACCCTTCAACTGCATGAGGCGAACAAAGTTGCCCACTGAAGTTGCCTCTTGCACCAGGCTCGTGATCAGGTGCGGCGTCGACACCGAAACATCGACACCCCACATCTCGTTGAACATCCAATAGTTCTTCGGATTGTTGGCCCGCGCAACGACGCGTGGCACGCCGAATTCCTGCTTGGCCAATAGTGAGATCACCAAGTTGTCTTCGTCATCACCGGTCACCGAGGCCACGACATCGGCGTCTCGACAACCGACTGCGTCGAGCACCAGGTAGTCGCAGGCATCACCGAAATGCCATTCGATGCCACTCGACTCTGGCCGTGATTGGTACTCACGAATTGTGGACCGATCGTTGTCAAGAATCGTCACGGTGTGCCCCGCATTCACCATTTCACGCGCCGTGAAGCGTCCGACACTGCCACCACCAGCGATAATCACTTTCATCGACGCTCACCCGGGCCTTGTGTGAGAAAAGCGTCAAGTTTGGCGATGTCGTCGTTGAGCACTGCGACGTACAGCACATCGCCTTGTTGCACGAGCACATCATCACTTGCCAGCAGTGCTTTGCCAAAACGGCGTACTCCGACGACTTTTGCACAGCCACGATCGAGTTCACCGATTCGCTCACCCACCCATGCGTCCCCCACGATGCGTTCGACGAGCACGAGTTCGGCACTCGGGTCGGTCCACTCCACTGACGGGCGATCGCTCACGATGCGGCGCATGATGCGCTCGGCGGTCCACTTCACGGTGGCCACGGTGGCGATGCCCAGCCGCTCATAAATTTCCGATCGTTTGGGGTCATAGATGCGGGCCACCACGCTGTGAATGCCGAACCGCTCGCGGGCCACGCGGGCAATCATGATGTTGGAGTTGTCGCCGTTGGTAACTGCGGCAAGTGCGTCGGCGCGCTCGATGCCCGCAGAGATAAGGATGTCGGGGTCAAAACCAATTCCAACGAGGGTCTGGCCGGCAAAGTCGTCGCCCAGTCGCAGGAATGCATCAGCGCGACGATCGATTACGGCGACCGTGTTGCCGAGCAGCGACAATTCCCGCGCCAACGTTGAGCCCACACGCCCGCAACCAACGATGACAACATGCACGAACTACCATCGTACTTCGCGTCCAGGACCGTCTGGAAAGTTCACTCATGGCACCAACCACCAAAGACAATCGCACCGGGTTCGCCCGCTGGAAGGGCCGTCTCGTCGGCAACCCGATTGCCAACACCGAAGATGCGCACCATCGTCTGAAAAAGCGGGTGGCACTGCCGGTTTTTGCCAGCGATGCGATTTCCAGCACCGCTTATGCCACCGAAGAGATTCTCATCGTCTTTCTGACGATGGCTGCCGTCGGTTTGGCCGCCTTCGACAACCTTGTGCCGATCGCAATCATGGTGGTCATCTTGCTGGCGATCGTTGTGAACAGTTACCGACAGACAATTCACGCCTACCCGCACGGCGGCGGCAGTTACATCGTGGCCAAGGACAACCTCGGCAAATACCCGTCACTCGTGTCAGGTGCTTCAATGCTCGTTGACTACATCCTCACCGTCGCGGTGTCCGTGGCGGGTGGCGTAGCGGCAATCGTGTCGGCCTTCAACGGTTTGGCGCCGTATCGAGTTGCGCTCTGCATTGCATTCATCTTCCTCGTCACATTCGCCAACCTGCGTGGTGTTCGTGAATCAGGGGCACTGTTTGCGCCACCTACGTATCTCTACATCCTGAGCCTTGCCGCGCTCATTCTTGTTGGTCTCTACCGCGTCTACTTTCAAGATCTTGGCCCGATACCCCACACGGGTGAAGTGGAGCGCGAATTACTCGAGGGCCAGAAAGCTCTCACCCTCTTTTATTTCCTCAAGGCATTTTCCTCGGGCGCAGTTGCTCTGACTGGTATCGAGGCCGTAGCCGACGGGGTACCAGCCTTTGAAAAGCCCGAGGCCCGCAACGCCTCCCAGACGCTCATGTTGATGGCGGTCATACTTGGAACCTCATTTTTTGGTCTGAGTGTGCTTGCCCAGCAACTACAGCCGCTGAAAGACGAGGAGGGCAAGATTCGTGACACCGTGCTCGCGCAGTTGGCAGAGCAGGTTTACGGCGGTCGCAATATCTTTTTCTTCATCACGCAATTCGCCACATTCGGCATTCTGATTCTTGCTGCGAACACCGCCTACGCCGACTTTCCCCGCCTCTCATCAGTAATTGCCAAGGACAGTTTCCTGCCACGACAACTCGCCAATCGTGGCGACCGTCTCGTCTTCAGCAACGGCATCATTGCCCTCGGTGTTGCTGCGTCGGTGCTGGTGGTTGCCTTCGGCGGCATTGTGAATGCGCTCATTCCGCTCTACGCAGTCGGGGTATTCACCGGCTTCACGATCAGCCAGACGGGAATGTTCGTGCGACTCGTTCGGCTGAAAGAGAAGTCCTGGTTGTTGAAGGCGTTCTTTACCGGTGTCGGCGCGCTCACCACATTGGCCGTAGCCCTGACCGTCGTGACCGTCAAGTTCACCGATGGAGCATGGATTCCTGCGGTTGTGATTCCGACCATGATTTTTATCTTCACGGTCATCAACCGTCACTACATGCGAGTTCGAGAGTTCCTCAAGGTTGCAGACCAGGTTGTTCCGCCTTTCCGCACTCATTTCGTAGTGGTGCTGGTGGGCTCGATCAATGCCGGCGTCGTACAAGCGGTGAAATACGCCCAGAGCCTGAACCCAGATCGCCTGTTGGCCCTCAGCATCGTGGGCTCGAACGAAGAGTCGGATGAATTACAGCGCGCCTGGGCACAGAGTTTCCCCAACGTTGCCCTTGACACCACCGTTGATGACTACCGCAATCTCACAGAAAAGGTTCTCTCGGAAATTGAACGGCTCGACGGCCTGCAGTCGGATGACATCGTCACTGTCGTGATTCCAGAGTTCGTCACCAGCCTGCGTTCGCAGTGGCTACATAACCAGTCGGCTTTGGCTATCAAGGCCCGATTGCTCTTCCGCCCGAATACGGTCGTGACATCAATCCCCATCGTCATTCCGTAAATTGATAGTTGCGCAATTTTTGGAAGTCGGTTCGGGCGTAGTCTGACGACATGCGAATCGTTGTTTCGGGTGCCAGCGGGCTCATTGGCTCGGCTCTGGTTCCTCAACTCACTGCGCACGGCCACGAGGTAGTGCGCCTCGTGCGTCGCACGGCCAAACAAGGTGAGTCGACCTGGAACCCGGCCCGCGGCGATATCGATGCCTCTGTTATCGATGGCGCTGACGCCGTCATTCATCTGTCGGGTGCTGGCATCGGCGACAAGCGGTGGTCCAATTCGTACAAGCGCGAAATTCTCGACAGTCGCGTAAAGAGCACCAAACTGCTGGCGTCGGTCATTGCTGGTGCCGCGAAACGTCCGTCAGTGTTTTTGTCGGGGTCAGCCATCGGCATCTATGGTGCGTGTGGCGACGAGCCACTCCACGAGGATGCCGCCGCAGGCACGGGGTTCCTTGCTGACGTCTGCAAAGAATGGGAAGCTGCCGCCGTTGGCGCGGGTACGCGAACGGTGTTCCTGCGCACAGGCATCGTGCTGTCCACCAAGGGTGGCGCACTCAAAAAACAATTGCCGCTGTTTCGTGCCGGTCTCGGTGGCAGGTTCGGACGGGGTAATCAATGGCAAAGCTGGATTTCGATCGACGACGAAGTCTCTGCAATCGAACATCTTCTGACCTCCAGCCTGCAGGGTGCAGTAAACCTCACTGCCCCAGCGCCGATCACGAACGCAGACTTTGCCGCAGTGATGGGCAAAGTGTTGCGCCGCCCAGCCGTGCTTGCGGTGCCGTCTATCGGCCCCAAACTCTTGCTCGGTGGCGAACTTGCCAACGCGTTGCTCTTTACTGGTCAGCGCGTGATTCCAGCAGCGCTGAGTGGCGCTGGTTTCGAGTTCAGCCATCCCACGTTGGAAATTGCATTGCGCGCTCTATTGCAAAAATGATTCCGCAACCGGTGCGTCAGTGAGCCAACTCCCAGTTCGTGCCGACGTCGCCATCGTTGGCGCCGGTTTGGCCGGGCTTGCTGCGGCACGCCACTTACATGGCAAATCGCTCAATGTGGTGGTACTTGAAGCGCAAGACGATGTTGGCGGACGAATTCGCACCGATGTCGTCGATGGCTTTCGTCTTGATCACGGGTTTCAAACACTGCTGACGTCGTATCCCGAATTGCAACGCCAAATAGACACCGATGCACTTGAGTTGTGCAAGTTCGCACCGGGCGCACTCGTAATGATGCGTGGTCGCTCATACGAAGTGAGCGACCCGTTTCGTGCGCCACGCTCGCTGCTCAGCACAGCGCGCGCACCCATCGGCACCATCGCCGACAAGGCGCGTATCGCCCTGCTGCGCGCACGTACGCTGCGGGGCGACCCACGCGAGTTGTTGCGCGGGCAAGACCTGCCCACCGTCGTGGCGCTGCGCCGCGCCGGATTTTCGCAATCGATCATTGACCAGTTCTTTCGCCCACTGTTTGGCGGCATTCAACTTGACCCGTCGCTTACTACGTCGCGGCGCATGTTCGACATCATCTTTCGCTGTCTCGGTGCTGGTGATGCAGCCGTGCCACGTCTTGGGATGGGTGCACTACCGCGCCAGATGGCCGACCGCCTGCCTGGTCTCGTGCATCTCAACACCAAAGTGGCTTCCCTCGACGGAC